>JAAZVZ010000015.1 GCA_018623155.1 Glaciecola sp.
CGAGCGCCAATCAATGAACAGGCATCCAGTTTTGGCAAAATCAAAGAACCCATTATACGGGGCATGCAATTAATCAGGGCCTTTGGCTTATATAAAGACGGTGAGCTGGGTCCACAGTGGTTAGAATATCCTCATAATCAGGCACCACTAGCGGCGCCGTCGGTATTTAATTTTTTCCTCGATGATTTTTCACCGGTTGGTCAACTTGCTGATAGTGGTTTAGTGGCTCCGGAGATGCAAATCATCAATGATACGTACATGGTGCGTAACTCTAATCATGCAGGTTGGTGGTCGATGTGGGTGCCTAGCACAGCAGAAGTTGATGGCGGGCACGAACGAGGCATGACCATCGATTATGCTCAATTTACGCCGATGATTGCGCAGAACGTGGAACCCTTTATTGATTATCTGGACACTGTACTCTTGGCCGGCTCGATGTCTTCTGAGATGCGCAGTGCGATGATCAGTTACGATGTGCAAGCCAGACAATGGCTCAATGACCGTGAGCGCATCCAAGAACTGGTCTTTTTGGTGACGGGTTCTCCCCAATTTGCCGTGCAACGATAGGAGTGGCCTCATGAACAGACGACAATTTTTAGCGACCTCTATCGGGGCGACATTAGGCGGGATAGCCAGTTTTTCAACGTTGGCCAATCAGTTACAGTTGAGTCAGGCCATTTCGGCCCATCGATTCAGTGATTATAAAGCGTTAGTATGTATCTTTTTATACGGTGGCAATGACAGTTTCAATTTACTCATCCCAACCGATAACACCAGCTATCAAGATTACGCGAGAACTCGTCAAACGTTGGCGGTACCACGTGAACAATTAGTGACATTGAATCAGTCAGATGCGATGCCACTGGCAATGCCTGACTCAGCCAGTGCACTGGCGAGTTTATTTAACAACGGGCGTGCTTCAATGGTCACTAATATTGGTCCGATGTTAGCACCAGCGACCAAAACTGAATTACTCAGCAATGATGCGTTGCAACCTCCGCAGTTGTTTTCGCATAACGATCAGCAAGCGCTGTGGCAAAATGGCGTCATGGATACTGGAACCACCTCGGGCTGGGGCGGTCGCATGGCCGATTTACTAATGGAGGCAGACACGCCATTACCTTTGAGTTTCAGTCTTGGTGGCACAAATCTATTTCAGTCAGGTCGTCAGGCTCAGCATTATGTGATGAATACCGATGGCGTGGAGCAGTTTGGTGGTCTCAATCCGGAATTTGACTGGAATAATCATCGCATTGAGCATTATTTGCGGATCCTCAATGCTGCCGAAGATACCTTCAGTCGTGCCTATGCACAAAAACTCCTTGCGGTGCGCGAAAACAACGCGATGTTGAGTTCAGCTCTTGCGGATATTCCGACGACTGATGTGACTTATGGAACGACCGAGAATCTTGCTGAACAACTCCAAATGATCGCCCGCGTCATTCAAGCACAATCGGTGTTAGGGCAACGACGTCAGATCTTTTTTGCCTCTTTGGGTGGGTTTGATACCCATGATAATCAAGTCAATCAATTGCCTCGCTTGCAAACGATATTATCGGAGGCAATGGCTGGCTTTGATGCAGATCTACAAGCCCGTGGCATGGCGGACAATGTAGTGACGTTTACGCAATCTGAGTTTGGTCGGACCTTGACCTCGAATGGCGATGGCACCGACCACGGTTGGGCTGGGCACCAAGTGATTATGGGCAGTCCGATTCAAGGCGGCCATATTCAAGGTGATGTGCCGGAACAGGTCATCAACAGTTTGGATGATTTGGGTGACGGGCGCATCATCCCAACCACCTCTATTGAACAGTTTGGGGCACAAGTCGCACAGTGGTTTGGTTTAGGAGAGTCTGAAATTGCAGATGTGTTCCCACATTATCATCGTTTTGGTCGGGCAGGCTTTGAGTTGTTTTAATTTAAATTACCTAAAACTAATTAAGCCTAAATCGCGTATCATATTGATATGTCAATCATAAAAAATTCACTTAGCCCTTCTTTGTCCGATCTCTGGTTTCTCCCCTTGGGCGGAACCGGCGAAATTGGCATGAATCTCAATTTATACGGCCACTCTCATAGTTGGTTGATGGTCGATTGTGGTTCGACGTTTAATGTCCCGCTTGACCCAGCACAAGATCATTTGGAAAACGTGAAACGTCACGGCATGGTCATTCCTGATGCGCAATTTATTATCGAGCGCAAAGACGATTTGCAAGCGATTGTGTTGACTCATGCACACGAGGATCACATTGGGGCACTTTTGCACATCTGGCCTCAGCTTCAAGTACCGATGTATACCACACGTTTTACCGCTGAAGTGATTCGGCGCAAATTCTATCGAGAAGAACTGTATTACGAATTGCCGATAGTGGAAGTAAACCCAGGTGACGAACTTGATCTAGGTCCATTCACTGTTAAATGGCTGCCGATCACACACTCTATACCTGAAACACAAGCATTGTTGATCACAACCGAAGCGGGGAGAGTGTTACATACCGCAGATTGGAAAATCGATGATGAACCAGTCATTGGTAACAAGTTTAAAAAGAGTCGCTATAAAGCTTTAGGTAGCAAAAACATCACGGCGATGGTGTGTGATTCCACAAACGCTCCCAAAACCGATGATGTCTTGTCTGAACAAGCTTGTTTGAACGGATTGACCCAAGTGGTCAAAGCTCAACAGGGTCGAGTTGTTGTTACTTGCTTTGCCAGTAATATTGCTCGGCTAGTCAGCCTTGCACAAGTCGCCATTACCACGGATAGGTATATGGCTGTATTTGGTCGAGCACTGGAAAATATGATCAGTATTGCTCGTCAATGTGGGTATTGGCCAGAAGAAGTGCAAGTGATCCCATCACGACACATTGGTTATTTGCCTAAACACGAGGTATTGATTGTGGCGACAGGCAGTCAAGGTGAGCCACGTGCAGCCCTTGCAAAACTTGCGCGCAACAATCATCGTTGGTGTGATTTGGAAGCAGGGGATAGTGTGATATTCAGCTCTATGGTGATCCCTGGTAATGAAGCGTTTGTTGACAAAATTACGCAACAACTCAAAGAACGAGAGATCCGTGTCATCCAGCAAGAGGATACTCAACATACTATTCACGTTTCGGGTCATGCCAATGCAGAAAATTTGGCACAGATGTACCGGTGGGTACAACCTGATTGCGCGATCCCAACACACGGTGAGAGTTATCATATGGATATCAATGCACACATAGCACAGCAAAACGGTGTGCCATCCCAATTAACCGGTCGCAACGGTGATATATTTATTATCGCACCCAGTCCCAGAGTTGAGCGACAAATGATAGTCACAGATCGCCAACCAATTGAGCAATAGTGACCTCATATGTAATTTGATGCGTATCAATTGCGTCACAACTCAATAATGAAGGTTTAACATGTTTAAAAAACTCTTTTTCTTAGCCGTGATTGCAACGTGTTTGGTTGCGTTGATTTGGACTGCCGGAACCTTTGTTTTAGAAGGATCACCTGGCATGGCATTATTACCAGTATCCGTTGTTTTACTTGCGGTGTTGGTATATATCAAAAAAATTGCTAATTAGGGCAATTTTGCACACTTTCCTCTCTTGGCATCAAATTATTTTTCAAAAATTGATGCCTTCAACTTATCTTAGCAATCCCTTATGTCTTCTGCGTTTATTTCATAAATGTAAAAAATTGTGAACATTTTCGTTCTTAATATGTTAACCAAAAATTAACAAATAGAGATCCATCTTTGTAGTCATAAGTATCAATAAATGTACCTAGGGACACAATTCTTGTGGTCACTATGGAACACATCTATTTTTTTAAAAAAATAAGAAGGCAATAAAAAAATGAAAATTTCAAATGTGCTACAAAAAGGAAGCTTACTCAAAGCGCTAGGCGCTGTGGGTTTGCTGATGATGGTGCCAGGTACTGCGTATGCAGGTAACCTAGACCAGAACGATTTTGTCGGAATTTCATTCTGGCTAATCTCGATGGCTCTAATGGCATCTACTGTGTTTTTCCTTTGGGAAACGCAATCAGTCACTGCAAAATGGAAAACGTCTCTAGTGGTTTCTGCACTAGTTACATTCATTGCTGCAGTGCATTATTTCTACATGCGTGATGTATGGGTCGATACAGGCACTTCACCAACTGTATTTAGATATATTGACTGGTTGTTAACAGTACCATTGCTAATGATTGAGTTTTACTTAATTTTACGTGCGATTGGTGTAGCGACTGCCGGCATCTTCTGGCGTTTGCTCATCGGTACGTTAGTCATGCTTGTTCCAGGTTACTTAGCGGAAGCGGGTTATATGGACATCACCATCGGTTTTGTTATCGGGATGTTAGGTTGGTTCTACATCTTATATGAAATCTTTGCTGGTGAAGCAGGTAAAGCAGCAGAGAAGAATGCTTCTGATGCGGTTAAGTATGCTTATAACACAATGCGTTGGATTGTGACTGTAGGTTGGGCAATTTACCCAATCGGCTATGTCATGGGTTATATGTTAGGTGCAGCGTCTCCAGAGGCGTTAAACATCGTATACAACCTAGCTGACTTAGTGAACAAAGTCGCATTTGGTCTATTGATTTGGTATGCAGCAACGTCTGAAAGCCAAACTGTAAAAGGCACAGCGGATCAAGCGTAAGTTTGATATGACGATTGACCAGTCAAGCTAATGTTTGGCTGGTCTTATTTTTCCTCTTACTTCAATACGTTCAACCGGTACTTATAATAATAATACGAGGCCAGCATGGAAAACGTAAGTTTATTATCAACACAAACTATCAAGATGTTGTGTGAACTCACTGAGACTGAGATGTTAAACCGTCTTGATAATGACGAAGCGGTTGCATTTCACCTGCAATCCGGCGGTGCACGAACTCGTGCTAAGATCTGTATCAATGCGGGCATTCAATTGGGTCTTCCTCAATCAGACGTCCTAGCAATTGCTGCTACTGTTGAACTTTTACATAACGCTTCACTCGTTCATGATGATCTACAAGATGGTGATGCATACCGTCGCGGTCACATGGCAGTGTGGAAGAAATTTGGTAAGGCTCGTGCGATTTGCACTGGTGACGCTATGATCAGTGCTGCATTTGGTGCCCTTACCGATCTTACCCATCCTGAACATATCCGTGCATGTTTGAATGAAGTACACAAAGCCGTTGCTGAAACAATAAAAGGTCAGACCTTAGATTTGGACAAGTCTAATATCAAAGATTCGAAACAATATGAAAATATTGCAGCGCAGAAGTCAGGCCCATTATTCCGTTTAGCCTTGGCATTGCCAATGATTTTGATCGACCGCAATGACTTGCTCCCTAACGTCAATTACATTGCGGCTAAGTTCGCCATTGCTTATCAAATTTTAGATGATATGCAAGACTGGCAGACGGACGCACAAAATAACACGCTTAATATTGTCACGATATTGGCACAGAATGCTTCGACTGAAGAGGCACTGTTTATTGCTCAGAACCGCGTCAAATATTTATTAATGATGTGCAAAAAAGAGCTTGCTTTACTACCTAATAATTGTGCACTTGAAGTTGTGAAAGTCGCTGATAAACTACTTAAATTAGTTGAGTAATTTATCAGGAACTCCCTGAATGAAACATTTTGTCATTAGACATACTAAATTTATATTTCTGGGCATCGTTGTCTCAATATTGTTAGTTGGTGTTTGGTTCAAAATAGCTTCCTCATCTGATAAGCCTCAATCCTTACCACCTTTGTTAACCGCAGAAGCGCTATCTGAACTAGTAGGTGCCTTAGCAGAAGATTCCAGCGCAACGGGTGTGGTATTTTCATCACTTCTAGGCTCTCAAGCAAACGTATATACACAGGTTGCATTTGGTCAATTAAACGAACATACCAAGATGCCATTAGGCGCACAGTTTTATCTCGCGGATGCATCTCATGCCATGCTTGTGACTTTATTGTTACGATTACATGATTTACAGGTGGTAACACTGGATGATGCATTAGCGCAATATGTGCCTGAGGCACCACATGCATCAGTCATTACTTTGCGCAATCTTGCCAATCAAGCAACCGGCTTAACGGATTATCTCCGTGAGCAAGCGTTTCAAAGACAAGTCGAGCAAGCGCCGACACGGCTTTGGCGGAGTGACGAGTTGCTTACTTGGCTGCCAAATCAACCTCTGAGTTTTATCCCTGGTAACGATTATCGTTATAGTGCGACGAATGGTCTGTTACTGGGTGAGGCACTGGCCCGAGCAACCAACATGTCATTATCGGATGCCTTGAAAGAGTATCTTTTTGTTCCTTTAGGACTTGAGGATACTCGATATAGTGATTCGGTATTGCCAAATAACGTATCCTTTGGATACCGTTATGCGCATCCGCAATTTGCATTTAAACCTGGGCCAACATTCATCCATTTACAAAATTGGCGTATTGAATGGTCTGGACCATCCAAATCGGTAATGGCATCGACGCATGATGTGACTCGATTCATGCATCTAATGATGACATCGTCGTTTTTATCTCAGGAGTCAAAGCGTCTTTTGATAGGTCTAGACGCTTCAGAGAATCGAGGTTGGCAAACTGGATTAGGGAAGTCGCAACACCTTGGTGGTACAGTCATACGTGGCAATGCCCATGGCGTATCGATATTCGTCGGCTATCTACCGGAATATGATTTGTCCTTTTCGCTACTGGCCAATCTTGATGCCAGTCGAAGTGGTGCCAATCCAGCTGAACTGATTGGAATGAGAGTGTTAGAAAGCATTTACGGAATGCGGTAAAAAGCGTGTTACTCGCCGTTATCAATTTCGGTGTATCTTTTGAGGTAATAAAACGCACAACATAACACGCTTCCGATGGGCAATAACGCCATAAGTGTTTTGTCTTGTTTTATCAGATAAAAAGCAAAGTGAATGCCGACAATACAGATAGTGGCGAACACCGCGAAGCTGGTGAATTGGTTAAAATTATTCATTGGAGAGGTCTTGCTGTTAACTTACAGCAAAAAGATTAACTCGAATTGTATATAAAACAAACAGTACTTAAAAAAATCGCTTGTACAATAAAGTTGACGACTTTGACAGCAGTCAATATTGTCAGTGAAGATTGTCTAATTAAAAAATTGTTTTGATGTAAGGAACCCAACATGCAGGTTGTTTTAGGGGCTACCGGTCCGATAGGTCGTTCGGTGGCCACGCATTTGTCGTCTTTGACAGATGATCCGATTCGTTTGGTGAGTCGGCATCCTTTTGAGCTTACCCACTCGTTTACACAAGACAATGGTTTTACGCTAATGGATGCAGATCTATGTAATGCACATAGGACTTTTGAAGTCATAGAGGGCGCTAGCACAGTGTATTTTGTGGTGGGTTTACCGTTAAATACCACACTTTGGCAAGCACAATTTGCATTGATCACCCAAAACGTTATCCAAGCGTGCCTTAACCACAATGCGAAGCTCGTGTTTTTTGATAACACCTATATGTATCCGCAAGATGTGTCGGTTTTGACTGAAGAATCCCCCTTGGTCGGGGAAGGACCAAAAGGTCGAGTCAGAGCTAATATGACACAAAGTGTGTTGCAGGCAATGGCTCACAATGGTCTGCAAGCCCTAATAGCCCGTGCGCCAGAATTTTATGGACCAGGTAAAACATTGAGTTTCACTAACTTGATGGTGCTCAAAGCCCTGCGGAAAGGGCGTAAAGCGAGAGTCCTCGTCTCCGATAGCACTAAGCGAACGCTGATTCACGTTGAAGACGCTGGGAAAGCGACAGCCCTTTTGGGGATGACCGAGGATGCATTTGGTCAAACATGGCATTTGCCTTGCGACGATGAGCGGATGACTTATGCTGAAATCATTCAATATTCTCAAGATATTCTCAGCCGACCTTGTGAATACCAAGTGTTGAAAAGATGGCAACTTGAGTGTTTAAAATACATCAAACCCACGTTAGCGGAAACACAGGAACTGTGGCCGCGCTACGGCATTGACAATATATTCTTATCAGATAAGTTCAAATGCCGTTTTCCAGATTTTGCGGTAACATCGTATCGTGAGGGGTTCAAACACGTCTTAAGCGAATGATTATTTTGCTAGCGCGGACTGCAAAATATTCACGTGCTTAGCCAAGTCATGTCCTAGTTCAGTCAAATACCCACCATCAATTTGGGTGGTTACACCTTTACCAAACAATCGCTGAGCAGCTGCAATCTTTGCTGGGTCAGCGTCATGATGGATTTTGAGCCCTTGCATGTGACTGGTGTCGGGAAACAGTAAGAGTAAATCGAGTTCTGCTATTTGGTCAGATGAAAATGCCATGGGACATCCTTGTATGTTATGATGATGTTAACTATTGAGTAATTCCACAAAGCTGTCAAGCGTTAAATTACCCCTACCAATTAGTCGTATCTCAAATTTAAAAAGTTAATCAAAAGGGCATTTTTGTTAATTAAATAAAGCGTTTAGCATGATTGCATTAATATTGGTAAGACCAATTTACAAGTCTTGATTATTTTCCCTTAAGCCTTTACTATCTAGGAAATATAAGGATTCACAACACAACCTCTCAATTTGGAATTGCGAACGTCATGTCTGAAAACAAACAAAAAATTATTTATACTTATACCGATGAAGCACCTCTACTAGCAACGGCTTCTTTTTTACCTATCATTCGCACGTTTGCTGCGTCAGCTGAGATTGATGTTGATGTCAGTGATATCAGTGTTGCCGCTCGAGTATTGGCAGAGTTTTCAGAGTTTTTGACAGATGATCAAAAAGTGGAAGACAACCTAGGTCACCTTGGCCAATTAACGCAAGATCCCAATGCGAACATTATCAAATTACCGAATATCTCTGCTTCAGTGCAGCAATTAAAAGCGTGTATCAAGGAGTTACAAGAGAAAGGCTATGCGTTACCAGCGTTTCCTGATGAGCCACAGACGGATGAAGAAAAATCAATCCGCACTCGTTATGGCAAGATCTTAGGCAGTGCCGTTAACCCTGTATTACGTGAAGGTAACTCTGACCGTCGTGCGCCACGTGCAGTAAAAGAATACGCACGCAAAAACCCACACAGCATGGGCGAGTGGAAACAATGGTCGAAAACCCACGTTTCGCACATGAAAGAAGGTGATTTTTATCACGGTGAACAGTCCATGACATTGGATAAGGCGCGAAACGTGCGAATGGAATTAGTGGACAAAGATGGTAATGCCCATGTTATGAAGGCGGAACTGCCTCTTCAAGACAAAGAAGTGCTTGATTTGATGTTCATGAGCAAAAAGGCTTTATGTGAGTTTTATGAGCGTGAGTTCGAAGACTGTAAAGGCGCTGATATCTTATTGTCACTACACGTAAAAGCGACCATGATGAAGGTGTCACACCCAATCGTGTTTGGCCATGCAATCAAAATTTATTACAAAGAAGCGTTTGCCAAGCACGGTGCTTTATTCGATGAGTTAGGCATTAATGTAAACAACGGCTTGGCTGAGCTGTACGAAAAAATTCAAACGTTACCAGCAGCGACTCGTGAAGAAATCGAGCGCGACTTACACGAATGTCACAAAACCCGTCCGCGTTTGGCTTATGTTGATTCGACCAAAGGCATTACCAACTTCCATTCACCAAGTGATGTGATTGTTGATGCATCGATGCCCGCTATGATCCGTTCAGGCGGTATGATGTGGGGTGCCGATGGCAATCAATACGAATGTAAAGCGGTTATTCCTGAGTCAACGTTTGCGCGGATTTACCAAGAAATGATCAACTTCTGCAAATCAAACGGCAACTTTGACCCAACGACAATGGGCACGGTACCGAACGTTGGTTTGATGGCACAAAAAGCCGAAGAATACGGTTCACACGACAAAACATTTGAAGCGGCATGCGATGGCTTAGCACGTATTGTGGATAACGATACGGGTGAAGTCTTAATGCAGCAAGAAATCGAAGAAGGCGATATCTGGCGTGCATGTCAAACCAAAGACGCTCCGATTCGCGACTGGGTCAAATTGGCTGTAAATCGTTGCCGCAATTCGAATACGCCAGTGGTATTTTGGTTAGATCCGTATCGCCCACATGAGAACGAATTGATTAAGAAAGTCGAATTATATTTGCAAGAACACGATACAGAAGGCTTGGATATTCGTATCATGTCGCAAGTGCGTGCAATGCGTTATACTCTTGAACGCGTGATCCGTGGCTTAGACACGATTTCAGCAACAGGTAACATCCTGCGTGACTACTTAACGGACCTATTCCCAATCCTTGAGTTGGGTACGTCAGCTAAAATGCTTTCTGTTGTGCCATTAATGGCCGGTGGTGGCTTATTTGAGACAGGTGCGGGTGGTTCAGCACCGAAGCACGTTCAGCAGTTAGTAGAAGAAAACTATTTGCGTTGGGATTCTCTTGGTGAGTTCCTTGCATTAGCGGTATCGATTGAGCAATTTGCTGAGAAAAATGGCAACGCTCGCGCTAAAATTTTGGCTGATGCTTTGGATGCAGCAACAGGTAAATTGTTGCAAAATAACAAATCACCACAGCGTAAAGTGGGTAAGTTAGATAACCGTGGTTCACACTTCTACTTATGCTTATACTGGGCAGAACAGCTTGCTACGCAAACTCAAGATGCGGATTTGGCTGCTCAGTTTGCACCATTGTTCGAGAAGTTGAGCGCAAACGAAGATAAGATTGTTGAAGAGATGATTGCCGTACAAGGCCAACCTGCTGATATTGGTGGGTATTACTACTCCGATCCAGCAAAACGTGAAGCCGTTATGCGCCCAAGCGCAACGTTTAACAACATTTTAGAAAGTGCATTTGCATAATTCGTAGATGATTGAAAAAGCCACTTCTTTGAAGTGGCTTTTTTTTTATCTTTTTTGATGATTATCTCTATAATATTCGCGTTTCGTTCATATTGTTCTATAGTTAAGTTGTTTAACTTTACGATCGTCCACCATGTTTAAATTAGCTATTTCGTTATTTCTTTTTGTCGTGATAAGCGCTTATGCTGAAAATGACAAAAAATACATCGTTGTGGCTAATATTGATTCTGAATTAGAATTATCTCAAATAGAATTACAGCGTATTTTTACTGGTCGCACAAACCGCTTGCCGACAGGGGAGGTGGTGACACCGATCTTACAAAATGATGATTCAGATTCGTATATCGGTTTCTTATCAGAACGCTTGGATTTGTTTCCGTATCAAGTCAAACGCATCTGGCAACAGCGTATTTTTTCTGGACGAGTAAATGAACCGATCATTTTGAATTCTGATGAAGCCGTCATTGAATACGTTCGAAACAATCCTGGCAGCCTCGGATTTATCCAACGCCCTGAAGAACTCAATCTTGAACCTTTAAAACTTTACGCCTATCACAATAGATTGGGTTGGCAGGTGTATCAATGAAAATCCTGTATTGGTTTGCTTGCCTTGGTTTATTGTTCCACTCTGATATTAGTGTAGCAAAGGAGTTTGTGGATAAGTTCACTGTAAACGGCTTTGTGGCTCAAGGAGTCATAAAGGCACCGCATACGAATTATGTCAATGATGAGGGCAATGCGAGTACGAGATTAACCGAACTAGGGGTAAGCGCCGCTGTGCAGTTTACGCCAGATCTCCATTTGGCCGGCCAATTTACGTATCAAAATAATGGCAATCGCCACGTTTCTGGTGGCCGTCTGGATTACTTGTTTATTGAATACCACCAGCCCATTAACGCAGCTTGGGATGCGCGAGTGCAACTTGGGCGGTACAAAAATAATCATTGGCTTTACTCCGCCACTCGAGATACACCTCATACTCGTCCATCTATTATTTTGCCACAGTCTAAGTATTATGACGGTTTTCGAGATGTGGCATTAAGCTCGGATGGCGTGGCATTACAATTCAATCACTGGCTTGACTGGGGGGATATTGAGATGCGATGGTCTCGGGGGCATCGAGACTTTAGCGATGATGAGCAAAATATCCTTCTCTCATTGTTGCCCCGCGGGAATGTGTTACAGGATTTTGTCGAGCAAGCGGGTGTCTATGTAACGATCCCAAAACAAAGACTCACATTAGCCATGAATTATCTTGATTCTGTTTTAACCTATCATGCGGCCGAACCAGATCTATTTTTAGATGGTAAAAATAGCTTTAACCAATGGATGCTTGCATTGAGGTATGAGGGTAAAAAATTTGAGGTTGCATCGGAGTTATTTACACAAAAAGTATTAGTTAACGAATTTTTCTTCCCAGGCTATCGTGACAAATCACGTGGTTCAGGTGCATTTTTGCAAACTCGTTATTCACTCACACCATCACTGAAACTTTTAGCTCGTTATGACTGGTATGTGCGCGATTGGGCAGATAAAAATGGCGAAGCGTTTTCGGCACGAACCGGTATGCCGTCATTTTTTGGCTATCAACATACCTGGACCGTTGGTACCGAGTGGCAACTACGTGATAATTTGGTGTTGCACGTTGAAGCGCATTCAGTGAAAGGGACCGCGCGGCTAACGCCGATCATATTTCCAAACACTCAAATCAATGATCAAGAAAACTGGTCTATATTAGCTGCACAGCTCATGTGGTGGTTTTAATGCTCATCTCCAGGTAGTATTTGAAAGTCACTTCAGGCATTGTGTCGCCTAACGCAACACATACAAAAATCGTCTATTTCCAAAACGCCATTCGCAGTCTATTATAAGTCTTGTATTTCACAATGACCCTTCACATAGATAGGACACGATGGCATTTACCCTACATACCTCAAATAGAACAGAGCATCTGCTAGAGCATTTGGCAACGGTTATTCAGTCGCAGCCACTGGCTGATGTATTTGCTAAAGAGGTGTTTTTAATCCAGTCACAGGGGATGGAACGGTGGTTATTGCAACGCTTATCTGACCGTTTTGGCGTGATGGCGAACTATGAGTTTTTATTTCCAAATAAGTTTTTTAATCAGATCAGCATGCAGGTTTGTGCTGAGCAAAGCCTCAAACCGGAACATTTCTCACGTGAGCGTTTAGTGTGGGTAGTGGATGGTGTTCTCAAAGACATCTGTGAACAGAAATGCCCAGAATTTGAAGAGGTACAGCGTTATTTGCGCGAAGATAATGGCAATAAGCGTTTTCAGCTCGCTCAGCAGTTGACGCAGTTATTCGATCAATATCAGATTTTTCGGCCACATTGGATGGACTCTGAGTCAGCTTCGGATGTGGATAGTGGAGCAATACGGAAGCACTGGACCTTAAAGATATGGCGGCGAGTTCTGCAGCGCATCAAGGATGAACAGCACATCGGACGAATGTGGATAAATCTCATCCAAGCTCTTGAGAATAGCGCAGTGGGACAATTCAAAGAGTTACCACCTCGCATTTCGGTTTTTGGGATCCATTCTATGCCTCAAGTGTTTGTACGCGTGTTGCAAGGTCTCTCGAAACACATTGATGTCCATATTTTTATTACGCAACCCACTCAGGGCTACTGGGCAGATCTTCGCTCTCGCTCGCAAACCCGTTTAGAGCAACTTATACAACGAATCGATGCGACAGACATGCTTGAGTTTGGCGCTTCAACAGAACAAATTGATTTATCTAGTGAGCATCCATTATTGTCTTTGCTTGGCCAGCAGGGCAAAGATTTCCACAAATTATTACTGACAGAAGCGCAATTTCATTGGGAGTTTGACAGTACCGATCAAGAATTTGAAGCAGATACGGTACTTGGCTCAATTCAACATGCCATTTTGCATAATGTATCCCAACCTCCTATGAGCGATGCAGACGATTCGTTACAAGTCGTATCGTGTCATTCAAGGTTACGTGAAGTGGAAGTCGTCAAAGATGCTATTTTACGCCAGTTGCAACAACATCCTGAACTCGAACTTCGAGATATTGCTGTGATGGCACCGAATATCACCGATTACCAGCCGTTTATTGACGCGGTATTTGCGATCAGTGATATGCCTTATGCGATTGCGGACAAAGCGCCACAACAAGGTAATCAAGTGTATGCGACATTGATGTCCATTCTTAATCTCTTGCCTGGACGGTTTGCCTGGTCTGATGTGGTCGATATATTAGAAAGACCCATGATTCAGACGTTTCTTAATATAACGGCTGCGGATGTTGAGCAGTTGGTCACCTGGGTGGAGCAAACGCATATTCGCTGGGGCAAATCATCAGAACATCGCGTCAGTCTGGGCTTACCCGCGTTATCTTTGAATACCTGGGATGCGGGTATTGCACAACTGATGCATGGTTTTGCAATGCAAGGTCAGGAGGTATCCATCGAGGGAGGGCAATTAGCTTTATTGGAAAAGCTCGATTATTTTGTTAGAGAGTGTTTGTTTGTGTGGTCAGAGCAAGCGCTTAGCAGTAAGACGCTGGCTCAATGGGAAACTTGGTTAAATGAGCTGACGATTCGAGTGTTTGATTCACAAGAACCTCTGGTACAAGAACTGTTCAGAACGTATGCCCAACTCAACTTAGACTATCCATGTTCTGAGCTAATGAATAATCAGTATGAACTTCAAACTATTTGTTCTTGGTTAGATAATGCAATCAGCGAGCGCAAAAGCTCACAAGGATTTATGGCGGGACAGCTGACTTTTTGCTCCATTCTCCCGATGCGCAGCATTCCATTTAAGGTTGTGTGTGTACTTGGGTTAAATGATGGCGAGTTTCCGAGACCTGAACAGCATCGCAGTTTTGATTTGATGGCGGATGATTTTCAACTAGGAGACCGTTCAGTGAGGATTGATGACCGCTATCAATTTTTGGAAGTGGTGTTATCTGCGAGAACTCATTTGCACTTAAGTTATATTGGGCAGTCGCAAAAAAAATTACAAGCCATTCCACCGTCTGTTGTGGTTCAAGAATTGTTGGATGTATTAGGTGTTACGATAGAACAGTTTGTCATTCAACATCCATTACAGCCGTTTGCCAAACACTATTTTTTGCCTGATAGCCGAGTAAGAACGTTTGCCCATCACAACGGGCAGATTGCTCAGCAAATTGCTGAGCAAGCAGACGATGCGGCCTGGGCTGAATTGCCTCTTTCGACGAGTTCACATCAATTCGATGTCATTGAATTAGATGATTTAGTGAGTTTTGCTTGTCATCCTCAACGTTGGTTTTTGCAAAAGCGATTAGGGGTCAGACTGTATAGCCTTAACTCTATCATTGAGCCTCATGAACCTTTTGCAATGGGTAACTTAGAGCGGTACCAGTTGAATCAAAATATTTTTAAACGTTTCTTAGACGGCGCTGATTGTAAGTCAATTTCGAATCAATTATATGGTTCGGGTCAATGGTTAAGTGGTGAAGTAGGGAAGAGACAACTTGACCTTCAGATCAAATTGGTAGAACGATTTGCTGTAGCGGTTCAACAAATGCAACTAGGGTGTCAATCACAAGTGTTTAATGTGGATGTCACATCTGGTGATTACCACATTCAAGGCTCAATACCTCAATATTATTCAGGCGGCTTTATTCAAGCGCGCTTTGGTCGCTTCAAAACCAAGGATTTCATTCGTGCTGGACTGGTCAATGTCATCACACAACAACCCGTGTATCTGTTTGGCGTAGGAGATGGACAAAAAGTCGTGCATAAGGAATTTAATGATATTGAGATGGACTTATCTCTACTGATAAAAATGTACATTGATGCGCATGATGATCCATTGCATTATTGGCCTGAGTTAGCGTGGTCATGGCTGACCACTTATCACAGTTCTAAGTCAGTAAAACTTGAAGAAATCGAGCGCAGAGAGAAAGCAGAGAGTTCTGCGCATAAGCAATTTGATAAACACAGAGGGATTGGCTACGACGCCATTGCAGATGACGAAATTGTTCGGATCTCGCAAGGCCGTTCTTTCGCTGATATCTGGGATCAGAAATCTCAAACACAAAGCATAGAATTGCTAGAAAAGATTTTCTTTGCGAGCAAAGGAGTGCGTTCATGAGTCAGCCATTTGATCCGATCGCTCAGCCTTTTGTAAAAGGGATCACTTGTATAGAAGCGAGTGCGGGAACGGGGAAAACCTACTCGATCGCATATCTTGTTTTGCGATTAGTGGTTGAGCAAGGTCTTCCGATTGACAAAATTTTAACGGTCACCTTTACCAAAGCGGCGACAGAAGAACTAAAAGAACGTATTCGAGCCAAATTGTATGCCGCGCGAATGGCCTATGATACTCCAAGCGGCGATGCTCAACTGATGGATTGGATTGGTACTCGCCATGCCACACGCGACTTGGATATTGCATTACTGAACAAAGCCCTAGTCGATATAGATTTAGCAGGAGTGTATACGATCCATGGATTTTGCCAGCGGATTTTGACAGAGTTTCCGTTGGAAAGTCAGCAGAGCTTTGATTTAACTTTGAGTAATGAAGCAGCATTACTCAAAGAGCAAATAGTGCATGACTTTTGGCGTCAGTTTACGTATGACCTTACCCCAATGCAGGCTGGCGTATTCAGCCAACTGGAAACGTCACCTGAGACATTAGTTGAGTGGCTCAAAGAAATAGGGCAGTCTGAGGTTGTGTTACTACCAGCCAAAACGGCTGAGTGGGAAACCGTTTTACAAACCATTGAGGTGCACACCAAAACGCTTAACACTTGGCTAAGTACGCATGAAAAACCTCTGCTGGATTGGTTCAGCTCAAATCAAAAAAAATTCAAAGCAAAAGGCGTCAACGTTTTTCAAAATTTATCTTCAAAATTTTTGGAATTGACCGCATTTTCCACATTTAATGAATTGCTAAGTGGCACACAGTTTAGAGATAAAGGCGAGCAAAGAGGGGAGGAACGCAGGTCTGATTTTTGGGATACATTTGTGACAATGTTCCAGCCTCCTATCTTTGCAGCTCAAGCCTATCAAGAAGCTTTACCCAGTCTTGAAGTTAGCCTTAAACATGCATTGTATCGCTATTATCGCGCTGAGCTCACACAACGACTGGATGCCCAAGGGGTGCTTGGATTTGACGATTTGATTCTCCGCTTAGCTCAGATATTATCTAATGAAGAGGCATGCGGGGATATGAAGCAAGCCATTCAACAACGTTATGGTGCAGCCTTAATTGATGAGTTTCAAGATACGGATGCAGAGCAATGGCATATATTCCACCGTTTATTCGGTTCTGGTCATCACTATTTGTATTTAATTGGCGATCCGAAGCAAGCGATTTACAAATTCCGTGGCGCAGACATTGATACGTACATTGAGGCGGTCAATCAGGCGGATATTGCCCTAACGTTAGGGTTCAATTGGCGTTCAGCGCCCAACTTGGTCGCTGCGACAAACGAGCTGTTTAAGCAAAAAGACAATCCTTTTGGTAATGAGCAACTGCCGTTTCAACCGGTTGAGCCAGGTGTGAAATACAAACCTGACGATACAGTGGTGGAGCAGCCTTTGCATTTTTGGCTCATCGCCGAAACAGAAGATGGCACGAGTCGAACGACACAAAATGAAGAAACGCTTATTTGTCACAATGTGTGCTTGGATATTCTTGAACGTCTTGCGGATCCTAGTAAACGACCTGAAGATTTTGCTATTTTGGTGCGTAATAACTTTATTGCTAAAAGGTATCAACAAGCTCTCGCAACACTCAAAATACCCGCCGTCGTTCGAACAAAGGATTCGGTCTTTCTTACAGATGAGGCAAAATCACTTTACCGTATATTAGAAGCATTGTTGCAACCTAATCGCTTATCTTTAGCGAAAAACGCGCTTGCTGAGCCGATATTCAGTCCCACACTAGTGTCGTTCGTGCAAGCGAATGAAGGCCACAATCAAAAGCTTGAACAATGGATTACATCGTTATACGAGGCAGCTGACATTTGGCATAATAACAGTCTGTTTGCGGCAATGACGTACTTATTTGAAACGCATCACGCCTATTATAATTTGGGGCGTTATCAAAATGCTGAGCGACGAATTACTAATCTTCGTCATATCTTAGAACTGCTTCAAGAGCATGTTTTAAATGAGGCATTATCGCCACAACAAACGCTGCAAGCCTTGGCTCGGTTTATGGTCGAGCAGAGTTCTGATGAGCGAGAGCTGCGCCTTGAAAGCGATGTGCAAGCGTTACAAATTGTCACGATTCATTCATCTAAAGGACTGCAATACCCCATTGTGTATTGTCCTGACCTTTACCTTACGAGTCAGCGTGCCCTGAAGAGTTCAGTGTATCGAGTCAAACAAAATGGACAATGGCATGCCAATGTGAATCAAGAAGGATTAAGTATTCTTGCTGAGCAAATGCACGCAGATGTTTATAATGAAGATACACGTTTAATGTACGTTGCCCTGACCCGTGCAGAGCATGAAACGATTGTGGTGATGCCAGAACACTTTGCTCACCCTATTGCAGAGGGCGAAGACATTGACACCCACAAGAGCGCTCTGCGTAGATTACTCCCCAAAGGACTACCTCAGCATTCACATATCACCAGTCGTGTCGTGACTGATCACAATCTATATGGTCATGGTATTTATCAGCCAGTTACAGATAGTCCAGACGCGTCACTGGTACAGACGTTTACTCGGGTCATTGATAAGCGTTATCGCATGACTAGCTTTTCAGGCTTGAGTAAAAACACCCATGAAGAAAGCGCTCGTGCCAAAGCATCGGATGAGGATTTGGTTACAGACGAAGCGGTAGTCAATAATGATATCCTGCCTAAAGGAGCACATTTTGGCAATCTGCTGCATGATGTGTTGGAGTTGTCTGATTTTGCACTGTTAGCTAAATCAGGTGTGGATGTGGATTTAGTCATGCAATTAATCAAAAAACACGGCGTATTTGAGATGCTTCAGCAGTCAAAAGATGCAGAAGAGACATTGCATCCCATACTCTTTGAGGCATTTAACCAACTTGTACAAAATACGGTTCAAGGGCCTTTAGAACGAGACAATTCTATTGCGCTTAAGGACGTTTCATCGGTATCTTTACTCAAAGAAATGCCATTTTATTTTCCACTCAGTGACAGTACGACCCACAGTATTAACGAACTCATGGAAAGCCATGCGCCCGAGATCCCGTTTGTGCCCATTCAAGACAAATCCCTAGTAGGGCACCTTAATGGCTATGTTGATTTGATTGCTCAATACAACGGAAAGTTTTACGTCATGGATTACAAATCCAATTTTATTGCCCAAGGCTATGATCCTAAGGCCATGCACAACAAGATGTCTTCTAGCAATTATGGACTTCAAGGTGTGCTATACACACTGGCACTGCATCGGTACTTACAACAACGGCTTCCTAATTATCAATATGATGAACATATCGGTGGAGTGAGGTACTTGTTTTGTCGAGGCATGCGTGATGCCGAATCAGAACAAGGCGTCTATCGCTATGAGGTACCTTTTGTGTTGATTGAGGCATTAGATGCGTTGTTTACTGGAGAATCTGTCCATGCCCATTAATCCAGAGCATCTGACCAGACGTGTAGCGTGTTTTTTTGCCAAGGGGGATAAACCGTGGCAAATGATTGTGAATCGCTTACTCGATGCGCTAAAGGTAGGTCATATTTGTATTGGTTTGAATGAAGAAGAGCTGAGCTGTATTGACCAGCGCAGTGATGTGTATCACGCCGGAACCGATAAAGAAGCGGATTGGTCACAAGTGACACAACCGTTTGTTTTAGATAAAGGACACTTATACTGGCAACGCTATTGGCAACACGAAGTAGAAGTGGCGACGCAATTATTGGCGTTATCCACACATCAACACACATTGTCTATGCCACTTGAGCCATTCTTTGATGATAAATACCAGCAAGATGCTGCCAAAATGGCATTATCCAAACAACTGACGGTGATCACCGGAGGCCCAGGGACGGGTAAAACCACCACGATAGTCAAAATTCTGGCGCTGTTATTGTTACATGCCCCTGGCCTCATCATTAAGGTTGCTGCGCCCACTGGCAAGGCGGCAGCTCGGTTAAGTGAGTCATTGCGCAATGGTAAGCAAGATACCCAGTTTGTTCGCTCGTGTTTTGTTGGTCAAGAACAGGCATTAGATGCCGTGCCGGAAAATGCAACCACATTGCATAGCTTACTCAAAACGATTCATGGTTCACCTGAATTTAGACATCACAAGGACAATCCACTGCATGCGGATGTGGTCGTGGTGGACGAGGCCTCCATGGTTGATATTGGTATGTTCAATCGCTTGCTTAAGGCATTACCCACTCAATGTAAATTGATACTGATGGGAGATGCTGACCAGCTTGCGTCAGTCGAAGCCGGTGCTGTGTTATCTTCAATTGCGGAAGGTTTGTCAGAGCATCGAGTGCATTTGCAAAACACGTATCGTTTTGATGGCGCCATCAAAGCGTTAGCGGTTGCCGTGAATGAACAACATGAGGAAGACTTTAAAGCGGTGTTGCACAGTGAAGATGTAAGCGTGTCCTTGCAACCGGAACCAGCCATTGATTTTGTCAAAAATCAATATCTTACTTATGCTCATAAAGTGAAAGCTTTTCGTGGAGGGGCCAATATTGCAGAATTGTTCGAGATGTTTGCGCAGTTTCAAGTGCTCACCGCAACACGCTCGGATAAAGAACAGTTTGATTCACTTGGTTCACAATTGGGGCTCGCTCAAACAGAGCAAAACTGGTATCACGGTCGGCCGGTTATGATCACACAAAATCAACCGGATATTGGATTATTTAATGGCGATATTGGTATTGTGTTGGCCACTTCAGTTGAGGGCAATCAGCAAGAGTTGAGAGTGTATTTCCCATCAAGTGATGGGTTCCAATCACTTTTGCCAGCGCAACTTCCAGCTCACGAAACTGCTTTCGCTATGACCATACATAAAAGTCAAGGTTCTGAATTTGGACATGTATGCTTAGTGATGCCTGATAAGAATGTGTTGCAGTCAAGTCAGGACCCATTGGGACAGCTGTTGTGCAAGGAGCTGTTGTACACAGGGATCACCCGAGCCAAAGAAAAGGTGACTTTGGTTGGGGATCCTTCCGTATTTGCGTTTGCAATCGACCACAATACGCAAAGAAACAGTCTACTGACTCAACGTTTGCTCTGATTATGAGCAGCCTGAGGTTGCTTAGGCTTTTTCGGTTTTTTGGGTTTCTTCGCTTTCTTTTGCAAATTAGTTGTAGGAATTGCCGTCGTACAGACAAAACCGGGTTCGCTTTTACGTGGAATATGCAATTTAATTAAACGCTCAATTCCAGCCAGTGCCGGTGCTTGTTCTGGTGTGACCAAACTGATGGCTAGGCCAGATTCACCGGCACGACCAGTGCGACCAATACGGTGAACATAATCTTCAGAGACATCCGGTAAATCGAAGTTGATCACGTAAGGAAGACCTGCAACATCAATTCCTCGAGCAGCAATATCAGTCGCTACGAGTACTTGAATGTCATTATTTTTAAAATCATTGAGCGCTCGAGTGCGCACGTTTTGGGATTTGTTGCCATGTATCGCAGCTGCAGGGATCTCTTTTTTGTTCAAGGTCGTGGTTAGACGATTTGCCCCATGCTTAGTTCGAGTAAACACTAACACATGATGAAAATGCTGGGTTTTGATGAGGTGCACGAGCAGTTTGGTTTTATCTGACTGGTTCACCGGGTACAGGACTTGCTCTATACGCTCTACGGTAGAATTTGGCGGAGTAACTGTAATTTCAATGGGGTCCTTCACTAAACGTTTGGCTAGCTGACGAATATCATCAGAAAAGGTCGCAGAAAACATCAAGGTTTGGCGTTTAGGGGGTAATAGGGCAATGATGCGTTTAATGTCGTGAATAAACCCCATGTCCAGCATACGATCAGCTTCATCAAGCACGAACGTATTTACTTGCCCAAATTTAACGGAGTTTTTTTGTGCCAAATCTAACAATCGCCCAGGCGTGGCGATCAAAATGTCAGTCCCCCGCCTAAGTTTCATCATTTGTGGATTGATTTTAACTCCACCAAAGACCAAATTGACTCTGACATCCATGAATTGACTGTATTTGATCACATTGTCATAGATTTGTGAGGCGAGTTCTCGAGTGGGAGCCAGAATCAAAGTGCGCACGTGGTTGTTTGCTACCGGCTTTTGTTTTTTAAGTTTTGCTTCATGCAGCAGATGTAATATCGGCAAGGTAAACGCAGCAGTTTTACCCGTGCCAGTTTGCGCCGCCGCCATGACGTCTTTTTTGCTCAATACGGCAGGAATACCCTCACATTGAATCGGAGTAGGGGTGGTGTAGTTCTGTTCTGTTAAGGCTCGAAGAATAGGATCGCATAAATCAATTGTCGAAAAAGAAGCTTCTGACATTATGTTACAAGTCACTTTCAACGTAGTGGGGTAAGTCATCAAGATCTGGGACGGCAATAGATTTGCCATGCTCATCTAATGCCACAAACTTAAAAATTGCCTCGGTGACTTTTTCACGTTGGCCGATGCGACTGCGGCGTACCCAACATTCTACGTTGACATCCAATGAGCTCCGACCCACGCGAACAATTCGTGTGTATACGCCCAAAATATCACCTACATGAACCGGTTTTATAAAACTCATGCCGTCAAGTGCGACCGTCACAACTCGAGTTTGTGCTCGTTGGCCGGCACAGATTCCAGCTGCCATATCCATTTGCGAAAGCACCCATCCACCAAAGATATCACCTGCTGGATTTGTATCAGCATGCATGGCAATAGTGCGTGTGGTCAATCGCCCTATGGGCGCTTTTTCGGCCAATGCTGGTTGTGAAAATTGAATACCAGACCAGCCATGTACCATAAAATTACGGATATTGGCGTGGTCTTCTCCTTGAGGGTTTTCTAACACATCTTTGCGATAGTAATCACCGAATAAGGCGAGCGTCGCTTCTTGGCTAAGTTTGTTCAACTGTGCAAAAGCAAAAATTTTGCATGAGCCTTCGTTGGTACCCGCTAGGTTGTGGGTATTGCCGTTGGTAAAATCACTTGGCGTGTATTCATAATGTGCCTCAATGACGGAGAGGACAGTGGCGAATTCAATCGATAAGGGAGCTGATTCTGTGAGCTCAATAAGGGAATGTGGAGTCATTAAAGGACTTTTCGTGTTGCAATACTAAGCCACTATCATAACTGATATCCACTCAAAAAATAAGCCGGAAGATCAGTTATCATCCGGCTTACCGTGTCTGAGCTGGAAGTATGACCAGCAAGGGTGGTACTAAGAAGGGGTTAGCTAAAAAGCACCTCACCCATAGTCATATCACCAAAATTCAAAACACTCGACATACGATCACCTCCTTACAAAATAGTTAAACACAATCTGAATTTACCACAACAAAGTCGCCTGTAAAGCGTTTCACAAAACCTTGATCTTGGTAATGAAAGATTTTGTTTACACTATTCATTTACATAGTTTAAAAGTGTACAATCTACAGAAATCATTATAAAAATTAAAAAGCCTAAATGCGTTTTTTTTCTCATCTCATAGCATTATATCTTTTAAGTATTATTACAGGTTGTGCCATCCAACCTGAGCCATTAACGAGTAAGCAAAAGCAATTGGTAATAGAGAGTGACAATGAAACACTAGGCGCGCTCTCGACTTTACCTGTTAACGCGACACTCGACTTTCACGATGTCGTGGCTAGAGCTATATTGTTTAATCGAGATAGGACCATTGCATCATTAGAAACGCAACTTGCTCAAATGCAAAGTGATACGAGTGTATTTGAGCAATTACCTACTTTGGTTCAGCGACTGAACCGAGACACCCGAAACAATCTTCAAGCAAGTTCTTCGGTCGGTATCACCGATGGGGTGGTAGATGATATCGATTCTGATGCAAATTACGTCGTATCGTCAGATAAATCCTCTTACAAACGAGATTTGCGGTTAGCCATAAACTTACTTGATTATGGGTTAGCGGTGACCAAGTCTGAGCAATTGGGTAATAATTTGCTTATCACGCGTGAAAAAGAACGTCAGGCACTGCAAGCTATCTTTGAACAAGCGCAAAGTTTGTATTGGCGTGCGGTTGCGTCAGAAAACTTACTCAATAAATTACCTCAGTTATTAAACCTGACTGATGAGGTCATCATTGCAAACAGTCAGATTCGAGAGGAACAGCTGCAAGATCCCATTCAAGCGTTGACTTTTAAACGTGAACTACTGGATGTAAAACGGACGCTGCTTGACCTTCAGCTAGATTTGCTATCAGCCAAAAACGATCTTGCGATATACATTGGCTTGCGTCCTGACGTACCCTTTACATTGGCAGATAATGTCAAAAATCGTTATGTTTTACCGCAACTTTCATTATCTCTAGAGGATATGGAAACGCTCGCATTGTTAAACCGTTCAGATTATGAACAAATTATTTACGAAACGAATAATGTGTATCTAGCTTCCCGAGCAAGCTTTATGCAAGCACTACCGCAAATCACGCTTTCATCTAGTTTGATTTACGACAACAGTCCTTATGTCCTGAATCAAGGTTGGCGAAGTCTTGGTGCAGAGTTTTCATGGAATGTGTTAAACCTATTTCGTCTCGGTTCGATTGAGGACAGTAACCTCATTCAACAACAGTTGATTGACGAGAAACGAGTGCAGATGGCCTTACAAATCCTTGGTGTGACACATAATGCCAAATTAGCGCTTGAGCAGAACTTGCGACGTTTTACTTTGTCTGCTGAATACGTAGAAGTTTCCACACAATTGTTAATGCAACTTGAGTCAATGAGCCGGGTCAATCGCAGTGGTCAACTGACTATTATCAAAGAACGTTTAAATACCTTATTGTCTGAACATCGAAAGAATCTTGCTTATGCGGATGTCTTAACGAGTTTTGCAACCAATGTCAGTGCCATTGGGGTCGATATTGTTCCAGCAGAATGGCGTCGTTATGGTGCAGCGTCATTAGCGGATGAAATTTGTAAACGACATGAATACTGGTTTAATTATTCTGCAGAGCAAACCATGTCATTGTGTGGTGAGTCTGAGGCTTATACTGAAACGAAACCAGCCGAATCTATTGCTGAACAACCATTGGATGAATCTAATTCTGATTCTGGTGCAGACATCGACTTTACCATTACAGATGTTTTTTACGACGTCAATGAATTCCTTTTAACTATAGAACAGAAAGCGTTACTTGAACCTTTGGTCCGACACATTGCTGGGATGGAAAGCCCGACAATTGTCATTCAAGGCTATGCTGACACATCCGGTTTTACGCAATGGAATAGTCGTCTATCGAACTTACGCACTCGCTCTATTGCGGATTATTTGGCAGCTAAATTTGGCGATACAGTTCGGATCCTAGAGGAGCCACAAGGGGAAACGCAACGTTTCAGTGAAGCTGAGTTGCCATTAAATCGTCGAGTGCAAATCAAGGTGTTACCTTCCATTCAGAGTGAAGCCTCATGAAGTCGTTCGGTTTGTCTGTCTTATGTATACTCAGTTGGACAACAGTTGCCGATGTAACAGGACTCATCACACCTAATAACAGTGCGACATTGAGTGCATTTCAGCAAGGCGTCATTTCCCAGATCCATGTTGAGCTAGGCAGTACTACCAAGCAAGATAGCCCTTTAGTCTCGTTTGAATGTGAATTGCCCAAAATCGAGCTAGCCATGGCGAAGTCTCAAGCGGATGGTGCAGGATTAACTAACAAAAATAACCAACGTCTGTTCGAACTTCAAGCCATTGGGCGAGAGACCTTAGCGTTAAGTCAAGTTGAGCTGGCACGAACTCAAGCTGAGTTAGAACGCGCTCAATATATTTCGTCACGATGCGTGATCAACTCACCATTCAACGGTGTCGTCCAAAGTATTGATGTAAAACAACACGAGTTTGTCGAAGCTAATACGCCACTCATCACGTTATTAGATGTCTCGCAACTTAAGGTTGAATTTTTACTCTCTGATGCACTCATAACGCAATATGACGTGGGGGATGTCGTAAAGGTTGTGTTACCGACTCAAGACAAAACATATCAAGCGACCATTACTCATCTTGCGCCATCTATTGATGCCGTCTCACAAACTCGTTTTGCGGAGGCAGTGGTCGATGCCTCTGTAGAGGAACTTTTGCCTGGAACGTCAGTAAGAGTGATGTTCTGATGGCTGATCTTGCTTCAAAACTAATTCAGTTTGAGCAACGCTTGAGACAAGCCGAAGACCGCGTAGCGTTAAGATTTATTATTGTAAACGAAATCCAATCCGTCATTGACTGTGAATGCGCCTACCTTGCAACAGGTTACACGCAAAAGTTTTTTGCGATAATGGGTGTGACCAATGTGGCAAAAGTAGAACGAACCGCGCCGCTTATCCAAGCATTGGATCAAATTGTAAAACACGTATTGCCGGTGGATAGCAACATGGCCATCCAAACGGGTGAAACCATGACTTTAAGCGATAGCATGGTCAAAGAGTTTCGTTTACCTGCGTTTTATGCTTGGATCCCATTGCATCAACCAGGCTTGGAAGGGAAACCGGAAGGGGGGTTACTCTTGACCAGACAACGTGCGTTTACCCAAACAGAGATCAAGCTACTTGACTATATTGGCGGTGTAATCACGCACTCTATCGCAGCCATTCGGGGACGGACTCACAAATTATATGTACCCACGATGCGCAAAATCCAATCGATAGGTAAAGCCTTGGCTTTAGTGGTATTTTTACTTGGTTTTTTACCTGTACATTTGTACTCTGTTGCGCCAGCAGAAGTGATACCCATTAAGCCTTATGCCGTAACCGCTCCTTTATCGGGCACCATAAAAAAAGTCCATGTTACCCCTAATACCCATGTGGTTGCTGGCGACCTACTGTATTCTTTTGATGATATCGAACAGCGTCAAGCGCTGAGTGTGGCTCAGTCTGATTTGCAACTAGCTCAAGCTGAGTTAGGGCAAGCTGAGAAACTGGGCTTTGTGGATGCACAAGCCCGCAGAGAATTATTAAGGTTACAGACTGCTGTGCAAAGTGCTCAAGCCAAAGTCGATCTTGCCAAAATACGACTTGATAAAACACAAGTCAAAGCGGGTTTTGCAGCAACCGTTTTGATTGATAACCCCAGTGAGCTTAGCGGTCGTCCGGTTCAACCAGGTGATTTGGTCATGCAATTGGTGGATGCAACGAGTCGACAGTTGGAAGTTCGTTTGGCCATGAATAATATTGTCCCTTTTACAACGGGAGCCGAGGTGTCTTTTTATCCTGATCAAAGTCCTCTTTCAGGGTATAGTGGCGTCGTAAAATACACTAATATTACCACGGAACAATTTTCTGACGGCAGTGTGGGGTATCGTGTTACCGCTAGCTTGGATGGCGATGTTCATCATCTGGCTTTTGGTGCTCAAGGCACTGCCAGCATTCAAGGTGAGCGCTCGTTTTTGTGGTATCGAGTTTTTCGTAAGTTATTTATTGTTCTTAGACAACATTTTGGCTAATCACAATGCAGACTGACAATACTGAACGCTCATTACCTGCCATACGCAATGACTTAGCGCTCAACCCATCAGCGCCAGCACGGGATGGAAAACCTCGTTGGACATTGTATGATCCAATACAGCATAAATTTTATCAAATTGATGAGTCGGCTTTTATTATGCTGTCACATTGGCGAGCAGGCGCTCATGCACAAGAGTGGTTGGATGAACTGTCACGACTTGACGCATCAGACATCGATTGGCAATCTGATTTTGACCGGCTCTTTGAGATGCTTTTCCGCTATGAACTGATAGAGGGACAAAGCACTGAAGCTTTGATTGAGAACACACAGAAACAAAGTAAGTCATTGTTCCACAAAGTGTTACATGGTTATTTGTTTTTTAAATACCCTTTGTTAAAACCAGAACCTTGGATTGGTCACCTGGCCAACCGACTCCTCTTTTTGCGCAATCCTTTTTTGTATTGGTTGACCGGTTTGTTGGGTACATTAGGCTTGATTGAAGCCATTTCTCAATGGGACAGATTCGTGACAACCTTTTCTGAGTTTGCCTCGTGGCAAGGGGTTTTGCTGTATGTCGTGGTACTCACTCTGGTCAAAATGGTACACGAGTTTGCGCATGCGCTTGAAACTAAGTGGCACGGGTGTAATGTGGCCAGTATGGGAGTTGGTTTTTTGGTGTTATTTCCCATCCTGTATACAGATTCTACGGATGCTTGGCGTTTGGCACGTCGCCGCGATCGTTTTGCGATCGTAACCGCTGGATTAAAGGCTGAACTTGGACTATCTGCATTGGCCCTTTTCATCTGGTCCATTGCACCACCAGGTATGGTTCAGTCTGTCGCTTTTGTTGTGGCAACTACGGCTTTGATCAGTTCTGCAATGGTTAATTTATCCCCATTTATGCGCTTTGATGGTTATTATGCCATGAGTGATTTAACGGGTATTGAAAACCTACAGGAACGAGCATTTTCAATGGCGCGCTGGTTTTTGCGTCGCACTTTATTTGGTTTGAAACACAATGCGCCTGAGGTGTTACCTTTTTGGACACAATTTTGGATGGTCCTTTATGCATATGGTACCTGGTTATACCGCTTCTTTTTGTTTATAGGTATTGCCATCTTGGTCTACAACATTGCGTTTAAGGCATTGGGTATATTTCTATTTGTTGTCGAGATATGGTTCTTCATCTTGCGACCTATCACAAAGGAAGTGTCGACATGGTGGGAACACAAGTCCGATTATCAATGGACACGTTCTTCTGTTTGTAGTGCGGTTCTCCTTGTGGCAATGATATTGTGGGCCGTCTTACCATTGCACAGAGAAATGCGTGTCCCCGCCATCATAACTCCTATGGCTCAGGTAGACGTCTTTGCTAATGAATCAGGCATTACTTATGATGTGTTACGTGATGCAGGAACTGTGAATAAAGGCGATGTCTTAGCCAATGTTAAGCCTATCGCGTTGACGGAGCAAATTATTGATGCGCAAAATACGTTGGCTGCGAACACAAAACAGTTGCAGGTTGCATTATCGGAACGCAGTCGTTTGCAACAAATAGATATTTTGCGCACCCAAGTGAGTGCAGCTCAGGTGGAACTTGACAGATTGCTTGAGCGGGAAGCTCGAGTTACGATAAGGGCCCCTTTTACCGGATATTGGCAACCTAATCGCTTGCTTTCTGAGGGCGTTACCTGGTCTGATAGCCAACCCATTGGTCTATTGCTAAACAAAACGCAATGGCAATTAAGAGCAAAGCTGACTGAACTTGAACTTGAGGGACTGTCATTAGATGACGATTCATATACGGTGTACTTTGTCCCAGAAGTAGGAGCAGTAATACATGACATTCCAAGGTTGACCCTTCGCCCTGAAGCGAGTCGTGAAATCTTAGATCTCCCATTTTTGGCCAGCGGTGGCGGTTCAATTGAAGCGCGATACATACAAAATAAGTGGTTAACGCAAGAGCCATTATTTTTATTAACGGCTGAATTTCCTTCCACAATGGCAATGGCGCGAGAACAACGTGGTTTTGTGGTTCTAGAAAAACCGACTCCACCTCCGATTGCTAACCTCTTTCAATACGTCATGAATACACTTCGAAGCGAATTTGACTTTTAACAATAATCTAACATTCATTTTTTTCTGTCCGTTTTTTTGATAAAATTAAGAATTATCAAATCATAAAATTAGTGTGTTAATGGCTGCTAAATCTTCCCAGTTTTTGATTGAGCCTCTCGAGCCACGAGTGCTTCTTGATGGTGCTTTATTACGTACCATCGAAGACGCGGTGGCATCAGGCTCTGAGCCAATCAAAGAGGACGCAAAACAAGACCCCCAAGCACTTGATGTTAACGCACTTTCAGGTAAAGAAATTGCCTTCGTTGATTACCGCGTTGCCGATCAAGATGCCTTAATGGATTCGTTTGGTGATAATATCGAAGTATTTGTATTGGGTCCGCATCAATCAGGTGTGCAACAAATAGCCGATTTTCTGCGTAATCGTCGCGATGTGACAGCGGTCCATTTGTTTGCCCATGGTGAAGATGGACGCATGGACTTAGGTTCAACGTCTGTCGATTCCGAAAGCTTGGCAGAAGACGCATCATTGTGGGGAGAAATAGGCCGTTCTCTAACGCAAGAGGCAGATTTTTTAATTTACGCTTGTGATTTGAGTGCATCAGAAACCGGGCAAAGTTTTGTTGCACAAGTCGCCAGTCTGACGGGCGCAGATGTCGCAGCCTCTGACGATACCACAGGTGTATCGGGTGACTGGGAACTAGAAACCCAAACGGGCGAGATTGAAGCGCGCTCGATTGCTGCGCGTGACTACCAGCATGATTTGATTAACCGTGCGCCGAGTGTCTTAGTTCCCGGACTCATTGATGGGGTAGAAGGTAATTTTGTTTCGGGTTTGACCGTGGATGCACAAACCTCGGATTTGATGGAACGCGTCAACGAGCCGGACACCACTGATACGGAATTTACCATTGCGACGGTTAACGGTGAGAGTGATTTAAGCACCACCAAAACCGTGTTTGCTAGCTTCTCTGACAAAGACAATGTGCAGCAAAACATTCAGTTTGATTTGCTTGTCAACGCCGACGGTAGTTACACCCTGACTGCATCTTCTCAAAGCGATATCGATAAACTCGAAACAATCCCCAACAATCGCATGGCGACGGGTACTTTTAGCTACACAGTAGCCGATCCTCAAGGGGCACAATCCCAAGAAGTGCTGGGTATGCTCCAAGTCAGAGGCACTAATGATGCGCCTGTATTGACTTCCGGGGCGGTACTAAATATCTCCGAAGACGATGTGGTCATTGGTGGTAATGACGTCGAAGTCGGTAATCTCACTCTCTTATCTCAAGCGAGCGATATTGATGACGCGGATTTTCGTTTATTCATTGCTGAAGTCAATGGCGATGCTGCGAACGTTGACAACAATATTGTCATTACCCTGTCTTATACTGACAGCGATGGTGCGCCGGCAACGCAAGCATTATCCTTGGCGGTACGCAGTGATGGCACGATTGACCTCAACGCACAGGCCATCCAACAGCTTGGGATCAGCGATACGGCAACAGGCACCTTTACCTACAAAGTCTCTGACGCCAGCGGTGAGTTAAGTGTAGAGCAAACCGCAACGATTAACTTACTTGGCTCTAATGACCAACCTCAATTCCGTGGGGATGTAACGGCAGATATTTCGGCAGCAGCGGGCAATCCTGCGGTGAGTGGGCGTATTTTTGTCGATGATATTGACCAGGGGGAAAACAGTTTTCAAATTCCCTCTGTGACAGCAGGGATTTATGGTACTTGGTCGTTTAATACGAGTAGCGGACAGTGGACGTATACACTTAACTCCAATCATGCCGCAGTCACAAGTCTTGCTTCAGATCAAAAACTCACCGATACTATTACGTTAACCTCGACCGACGGTACTGTTACCCGTGATGTCAGCGTGGATATTTTGGGCGCGGCAAGTGCGCCCGTATTTTCTGTCCAATCGGGAGATGTGGTTAATCTTACCTTGTCAGAGACAAACGCATCTGTGCAAGGTACAGGATCAATTACGCTGAGTGATGCCAATACCTTTGAAAGCGTTAACGTAGCGGTGACGAATGTTTCTGCGACGGGAAGTACTTCGGGTTTAATGCTTACCGAGCGAGAATTGGCAGCATTATTGCGTGTCCCTCAATTAGCGGTCTTGAATGATACTACACAAAGCGCTAGTTTTGATTGGGTATTTGATTCAAACAGTGAATATTTTAATTATTTAAGTGCGGGCGAAACGCTTAATCTTACGTTTACTGTGACGGCAACGGATGAGCGCTTTGAACAAGCGTCACAGGTTGTAACCATCACTATTAACGGATCAAATGACGCCCTATCATTGAATCCTGTGGATCAAATACGCAACCATACAGATGGTGCTCTGTCCGTTGATTTGTCTGGCATGTTGTCAGATGTTGATAGCAACGACAGTCTGAGTTTTAGCAACTTAACGCTCACTTATCCCGATGGCAATCCTGTAGCCGGGGCAACGTTACCTACGCTAAATGGTACGAGCCTAGATTTTGATACATCGCTGTTTGGTGCTTTAGCTGATGGCACCGACAAGCGAATTAACGTTAGCGTTGATGCCTCTGATGGTACATCTTCTGAAACGTTGAGTTTTAGCATTACCGTTGAAGGGGGCGATGCGCAGACGCTTTCAGCACCAAGTTTTAGTGGCTTGCCTAATTATTATCGCACCGTGACCACGCAAGATGGGGCTTATTTGACGTTTGACTTTACGGTCAATAGCACAAATCAAGTACCAGTCACTTACGCGATTAGTTTTGTCGAAACGTCTATCGACAACACGCACAGCGACATGCCAACAGACGCTGAGTTGTTATCCATGCTTTCGCTGAAGTCACTCGATGACGGAAGCACGCGTTTGGTGTTTGATTCGGCGCAACAAAATTTTGCCTTTTTGGGGATTAACGATGCCCTGGGTATTAAATACCGCATCACTGCGACTGACGCATACGGTAATCAAACCACACATGACTTTGGACTTTCTATCGACGGTATTGACGAGGGGATTACGGGACGTCAAACCGTTACTGAAGCAAATAACCCCGTTATTGCGGATGAATCCCCGGTACAGAATTTATTTTTTAACAGTCGCTGGGAGTCGGCAACCGGTTCCAATCAAGCTCAGTCCATTACGTTCTCTATGGCAAACCTGTATGCCGATATGGCGTTGTATCTGTATTCAACCGCCGTGGGTGAGTCGGATGCGGATTTGAGTAATGGATTTAGCGTGGCATTTAACGGTGATTCAGTCACTATTTCTCGTACCGATGGCTCGTCATTTGATGCTAATAATCTTATCGAAAATATCTTTATTTATTCGGCATTAGAGCGTACGCCTTTCCAATTTGATTATCGTCAAAATGCGCGTGAACTTATTGTTACTCAAGGCTCTGCGGGTAATTTTGGTGTCTATGCTGATTGGGAGGAGAACAGCGGTGCGCCAGCAACGGTGACTCTCGAAAGTATTACCGATACTGCTGGCAGTGTTTCAACAATTAACGATGTATCCACTGTCAGTCTAGTCCGTACGAGTTCTTCCAATATCGCCGTTATCGATACAGCCCTTAGCGATAACTTTACCACCATAACCGGTCGTATTGGCTCGATTAATGAAAACAATGATCCGGGCGTACAGCCGTATCGCCTTTCTGCGTTTACTAATCATATTGAGAATGCGCCGGTCACTATCTATGAAACTGGTTTGAATGCAAGAACCAATGCTGGCGAGCAAATGTATCAAATCACCGGTAAATATGGGACTTTGCGTATTGCATCACTCGGTATTGAACCTTATTACGAGTTTATTCCAAACGCGCAAGCCATCAATGCATTAGAAACCAATTCGCAAGAAACGTTTATTTTAACCCAAGATGTGACCTCTGTGGGTGGTGGACTCGCTCAACAAATTAGCTTTACGGTGTTGTTGACGGGCGTGAACGATGCGCCTGTGATCACTGTGGATACGTTATCCCCGATTTATGAGGGTAATGCGCAGCCTGATGAGTGGGAAACGCTCTTTGACAATAATGCTGTACTTGATGCTGTAGATGAAAATCAGCGAGTACGTGGTGTTCAAATCGAGATCAACAATATCCAACACGGCGCAGATGAAAAAATCAAACTTGGCCAGTGGCCTGTTGAGTTGGCGCTTAATACTTCGCATAGCGGAACCACACAAGATGGTTTGTCCTATAGTGTGTCGCTAGAAAACCGCACGCAAAATGTTAAAACACGCGATGGTAACGGCAATATCGTCATACAAGAGCAAGTAGTACAAGTTGCTGTCATCACACTTGATCGTCAGTCGGGATTAACGGCGGATGATATTGCGTCGCTTGAATACCAACACTTAGGCAACTCACTTAATGGTGACCGCGCATACAGTATTGTTCGTGCAAATGAGTCAATCTCCTCGACCAACGAATTGTCCGATTGGTTCGAAATGGATATTCACGGCACGATCGTTGATTTTTCCTTTATGATCGAAGACGTAAACGTCTTTATTACGGACAATCCTGGTGCTGATTTATTTGGCACCATAGAAGGTAATCTTGCAGCGGGCACTGGCCAGTACAGTTATCAACTATTGGACACTGTGATTGACGGAACAACCTATCGCGTCGGTACCGCAGTGCGTGAAGGCGTCACGTATCAAACCCTTAATTCTCCATATGGTATGTTATTGGTCGACCCTGAGACGGGTGCCTACATGCTTGATTTGAACTCTCAGACCATTAATGACATTGAAACGGGTACGCCAGACGAAAATCAGGTCAGTTTCAATGTATCTGTCCGTGACCCCAATAACCCTCGCTACGGCAGTGCAGAGTTTAATGTCAACGTCAAAGTCGACGCGTCTCCAGAGGCAGGCGCATTGTATGTTGAGCAAGATACCCCAGACACTTTACTCGAAGGGATTTCACTCTATTCGACGCGTGAAAACGAATTCGATGTACGGTATTTTGATATTAGCATTCCTGGTAACGATCCGAACGTGAACTTGTTGGTGCCTAATGCGCCGGTCATTGATACCACCAAAGATGCAATTTCATTCCAAGACAATAAGGTGTTTTTAGGCTTGGGGGAAGGGCGCTTCTTACAGATTGGTCGTGTGGATACTCAGTTTAACGGTCAAAATGGCAATACCCTGCGCATCATTATGGAACAGCAGGTTATCAATGGTGATTTTAGCGAATATACCCAATACGTTGCACCTACGGTCACCAATAACGGCATCGAAGATGTCGGTACACAGCCAATATTCAACGGATGGACGGTCACCTCTCTACGTGACGTGCACCCTCATAATGGCGGCTCAGTGCCATCGATTTGGATCCCAGGACAAACCACGCTCGAAATAGATGGCAGGCTGTATCAAACGCCACTTGATGATAACAATGGTCCTGAAAATTATTACACCAATGAACCCTTACCCAGCGATAGTCCAATTCGAGCTCAGAATATGGCCGAACGAAATCGGGTTTATGTCTTACCGACAGAGATGGGGATCAATCTGAATTTTGACTCTCCAAGTGATGGTTCGGCTCAAATCAGTCGTTTTGCCTATATGGTGTCAGAGCCGGTGGCGATTACCGAAGGCTCGACGATTTCCTTTGACTATTATGTCGGTGCACCGGCGGGTGGAGCAGATTTATTAGCTTACATGGTGAATCTCGATACAGGCGAATGGACAGAGGTTGAAAACTACTCGGGGTCGTTTGATGAAGGTTTATGGTCGGGTTATTTAGGCACACTGACAGTACGTCCTGCCGAGTCAGCGTTTATCACGGCAAGTGTCAAGGCACCGACGAGTGGACGCTACGCGATTGTTATGGCTGCTGGTGCTTATGAAGATCTGGGTGGTTTCTCCGAGCATGCCGATATCTACATCAAAGATGTTAAAGTTACCGGTACTGCGTCTATGGCTGATAACTCAATGGTTCAGCGCGTCATTGAAGAAATCCGTTATCAAAATACTTCTGACTTAACAGCTGAAAATACCCTCCTAGACAAGTCTTTGACCATCAATGTTCAAAACTTTGATGGTTCGTCAGATGAAGTGACCATGGACTTTGAGATCCGTGAGGTGAACGACGCGCCAGTTGCAACTAACCCAAACCAGATTGTTGATGTTACCGACACGGTTAACTGGGATACGCCGAGTGTGAGTGGTTCCTTTAATATCATTGACCCAGACGAAAATACTCAGATGCGCTTCTACAGCGTGGACAATAATGGAAATGAGCTTGTCGATAACGAAGGGTATCCTGAGCCCTTAGTGGGTCGCTACGGTACTCTGAGCTTTGGCGGTGAAGGAGCTGGATGGACGTATACTATAGATCCTTTTGCGTTTAATTCATTGTTAGATGGACAGGTTGTTAACGAAAATTTCGCCAATCTGCAAGGTACCGATGGCGATGGTGGTATTGTTAATTTGACATTGACGTTCCGCTTGGCAGGTGAAGCGGACCAAACGGTCTTTACCTTTACAGATACCGGTAGTGACGATACGTTTACGACGCAAACTAAAACTAATGCTTTTGGCTCGTTGGCTCAGCAGGGCTTTGAGTTTAGTATGGTTGAGGGCAGTGGGGCGGTCACGGACGGTATATTCCAAACGCTTAATACTGCATACGGTGAATTAACGCTTAATACCGTCACGGGTGAGTTTAGCTTCGCGCCCGATGATGCCGCGATTGAAGCCAATAGCACCTCACCTCAAGCCTTGTCGGTTGGCCTAGAAGCCACAAAAGACGGACAAGTGGCCTCACATATTGTAAGTATTAATATTGTTGGCGCAAATGATAGTGTCGTGCTAACAGCTGAAACCACTGCGAGTACCTATACCGAGGGTGCGCCTGCGAGTGCCTTATTTGCCGATGCAGTCTTAACCGAGCGCGATGGCAGTGTCGAAGATGCCGTGGTCAGTGTGGTGTTAACCGGCACCGTACTCGATAGCGACCAGATTACATTCACCGAGAGCTCAGGCTTTACATTCTCTGGTGACAACGTCATGTATCGCGGTGCCATTGTAGCAACGCGCGATGCGACTCTGAATGGCATTGATGGTGCAAATTTAACGCTGACTTTATCAAGCTCTGCCACCAAAGACATTGCTAATCAATTAGTTCAAGCCTTAGCGTTTGAAAATACCTCAGATTCACCTACCACTATCGAGAGAAACCGTAACGCCCTTGATGTCGCGCTCACCTATAGCGATGCAGGGCATGGCGATGCGGGTAATGCTTCTGATGCCACTATCAATGGCACCATCAATATTGTGGATGTGAACAATGCGCCTGAGGTGAGTTTTGGCTCAGATACATGGTTCACCCAGCGCGTAATTGGCTCAAATCCGAACGGTGAGCTTGTGCTCGACGGTGTTTCTGTGAGCGACGATGCGACGGATGTCACCGTGGTATTGAGTGTTGGGGCAAGCCTAGGCACCTTAAGTTTAGATACTTCTGTCTCAGGCGGTGCATCGGCTTCGATGCTAAGCGGCAATGGGACACACAGCATTACCTTTACGGGCGACTGGCGAGAGTTGCAGGCAACGCTTGATGCCAACGGCTTAACCTATACGCCACTAAGCGGTGTCGATTTTATTAGTAAAGGCCATGACTTATTGAACGTTGTGGTAACCGATAGTGATACTGCAAAAGGTCAAGACAGTAAGCTGATTTTTGTGGCAGCCGAAGAAACTCGCACAGGTTCAATTGTGCTTCCTGCCATTGAAGATACGGCAGTCACCATCAATATCAATCCTAAAGTAGCGAGTTTAGGACAATCTAACGCGAATTTTGAATTAGGCATCATTGATAACAACGGGACGTTTATCAAGCTAGACGATGCCCCAGGTTATAGTGCTATTAGCGGTGGATTTAAATTTGCCGACGGTCAAATTGTTGAAGATAGCAGTGGGGTGTATATCTTTACCCCCGAAACCGATTTTACCGGCACCGTACAGTTCGCGTATCAGTATACCGCAGATGGTGAAAACCAGACTGCCAATATTGACTTGTTAGTCGCACCGGTGAATGATGCGCCTGTTGTTAATGGGATTACTAATTTAGCTGCGACCTTTACTGAGGGCGGGGCAGCGGTCAATGTATTTAGCGGTACAGCGCTATCGACCTACGAAAATGGACAAAATATTCAAGCGTTTGAGATCACGGCAATGGATATTTTGCACGGCACGAATGAACAGCTTGTTATTGATGGACAAACGATTGCTTTAGAACGCGGACAGTCTGGTGCGAACTATTCGGTGTTCGTGCGTGATGGTGAGTTAGTCGTGCGCGTCACGGGGGATTGGACAACGGCAGAAGCACAAAATGTGATCAATGGTGTGCAATACCTAAGCACCCAGTCCATTCCGACCCTAGCGGATCGTTTGTTCAGCCTAACCGCCGTTGAAGATAATGCCGGCAGTGCTGATGGAGGCGAGTTCCGAGCAGAGTTTGCAACGGACAAGTATCAATCCGTTATTAGCTTAGATTCAAACGCGACTCCACCGACAGTTACGGTGCGCGAAAACGATTCTCGGGTGTTTAGTACCGCGTTTACACAAAACGTAGACACAACCACAACGTTATTCAGTCAAAACGCTGCTGATGGCGATAATTATGTCGGGCATCGCTTAGTCGTATCCCCGAATGATGGCCGTTATATCCTCTCAGTGAATGATAGTTCAAGTTTATTCACCGATGATAATGGGAAGCTACTTGATGCCAACGGTATGGAGTTTGCCTCTTATACGCTTTCATCGGGTGCCTTAAAATTTGAGTTTAACAGCAACCAAACTGCCGCTACGCAAGCGCTGGTCAATGCCGTTGCGCAATCGATACAAGTCAGCGTCACGGATAACTCGTGGGTATTGTTACCTGGCTTTGCGCAGGTCAATTATGAGTTAAGCAACGCAGCCGGCTCTGATACCGATGCCGTGCGAACGATGATTACCTCGGTGGATGATCCGATTAGCTTTGATACGCTAACTGCGATTACTTCCACTTACCGTACCGGGGATGCGGATGTGGCGTTGTTTACTAACTCCGATCTCACCCCAGTTGAAGTAAATAATGAAGAGATTACTCAGCTGACTATTAACGTTGCTGGCCTGTTAGACGGGGATAACGAAAAGCTTATTATCAACGGCGAAGTACTTTCTTTAGGTGCCAATAACGCCATTACCAGTTCTAGCTCGTTGTTTAACAGTGCCTCGTGGACGGCGAATGAGGACGGCACCTCTGGCACAATTGTCATTAACGTCACCGATACTGCATCCGCCAACACCATTCTCGATGGATTACGCTATCGCAACAGTCTGTCCGGTGAATCGCTCGCCGATGCCTCCTTACGCAACTTTACGCTCGCTTCTGCCCAAGAAACGCGATTAGGGGCAGTGCAGAGTTTTGAGATAGACAACGTGACTGCACAAGTGCAGATGCGTACAGATGGCTTTAGTTATATTGAAGAGTCAGCCTCTTCACAAGTGTATGGCGTATTTGATGTGACCGAAGTGGGTGCATCCGCAAATAATACATTTAACGGCTATCGCTTCGAAATCGAACGTACAGCAGGCGCCAACAGCAATGATCTGTTCAGTATTGGCGCAGAGGCCATAGATGGGGTCACGATTGTTGGCAACACTATCTCAGTGGATGGCAATATCGTGGCTACCTTCAGTCAGGTTAATGGTCAAGCGGTGCTGCAGTTTACCAGCGCCGGAAATATTACCACTGAGGTGGTTGACCGCGCAGTACAAACATTGCGCTATGTCAACAGCAGTGACGATGTCGGCCCTAATGACGAACTCACGTGGAAAATGACCCATAGTGGTCAGCCCAGCTTTACCGGTACCCGTGATTTGATGCTTATTGATATCAATGATGCACCGTTGTTTTTGTCAAGCTCAGTAAACACTGTTGTATCATTTGATGACAATTCTGGGCCCGTATCCGTGTTTGGTGACGCCAATTTAAGTTTCGATGAGGTCGAAACTGGCCAGCACATATCAAGCATAGAAATTCTTATTTACAACTATGACATGTCCACTCAGGGGAATGACTTACTGAGTGTCGATGGCACTGATGTCTCTCTTTACGTCACAAATAATGTCGGTAATTCTACCTTCAGCCTTTCTAATTACGATGCAACATTCTCAATCAATTATCACAATGACTATGCAAGAGTCGTTCTATCCGAAATTGATTCGACGGCTGATGCACTGGCTATATTAAATAGCTTGATGTTTAAGCGCGGCGACGATGCACCAAAAGTTGAAGATATTACCAGCGGTCAACCGACGTTTCGTATTACTGGTGCGTATGACAGCGGTGGCACAGCCTTTAGCGGTCAGAACTTTACCGCATTGTCATACGTGTCACAAATTGAATATCCACTTGATAATTTATCTCCAGCGGCATCAGTTTCTGCGAACTCTGGCACCTACGTTGAAAATTCTGGTGATAAACGCTTATTTAATGTCTCTAATCTAACTGTCGGAACAGGGGAGAGTGGTCAGCGCTTTACTGGTCTAACGATGCAAATTAATGGTTCATTTGATAGTGACTATCACGGTAGTCTGCGCTTTGGTAATCGCTATGCGGTGACCGTTGCGCTCCAGGAAGGCACCTATTCACTAGGCAATACCGACAGCATTACCCTGACTCGCAATGCCAACGGCTTTGCAGTCGAAGTCACAGGTAGCTGGACCGAGACCGAGTTTAATAATTTTTTGCGCGACTTTTATTATGTCAATACGTCTGAAACGCCCATCGAAGAGACCATAGAGTTTACGCTGTTATCCATCAGCGATAACGGAGGGATGTTTAACAATACAGATAACACAGTAGATATTAACGTTACTACCTCGTTAGATATCAGTGCTCGGGATGACTATTCGCGAGTAACATTACGCGGTAATACAGTTGAAGTGCGCGATGTTGGTGTCGCATTCAACCTTTTCAATACCGTCAATATTGATACGGTTGAAGAAGGTCACACCATTACTGGGTTTAAGCTCAACACTAGCGGCTTTACTCACTTTAGAAATCCAGCCGGTCTGTATCTCGATGGGGTTCATTTTAATGACTCTGAACTCAATTACGGCGGTGTGCCAGTGGAGATCCGACTCGCCAATACAGACTTTATCATGCAGCGCTTGTTTGATCAGTTTGTATTTAGCGTGGTTGAAGGGCAAAGCTTTACTGCGACTCAGCTGGAAGATTTGCTCAAAACGATGCAGTTCATTCAGACGGACGAAATCAACCAAGCCAAAAACTACAGCGTATCGCTCGTTGAAGTCACCGACTCAGGGCAAGACACCCAAGTACGAGATTATAGCTACACCTATAACAGTGGGCTACATGCCAATGTGATTGAACTAAGCGACTCGGGTTCGGGTAATAACCGCGTTAATCATGCCGTGGTTAATGTGATCAATAACAATTCGCCGTTTGTCGATCCGCAGGTGCCGTTCTATCGAGTCGGTCCCGGTACAGACATTACGATTGCTGATGTGGATTTTAATGAGCCCAATGATGATCCAATGGAAGTTGTCATTGGCGTCACCGATGACGGCACGGCTTATGGTACGTTTAATGTCGATAGCTCTAAACTCGGTGGTTTACCCGCACCGACCGTGCGCGATGACGGCGCGTTAGTTTTTAGTGGGGTCACTCATGCACAAATGGATGCCATCATCGCCAGTGGAGCGTTATCCATAACCCCTCGCTTTGGTCTCACTTATGCCGAAGCGGTAGAGCGCAATCGCGAGAATAGCGCCAATGCAATTCCGTTTGTCACGTTTACCGCGACGGATCCCTATGGGAAGTTTTTCTATAGCTCTTTAGCCATGGTCATCGTCGAGCCAGACAGTCAGACGCAAGTCACAGAGATCGGCAACGAGGATGAGGTCCTTAACGTCGATTTGAGCGGTTCGATAAGTGGCACAGATACGTTTACTTTTGGTGAAACCATTGATGGTATATTTGTACCCGCCACGATAGAAAGTAACGGCTCTATTCGCTTTAGCAACGGCGTGCTGTCACGTACAGATGGTCTATCCGTAAATGCTATGAGCGATGGTCAATTCGTGTTTACGCCAAATGCTAATTTCTTCGGCGAAGCCTGTGTTGAGTTCAGTACAAACAATGGTTTGGTCAATGGCGTGCTAGATCTGATTATTTTACCCGTCAACGATGCACCGACTGCAAGTTTAAGTGTCACTGAATCACATGTTTTAGTCGAGAATGATACGCGTCGTTCGTTGTTTAATACCGCAACGCTTGCGAATATCGAATCGGCGCAAGCGTCAGAGGGAATAGAATACATTGAGTTTTCTGTTTCGGGCGACTTATATCGAGGTGTTGGCCATACTTTTTATATCGGGCCACATGTGATTGATATAAGCGCAGGCAGTATGACGTTGCGTGATGGTACTGACTTGACGGTTTCAAGTTCAGGCAATACGACGCGAATCGGATTTACAGGCGATTGGACGTTGGCTGAAGCTCAAGCCTTTATACGCAGTGCTGAGATTGATATAACAATGCTCCCGCAAACAACGAATCGGGATTATATTTTTAGTCTCAGTGCTCTAAGAGATTCGGGTGGGCGCAATAATGAAGGTGTTGATACAGGTACCGATTTACTCAATGCTGCGGTCTCGACGATTTATCAAATTAACAATAGTTTCAATAAATTAAATGAGCGAATAGATTACACAGAAGATGCATCGCCTATTTTTATTCAAGCGTTAAATGCTCCAGCGGTGATGCCTGAGAACAATCTTTACCGTGCATTAGATAATTATCACGGCGGGCGCTTAGTGGTCAGTTCGGCTGATCCCGACGTTACGCTTGGCTTATCCGCGGGCGCAGGTTATACCTTTACCGACTCTGCAATACTGCTCAACGGACAGAAAATTGCCACGCTGAATACCTCTGACAGTCGAATCGAGTTTACCCTCTCAAGCGATAACACAACGATGACGCACGCGCGTTTTGTTGAGTTGATGAAGCGTCTTACATGGGTAACAAGTTCCCAAGATCCACCGGCGGTTAGTAATATTACCTACGAATGGTACGGCGAAAGTCAAGTTGCCGAGACGACCACGCTGGTGATAAATATTGCGTCTGTGAATGATGCACCAGACGCGACTGTTGTAGCAATCAACCCCACATATATTGAAGGGCTCGATGCAGTAGGCGTCTTTGCACAAGTCAATTTGACAACGGTTGAGACTGCAGATCGTTTATCGTCACTAACGTTGACTGTGACTGGCGTTGATACGCCGTCAGACGAAGTTATCGTCATTGATGGAGTTAATATTCCTCTAGATAGCTCCACGCCAATGACTGGTAATGGTTGGGAGGCCAACGTTACTTTTAATAATGGTGTTTATAGCATAAAGGTCACAGCGGATAACCCGATGACCGAAGCGGATTTTGCCGATTTGATCGAGTCGATCAAGTATCTAAACAATGGCACTGCCCTAGAATCGGTTGCAACTCGAGATATTCGATTGGCCTCCATAGGTGAGAATACCTCGACTAATCAAATTAATACCCCGAGTAACGGTTTCACTACTTCTACAGTAACGTTACGTGGAACGGGATCCACATATCTCGAAAATGCTGCGCCCGTTCGGATGTTTGACTTTGGTAATATCACCAACCATTTACCGTCATCCTTAGCAGGTGTTAGCTTTACAGTCACTATCAATGGTGCAGCTGAACCAGAGGAGCAACTTTCATTTGTTAACTCAAGCGGCATCACTCTCAATGATAACCATCAAGTTTTATTAGGGAACACGGTTCTTGGAACATTAACGGATATCACAAATGGGTTCCGAATTGACTTTACCAATACCAATATGGGTGAACGACAGTTCTATGATGTCATCAAGCGTATTGGTTACGAGAGTACAGAAGATGAACCAAATGGTTCAGTCCAAGTGGATTGGGTACTGAGTACTCCAGGGGGCAATGAATCTGGTGTGCGTTTGATTGAATTGGTTGGCGTCAATGACGCCCCAACCATTGAGTCTAATGGTCATGAACGCAGTGTGACGGCGAGTAATCAACGTCAAGTGTTGTTCACTAATACTGCCATCTCGACCATTGAGGCCGGTCAGACTGCGACAGTCAATATTGCTATTTCAGGTATCCATGTTGATGCTTATACAGATACCTTGGAAATAACCGATCACATTACAAGAAGTATGCGATATGACTTTAATACAACACAAAACAATGTTTCATATGCATACGATTACCAAGATGACGGTACAGCCACATTAACGCTATCGTCATCTGATTTGTCTGCTTTAACCTTTGCCATAGACCGTCTTCGTTATTATACAACAGAGACGGGCAGTGACTTGACGAACCTAGCAAACACTCTGCGTTTTACTTTAAGCGAAGTGGCCGATAACGGTGGTGTTGATAATGGCGGTCATGATAGGAGTTCAGTTGATATTGTGACAACGGTTGAATTTACTCAGCCTAACACGGCACCAACTTTATCTGCTTCAGGCAATACATTGACTTTTGTAGAAGACGCGGTGGCAGTTGCCTTGTTCAATAACGTAAGTGCTGAGACAGGGGAGAATCACCAACACTTTACCAAAGTTACCCTCCACATTACAGGGGTTGTTGATGGCATAGATGAAACATTGAATATTGATGGTCAATCCTTGCCGCTGCGAACTCGGACGGGAGAACTAACAGATGACGTATCCTATAAGATAACCGCAGACGCCAATGTTTTGATACTGTCTCTGACTGGTAATTGGGATAATGCAGAACTGGTAAATCTTCTTGAAGGCATTACCTATGAGCACCTGGGGGAAGACCCTACCGCTGGGGTGCGTAATATGACGTTAGTATCTGCCCAAGATGATGGGGGTGATGCCTTCAGTACAACCGATAAGGTATCTGTTCAATCGGTAAGCACATCGGTTTCGGTTGTGCCTGTGGCGGATATGCCAGTTATACGTGCCGTGCCAGGGAACACGACCTACTTAACAAATACGGGGTATTTAGCCGTCTTTTCGTCGGTCGAGGTTGATTTTATTGAAGCTGCCGATAGATTTAATGCGATGCGGTTGCAATTAAGCAACCTCAGTGGCTCAGAAACCGTCCGTATCGCAGGGACTGAGATTGACTTATCATCTAATTTTTCCCAAAACGTCAGCATCAATGATGCAATCATTAGTCTCACTGGCACTCAGTCTGGTAATGGTTATGTCCTAGACATTGCGCATGTGTCTGGTACCTCACTCACTGCAGAACAAACAGCGACTATGCTAACAGGGTTGGCTTATCGCCATGGAGATTTTATTTCCACTTTAGCAACTCGTACCATACGAGTAGTTAGCTTATCTGATAACGGTTCAGACTCTGGTAACAATCAAAATACGGACGCTTCTCCAGTCGTAACCATTGACAGTCAAACGTATAATGAACAAATTATACAGCTCACACCAGCCAATCAAGCACCTACAGTCACTTTTTCTGCAGAGCCAGTATCAGTTGAACAAGGGGCGGTTGTTGCCGTGAACGCTACCGTTGCGGATTTAGATGATGTTGTGACCTCTTTGGTCATCTTACTACCGGATACAACGGTTGGCACACTTGCAATAAGCGATTCAATCAGTGGTGGTTTGAATGCGTCGCAGATTGATGCAAGTGTCGCAGGTCGAATTACTATTAGTAATGCTGATATTACAACCATAAATGCCACTTTATCGGCAGGTGGTTTAACCTTCCACGCCAATAACAGCCACAATTCAGTCTCCGATGGTGCCGTACTCATCCGCATTACCGCAACCGACGATGACAATGCGTCTTCAGTTCAAACCCATCAAATTGTGATTTTTGAGCCAACATCGAATGACGATTTTACCTTTGTTGGGGTAGAAGAGAATGCTGTAGTGATGGATTTTGCAGGACCAGTAACTTTTGTCGGTGGGCTGCCAACATCAACCAATTGGACAATGACGGCAACCGATGCCAGTACAGGGCTGTATACGCTGACCCCAAATTCAAATTGGCATGGCAGTGCCACTTTCCAAATTGAGAAAAATGGACTGACCGGTGACGTTAACGTTGTCGTGGTGCCGGTTAATGATGCACCAGCCTTAACAATGCAAGGAAGTCATGTAGCTCATTCCCCGTTTGGTGAGGTCACATCACTCGGTTTTCACAATATTGATCTCAGTGATATCGAGGGCGACCGTATTACTGAGTTTGTGTTTAGACTGTCTAACTTTAAAGACATCAATGGTAACATTGAGCACTTTCACTTTGGTGTTATGCGCATACCATTTAGAGCTGGCTTAGATTCAGACGGAGATGATCCTCACACAACAACACCTGGGGTATGGTTGGATTCGTGGTTTGAGGGGGATGATTTAATTGTCAGTTATCGCGGTAGCTTTACTCTTGCTCAAGCAGAAGAATATCTGCGTAATGCAGCATATCATCATATCATGTATCGCGAGGAGGCAACGCTTGAAGGGTTACGTAACATTGAGTTAGTCCTTATTCGCGACTCGGGTGGGACGGCTAATGGTGGTGAAAATACCACTTATGTTAATGTCAGTAGCCAAGTAGAACTGATGCCTTCAGTGAGCTCATTCAATGTTGGTTATATGCCCCCGTATACCGAAAATAGTGCGCCTTCACCGATTGTCCCATATATTGAGTTTACACAAAATCTCCTCGATTTTAGAGGCAACTATCAAGGCTCAAGTTTTAGTCTATCACCGATTGGACAAACGTTAACCGTGACACAAAGTTTCGGTTTTGATTTATCTGGTACTGGTTTTGAAATAGGTAATGATAATATCATCCGAAGAATCTCAGATGGTAGTGCTGTTGCAACAGGAGTAGTATCAAATAATCAAGTGAGAGTTGACTTCAATCAAGGTCCTCTTACCAAAGAAGAAGCACAAGACATTGCTCGTTCGATGACCTTTGTTGATACCAGTGATGATCCTTATGGTGTATTAAACTTTGCAATGAGGTTCAATCAGACTGACGCCCCTACGAAATTTACTGCAATGGGTGTGGGTCTTCTTCCTGTCAATGACGAGCCAGTGTTATCGGCCACTTCGATTGCAGACAGCTTTAACGAGGGTGATCCGGCCATTTCAATTTTTACCGGTGTTTCTGTGGATTTAATCGAGTCGATTCAGACGGTCGATTCCATGACATTAGATCTTGTCAATTTTGTATCCAGTACAGATGAGAAAATCATCTATGAAGGGACTGAGTTGCTGATACAAACAGGCGCCAGCACCACATTTGTCGTTAACGGTACCAATGTCAGCGCTGTTGTCCAAAATGCTGATGGCGATATAAGTTTGAAATTGACTGGCGCCAGCACACTCTCAGTAGCGGATGCGCAAGCACTCTTGGAAGGGTTGCAATACCATAATGTGGGGGCCAGTCTATTGACGGGGGATACCCGCTCGATCGTTATATCAGAAGTGGTTGAACGTGAATACGTTGCATCCCGACAAGAATACGATGTATTTATCAATACAGGCGAGTATCTTCGGGCCGACATAGCACTTACTGGGACTCGAGTAGCTTATCTCGAAAACGGCACACCAGTACAACCATTGACCAACGTCAATTTGGACTTAACCGGACAAGATTGGTCGATAGCCAACAGCAATCCAGAGATTCATATCAGTGCGAGTTTAACTTCATCAGGTGATAGCCGAAGCCTTACCTTCCGTGGGAATGACTATTGGCACAGTGATATGCTAGAAAACTATTCTTTTGATAGTGAATCAAATTACTATGCCAATACGCCTATTTTGGTCAACGGTACTGAGATTGGGCTAGGGCGTTTAAATGGCGGTACGTTTGTATTATCTATCCATCCAACCGCGTTACAATCCGATATTAATGCGTTTATTCAGTCCTTAAGTTTCTCTAATGCATCGGATGATCCTGGGAATAGCGCCCGAATCAAAATTGATTACGTACAATTTTTGAATGGTGCTCAATCTACCACAAGCTTGACACAAGTTCCTATTGAAATTATCCCCACTAATGACGCTCCATCTGTGACTCAGAACACAGAAACTAGGTTGATTGAGCCGAACAATGCAATGAATTTTTCATCGCCGTTCTCTTCTAATAGTTTCGTTAGCCCTGTGGAGTCGGGTCAAATTTTAGAAGAGTTAGTTGTGCGGGTAACGGCAACCAATGCGTCAGGTGATCCAGCGTCATTTGTCAACGCTGAACAACTATCTACTCGTGCTGGGGCTATTAGCCTAGCTCAAGCAGGAACAAATCAAAATCATTTATTCAGAGTTGAAGTAGTCGAGGTTGATGATGCGACACGTGAAATACGTTATACGGCGCTGGGCAATGAAAGTACCCTTTTAAGAGATATTTTATATCGCTTTGGTGATCAGTCTTTAACGGGTCAACAGCGGCAATTCGAGGTGATTTCCGCAACGGATAATGGCGGTTCAGTGGGGAGTGACGAAGATACAACAACCCCTGTTTCTGGACATTTAGTCGCTAACTTGGTGTTGTTCTCACGAAGTAACGCCCCAACGGTGAGTATTGATGGCGACTTACATCGAACGTCCTCGTTTGATGAAGGTGACACTTTTATGGGTGGCAGTAATGGCTTCAAGCTATTCAATATCGCTTGGGGTGCCAGTACAAATGATGAAAGCAAAGGGGAATATTTTGCTACAGTAAAACTCACTGTGTCGGGATTAGCCGATGGCGCGAATGAAAAGCTCAGTCTTGCGCATGATGATTTTCCATCGGATCCCAATAATGTAGTTCGTAATTACATTGACTTGGTCAATGGTCAAGGGACTCATAATATTTCTATTTCTGGTTGGTCTGAGACAGTCAATACTGATGTGTCTGTTTCTGGGGATACTGCGACAGTGCTTATCTCAGGAAATTTTGATTCAGGACAGCTACAAAATCTTCTAGCAAAATTAGAATATTCCAATACCAGTGATGATCCGACGCCACAAGACCGAGTAATTACTTTGGTTTCCGTTCAAGACAGTGGCAGTGATGCCTATGGTGGAGTTAATAGTGTCGATATAGGTGCCACTCATACCATTGCGGTGAGTTCAGTTAATGACCCTGCTGTGTTATCCGGTAATGGTGACAGTCACGACTTCTACCTTGGTGATTCCGCAATCACTTTGTTTACTAATACCTCTGCCACACCGATAGAAGCATCTCAAACGATTGAGCGAATACAAATCGAGTTATCTGATTTTACGTTGGCTGATTATCATCAACTTACTTTAGGTGCTGATACGTTAACTTTATCAGGTAATGCAAATGATTTACCCAGTTATGCCTCGATAGACAATACTCAAACCGTTGACATGTTTAACGGTATCTCTGGTATCTATTATGATCAAACGGTCAGTAACGAAACCGTCACCATTACTCAAAATGGGAATCCTATAAGCGTCAGCGGTGCCGTAACATTTGATGGTAAAGACGTCATCATTAATGCCGACGCCCTGGAATCAGTCATCCAAAATGGTAATGTGCAGATAACGATCAATGCCACTTTGAATGGTCGTAACTCTCCTACTGGTAATCTGCAATCCCAAGCAGTAGCCATTGACTTAACATATCGTTTCAGCAACTCTCAGGGAAAAATCGTTGCCGACAATTATGAAGTTAATGGTCAAGATAGGGGGTGGCTAGGACCATTTAAGACCCTTTTGACGATCGAACAATCGATGACGGGTGTTGAAGCGACCAATTTTATTAGCGGGATGACCTATCAGAATATCAGTACGGCTATTGCTGATCACACTGGCGCAGTGCGTTTTAATTTATATTCGATTACCGAGCAAACGCAAGATGGTTTAAATACTGTATTCGTCGCCAGTGGTGCTCCAGGCGATCCGTTACCCAGTGATCCAAATAATCAATACACGAATTGGGTGAATGCCAGTGAAGTGAATTTACTGGGCGCTATCACAGATTCGATTGTACCCTTTAATGTAAGCTATGATGCCGTTGAATCGAGTCAATCAGAATTTGGTCAAGCGATCCAAATGTTTGATAATCTTGCGGTTACCACATCGGTGCTCAGCACGGTTGGTGATGTAAATAGCGGTTCAGTTACAGGGAATATTGGCTCGATTACGTTCTTAATAAATGATGTAGCGGACGCCGATAACGAGTTTATTATTATAGGTGGCCAGACAATAGCATTGAGCCAAACTGATGCCATGCTTGGTAATGGTATTGAATTACAGCTTGGTCAAGTTGTTCCCGATCCACAAACTAGGCAAAACGACATCGTTTATCAAAGTGTTTTTGATGCCAATCAATCCACAACAAGAGCCATTACTATCTCAGGAGATTGGTCTGCATCAGAACTCAACACGTTATTATCCGAGGCAAGATATGTTGCTTCTACTGCTTTGGTTGATCGCAGTTTTGAAATAGCCGAAATTATCGATGCCGAGGGTGATTATGTACGCTCTTTCAATTTGGGTGATCAAAATGGTTTCCAACCTATTGTTTCTAGAGTCTCACCTGCGGTTTTGGATGCAGCGCCAATCGTTGTAGTGCAACCTGCGAACCCTGTTTTTGACAGCAGTAACGCAAACAATGGTATGACAAGTACCACATTCTTTGATAGCGTCAGCATTGACACTGTAGAAAGTGCACATAATGTCAGTGAAGTGGTATTCAGTGTAGATGGGATTGATGTTAATGCGATCCAAATCCTGACGTTTACTATCAATAATGTGAATATCGCTATTAATATCCCGTTGTCAGAGAACGCTCGAACTTTGTTGAGTCAAAACTCACAAATGGGTTACAACGGTACTGATCCGATCGTCGTTCAAGGCGCTAATATTGATCTTCAATTAAACCCTGCGGTGACACTGAATGGTTCAAATGCTGAAATCCGTTTAAATTTTGCCTTTTTAGAAAATGCACTTTCGAACATGTTCTTGCAACCTGCTGCCAATATTATCAATACCGCATCTCTGGTTGTGATGGATATGGGTGGAACGCCGTCCTTGACGCAAAATCTCACACTGTCTATCGATTCTGTTCAAGATACTGGACGAAATACAAGTGGTCATGAAAATACTCGTCAAACCAGTATTAGTAGTACTATCAGGATCGATAACACGCCGTTTGAGCCTGATTTGGCGCCTCAAATCCTTGCCACAGGTGGTTATCATTCTCAAAATACGGATTTAGACGTTGTTAGTTTGTTTTCTGGTGCTCAAGTATCACCGGGTGATCCAACTAGAGAATCAGCTCAAACATTTACATCACTATCATTAAGTGTGTTTGATATTGAAAACTCCGCGTCTGAGTATATTGAGATCGGCGGCAGTCGTTACGCTCTAGATGGTTCAGATGACGATGCGGAGGTCACTATTACATTTGACGCTGTAAATAATCGAGCAAATGTGACGTTCACACCGTCTAGTAGTATCTCTGCGACGGCATTAACCTCGTTAGTCAATGCCATTGCCTTTGATTCAGAGAGCGCAATTAGTCAAATTCGCACCATACGAATTACTCAGTTAGTTGACAGTGGTAGCGATATAAATGGAAGTCAAAACACGTTTAATACTGCCATCAATGCGTTCGTCATGCCTATACAACAAGATAATCTACCGACGCTTACTGGTACGGCAATAGATCCTGATCAACCAGACGATATATCTCAAGATGTTCGTGTGTTTGAAAATGTATCTGCTTTAACCAATGATGTTGGGCAAGGGTTTACTTCTGTTGTCTTTACTGTTGAAAATGTCTCTTCACCGCAAAATGAATACATCAGTTTTGTTGTCGATACTGGTATGGGTAACCCAGAAACACTGACTTCAAATTTGGCAGATGGCTCACAGTTTTTAATTAATATGGGGCCTGGACAACAAATCCCAGTTGCCAATGTGGCATTGTCTGGGAGCACAGCAACCATTACCTTTACAGTGCCAAACTCCGGGTCTTTACCTGAGAACGCCTTTGATACCTTAATCAACAGTATTACTTACCGTGGACCGGAACTAATAGGCAATGATTCTCGTGTTATTACTATAGAATCATTGACAGATAGCAGCTCTGATAATGATAGAGCCATAGCTACTAATCTGGGTTTAAGCTCCACTATTGCCTCAGCTGGAGTCGACCTAACCGCTGTAAATGATGTGGTATCGACATCTGAAAATAGTTCGTTGACTGGTAATGTATTAAATAATGATACAGGTCCAAGTGGGATTAGTTTACAGGTAACCGCTCTGAGTACTGGCATACTTGGGCAGGTGCAACAGCTTCAACACAACGGTAATAATGTTGGTGAACTGACAGTGAATGCTGATGGTTCATACTTGTTTGAGCCTAATACCGATTTTGATTATTTAGCAGTGGGTGAGCACATTGTGTTCGATGCACTCACGTATACTGTTTCAGATGGTACAACAACATCCTCTGCATCACTTAATATTACAGTAAATGGCACAAACGATGCGTTCAGTGTTTCCGCTATAAGTGAAACAGTGAACCGAGATGAAGCGCAGCGTTCGATTAACCTAATTAGTCTTGCGAACATAATTGACTCAGATGTAACGGATTCGCATAGTATCACCGGGTCAGTTGTTTTTACCGCAACGATGGATAATGATACTTTTACCTTGCCAACTGGCGCAGTCACGGTTGTTAATAATGAGCTTCGTTTATCTCCTCGATTGTTGACCATGCTCAACGAGCAAAATCTTCAAATTGTTGCGACATATAATCTAACTGATGGTGTGACGACGCTAACCAATACAGCTACTATTGATGTGGTTTACTCTCGTCCAGCATTTTATGACCGCGTTTCCATGCGTGATATTCGTGATGACAATGGCGTTGAAGTCATCATCGGTCAAGTTGGTGCGATGGATCGCTTAGGTCAAATCATCAACTTTGATAATGTTAACAAATGGCTTGATAAAGACGGTCAAGCTCTGCGTTTTGGCTTTGAGTTTAATCAGAATAATACACACTTGTCATTTGCACCAGGTTCAGTGCCAGCAGCACAAACGGTTGTGTTTACGAATACATCCGGCGCACAGCTCAAAATTGATACAGCGACTGGTATGTATGAGTACATTGCAGGCAATACGCCTGATGCGGTTGAAGAGTTTAAAGTTTGGGTATCTGATGGTACTAACAGCGACTTCTTATATTTGGTGTTTGATCAGGATGACAAAGGCGATCGTGATGGCATTAGTGAGATAGCTGAAAATACGCTGAAAACTCTCGCCGGTTTCAATGCCATTAGCGACACAATCCAGCATGCCGTAACAACTCTCGCCTGGGTTGACCGAGCGACGTTTAACCAAGCCGTTAACTTAACTGCAAATACGGCTGCAAATGATCAACCACAAGCGTCTTCAATCGTGCAGATCCGCGCCTTAGACAGCTCAGGTAATATCAATAATATGGTCCAAATATCGGATCTTGAGGTACTCGAATTAAGAGAACAAAATGATATTTCGGCTGAACATCACATCATGAATGTGACGTCTGTTGGTGATAGACCTGTTACCTCTGCTTGGGACCCATTGCGATTTAACCTAGAGTCGATTCGTTCACTGGGGTTTGAGGATGTTGACTCACAAACGTCTGGGGTACAGACCTCTACTTATATTGACTTGAGCAGCTCCAATCTGGCAGCTGATGCTTTTAATTCCTATGTGAAATTTGTTTCCAGTGACGTCATCACCGCTTACGCAAACGAGGGCATTGCATTAAACGATCTAAATGGTGAAGCCATTACCACAGAAGGATGGTATGACTTTACTGCAAAACTTGATAGCAATGGTGAGCGAACGACTGATGGTGCAGTATTTGTCTATTCCAATGATGGCGAGAACCTTATCGGTATTGAACTTCGCTTTACGGACAACCAATTTGGCGATAATAACCTTGAAGCAAATCGAATTGAAGATCCCGGTACATTAGCCAATGTACAGGAGGTATTTGCTTATTCCAATGAGAACTCAGGAAATGAAGATACAACTGCTGCGTTAACCGGTAACGTCATTACCGAAATGAACAGTGATGGCAAAACCGACCGCAATGATGGTGCAGGCTCTTTGACCGTGGATGGAATTCGCAAAGGCGAGTTAGAAGATGGCGGAGTTATCTTACCAGTCTCTGCTCAAACTTCCGTTGTGGGTACTTATGGGACATTAACTATTAACCCTGATGGCTCTTATTCTTATTCTGTAAATAATGATGGCAATCAAATACTCGATGCAGGTGATACAGTTGTTGATCAATTTGTCTATAGCATTACGAATGGTAACCAACAGGATGAGGCAGAGCTCACTATTGCTATTGATGGTCGTAACGATGCGCCAACAATCAGTGATATAGCGGTTACGACTAATGTTAATGCTGTGAGTTTCACACAGAGTTTAGTTGCTGGTGCAGATGATGTGGATGATGATCACAGTGCACAGGATATTGTGCTTTCTGGGTCACCTTCAGTCAGTGCAGTGGATCAGGATGGTGCTTCAGTTGTTATACCAAATAATGCTTATTCAATATCTGGTAACGATATAACCATAAATCCTTCTGCGTTTGATCCGATGGTGCGTGGTAATAGTGTCATCATGACCGTGTCATATTTTGTTAGCGATGGAACAGATACGACACCTAATGATGCTGTATTTACGATTAATGCGACTAATAACGCACCAAGTCTAACAGTTACTGATTTAGCAGTGAATGAAGATGGTAATGCAGTATCAGCTACTGCTTTAGCAACTGACCCAGATAATGATGGGATTACGTTTACAACAACACAGCCGAACAGGGGATCGGTGTCCATCAATGCGAGTTCTGGTGAATATACTTTTACTCCTGGAGACGCATTCCAAACTCTTGATGCCGGAGATACAGCAACGGTTACATTTGATATAACAGCATCAGATGGAGTAGGAGGCTCAGTTACTGAAACGGTTAATGTTACATTTACTGGCACTAACGATACGCCAACGATTGCCAATACGATAGTTGACCAGTCGGGCACTGAAGACAGTGCATTTAGTTTTGTGGTACCTGCAAACAGCTTTGCGGATGTGGATGCGGATGACAGCTTAAGTTATTCAGCGACCTTAGCAGATGGCTCGGCGTTACCGAGCTGGTTGAGTTTTGATGCATCGACTCGTACGTTCTCCGGCACACCAGAAAATGCAGATGTAGGCAGTCTGACGGTACGAGTGACGGCGACCGATGGCAGTTCGGCAACGGTATCGGATGATTTTGTGCTTGCAGTAGCCAATACCAATGATGTTCCAACTGTGACCGTTGAGTCAGGTGATAGTGCTGCGTCAAGTCTCAATGAAACCAATACTGGGCTCACCACCTCCGGTACGTTAACGTTAGCCGAC
>JAAZVZ010000016.1 GCA_018623155.1 Glaciecola sp.
ACAATGGCTACCATAAATGCAGCGATGGATAATGCGAGGTTTTGCATCTCATTGGCCCAAAAGGCAATCACAACAAACGCTAAAATCGCATTAACGATATTCTCAAACGTATTGATGGAATTTCGGTGGTCGGTTTGAAGTTTCTTGCTACGTTTCTTGGCCCATTTGACAATAGCATGCTTGGCCAACAACGTGAATGTGACGAGACCAATGGTACTGAGAACTTTGTTTTCGTGAGTCCACTGCCAAACTATAGTGAGCCAGTCCTGCATCTGAATCCAGTCCAATATTAATCCCCGACCTGGTCTTGATTGATACGAGACGCTACAGCACCGTCTTGATTTTTGTATTTAGCATCTACGCGAGCATTGTATGGTTTTTCTGCTGGTGCAGATAATACTTCAAATGATAACGCGCCAATTTTCATCCCAGGCTTTAACGCTAAGGGTAATTTACCAGAGTTAAAAAACTCCAAAACAATATTGCCAGACCAACCCGGATCGATGCGATGCGCTGTAACGTGCACCATCAAGCCTAAACGCGCCAAAGACGAACGACCGTCTAACCAACCAACGATATTGTCTGGCAAGGTCACTGACTCATGGGTAATCGCCAGTGCAAGCTCACCTGGATGTAAAAAAAAGGACTGATCTTCAGCAATGGTGATCTCATCACTCATCACCGCCTCAAGTTGGTTCTGCACATCTGGTTTTGCACCAGAAAGATCAATATATGGTGCTGCGTGATCTTCAAATACGCGAAATTTGTTGCCTAAACGCATATCGACTGTTAAACCACTTATATGTTCATAAGTGGGTTCAGGTGAAATAGTGATTTTACCTTCTTGTAAATAGGTCCAGATATCTTTGTCACATAACCGCATAAGCGTCTTGTTCTCAATGTCTAAGCAAAATGTTCAATGTACACATAGTAACATTTAAGCTAAAATCGCACACCATAAATTTGAAGTAAAAAAGTAAGCATACTATGAGTCAATCTTCTCGCGACATCTTAGTCACCAGTGCCCTGCCATATGCCAATGGCTCAATTCACCTAGGGCATTTACTCGAGCACATTCAAACGGATATTTGGGCCCGTTTTCAACGGCTACGTGGACACAACATTATTGCTGTTTGTGCCGATGATGCGCATGGCACTCCTGTCATGCTCAAAGCCCAAGAGCTAGGTGTGAATCCTGAAGATATGGTCGAAGCAACTCGCCAAGAACATTGGACTGATCTACAAGGTTTCGGGATCAGCTATGACAATTATTACTCGACGCATTCCCCAGAAAATACACAATTTTCTCAAGATATGTATAACCGCCTCAAAGCCAATGGATACATCACTAAAAAGACCATCAATCAGCTATATGATCCCGAAAAGGAAATGTTCTTACCCGACCGGTTCGTCAAAGGCGATTGCCCAAAGTGTGGCGCGGAAGATCAAAATGGGGATAGTTGTGACGTATGCGGAGCGACCTATTCTCCAACAGAGGTGAACAATCCTCGATCGGTTGTCAGCGGAGCAACTCCAGTCTTAAAGGATTCTGAGCACTATTTCTTTGATTTGCCTCAGTTCACTGAGATGTTACAAGAATGGATAGGTTCTGGTGCGATTCAAGCTGAAATGGCAAACAAACTGAATGAGTGGTTTGAAGGCGGTTTACAACAGTGGGATATCTCTCGTGATGCACCGTATTTTGGAATTGAAATACCTGATGCGCCAGGGAAGTTTTTCTATGTCTGGCTCGATGCACCCATTGGCTATATGGCGTCCTTCAAAAACTACGCTGACCTGCATGGTATAGACTTTGATCAGTTCTGGGCCAAAGACTCTACCGCTGAAATGTATCACTTTATTGGCAAAGACATCACTTATTTTCACTGTTTGTTCTGGCCGGCCATGCTCGAAGGCGCAGGTTACCGTAAGCCTACCGGCGTCAACATTCACGGCTTTGTTACCGTAAACGGGGCTAAGATGTCAAAGTCAAAAGGGACTTTTATTAAAGCAAGTACCTATCTTGAACATTTAAACCCAGAATATTTACGATATTATTTCGCTTCTAAACTCAATGACAGTGTGACGGATATTGATTTAAACTTTGACGATTTTTGTCAAAAGGTCAATGCTGATTTAGTCGGGAAAGTGGTTAATATTGCAAGTCGCTGCGCTGGGTTTATCACCAAGCGTTTCGACGGAGAGCTTTCAAACCATATTTTAGAGCCTGAATTGTTGGTTCAATTCCAAAGTAAATCGGATGCCATTGCACAGTATTTTGAAAAACGTCAGTATCATCACGCGATCCGAGAAATCATGACGCTTGCCGACGCGGCGAATCAATTCATTGATGCTCAAGCTCCATGGGTCACTATCAAAGAAGAAGGCAAAGAACAGCTCACTCATGATGTCTGTTCAATGGGGATTCATTTGTTCCGAATCTTGGCAATTTATCTAGCACCTGTCGTTCCGAATTTAGCACAAAGTGCAGAATCCTTTCTCAATGATAAATTTACTTGGGAATCGATCGCTAAAACACTAACTGGGCACGAGATAAATAAGTTCAAAGCAATGTTACAACGTGTGGATAAAGATAAAGTTGCTGCAATGGTAGAAGCTTCAAAAGAAAATCTGGCTCCAAAAGTGGCAGCAGCCCCAGCTAAACCGGCAAAGAAAGCAAAAGCAGCACCTGATGACGAAATTGCCCCAACAATTCAGTTTGATGATTTTGCCAAAATCGACTTGCGCATTGCTAAGATAGTCTCTGCCGAACACGTCGAGGGGGCTGATAAATTATTGCGTCTCCAATTGGATATTGGTACTGAAACACGACAAGTCTTCGCTGGCATCAAATCCGCTTATACGCCAGAACAACTCACCGGAAAACTGACCGTGATGGTAGCTAATTTAGCCCCTCGAAAAATGCGTTTCGGCATGTCAGAAGGAATGGTTTTAGCTGCGGGGCCTGGTGGTGATGAACTTTATATCCTAGAACCAAATGAGGGTGCAAAGCCCGGTATGCGTGTCAAGTAACGCTAACGTCGACTCGCAGTATTTAAGTGAGCCGCGGCCGGTCTGAGTCGTGGCTTTATTTTAGCAAATTTTGACGCTACCAAATTCAACGGCGTTTCTCTTTTGCGTGCAATAATAACATACATACTCCGTAAGAATGAAAGCGATTCAAATCGCCCTAGCACCTTGCTTTTCTGATTTTTGGCTAGGAGGTTATGGCCTGCTAGGTATTCGGTATGGATGACCTCAAAATTTAACAGGGACAACCAATCTTTTACGCGCAAAGCGCTAAAATACCTTGCCGATTTTAAGGGGCTATGTTTAAACCATGGTAACAAGTTGGCAAGACCTGACAAACTTGTCGGATTAAAGCCTGATATAATCAGGTACCCATCAGACCTCAAGACCCTATCAAACTCACGCAATTGAGTGTGTGGGTCCGAGCTGAAATCTAATGCATGCAGTGCCAATATCGCATCTATACCATGCTCTTGAACAGCTAGAGAATGATAATCACTGGTACACACATAACCAGATGTGTTGCCAGGGTTTAACGGAATATCAGATAGGATGTTGAGCTCTTTGCGTAAACTGTGCTTATCCCAAGTCAGTTGTTGACTAAACGGCCCAACTCGCAGTAAATACTCACCATACATAGTTGGCCCAAATTCATTGAGAATATCAATGAGTTTCTTTTGCACCGATTGATTGCGACTGATACACTCCCAACTACTAGGGTAATTAATTTTTCGTGGTATTTTAGCTGGAAACAGCATCATTAGCTTGTCCAATCCTTTATGAATTTACATAAAAAAACTAACTTTGTTAATCTGTCAGTACAATTAGAAGATAGCGCGTTGCAATTGTTATTACAACAAGCTAAAACTAAGGCTGGATATTCAAATACTATCCACGTTCTGCCTTTACCTGCTTTTACGGACAATTATATTTGGGCAATGTTCAATCACGATCATTGTGTGGTAGTGGACCCTGGTGACTCAAAAGTAGTCATCGACTTTGTAGAGCGTTTAGGAATCAAACTTTCCGCTGTTTTGATTACCCATCATCACCCTGATCATACTGGTGGCTTAAAAGCGCTCAAAGAATACAACCCCGCACTATCAATATTTGGTCCTCATTCGGAGAAAATTCCTGAAGTCACTGTGCCCCTAACCAAAGATGATTGTATTTTTCTCAACGAATTAGGTGCTGAGTTGCGAGTGATGGAAGCACCAGGGCATACTTTAGACCATATACTATATTATGCCGATGATGTTCTATTTTGCGGAGACACCTTATTTTCAGTTGGATGTGGACGCATTTTTGAAGGTTCTTTTACTCAGATGTACCAAAGCTTGCACCAGATCGTCAGACTCCCCGCAACTACACAGATTTATTGCACGCATGAGTATACTCTGGCCAATATTGATTTTGCTTTAACAGTAGAGCCCAATAACCCTGACTTGAAATATTATAAAGTTTGGGCTGAAAGACAGCAGGCGAGTCATATCCCAACGATTCCAACGACTTTATCCCAACAACTAAAGTTAAATCCTTTTTTACGGGTCAAATTTCCACCAGTGGTTCAGTTTGCGGAAAAGCGAGCTGGTCATAAAGGTCTTGATAACATAGAAGTATTTACACAACTTAGACTGGCTAAAGACGAATTTTAGTAGCAAAAATTACCAAAAATCCGTACACTTCTCGCACAATTTTGATGTGAGGATGAGTTTTGAGGTCAGTTGTATCGCTTCTTTGTGGAGTATGTTTTCTTGCCATGACCAGTGGCTGCGCGACATTTGATGCCAAAACTGGTTTTGGTTTACTCGCTGATTCGGCCACCTCACATTCTTCTGCCCTTGATGATGCTGACCCCAACATTATCCATCCTGTTGCAGAAGTTGCTGAAACGCTGGATAACATTATTGTTAAAACATCTTCTTCAAAACAACCAGAAGCTATCCAACCTGTTAGCAATTTGTGGCTGTACATTGCCCAAAACCTTCATACACTTAAGATTGACAAACAACAAATTCAAAGCCAAATTGATTGGTACGCGAAGCACCCAAACTATATGAAACGGATTAGTCAGCGTGCCAAGTTCTTTCTGTATTACATTGTACAAGAACTTGAAGCCAACAATATGCCGTTAGAACTGGCGCTACTGCCAATCGTTGAAAGTTCGTTTGACCCCTTTGCTTACTCACACGGAAGTGCTGCAGGTATGTGGCAGTTTATTCCAGGAACGGGTAAACGGTTTGGTATGAAACAAACTTGGTGGTATGACGGTCGCAGAGATGTTATTGCTTCAACCCAAGGGGCCATTGCTTACTTAAAGTACTTATACAAATTCTTTGATGGCAACTGGGAACATGCATTAGCAGCCTATAACTCCGGTGAAGGCCGTGTTCGTAAAGCTATTCGTAAAAACAAACGCAATGGCAAAGCAACGGACTTTTGGTCCTTAACATTGCCGAAAGAAACTCAAGGCTATGTCCCTAAATTGATGGCTTTAGTAATCCTACTTAAAGAAGCTGAAGAATATCAAATGGATTGGTCTCATATTCCCAACCAGCCTTTGATTGATATTGTCGAAATTGACGGTCAAATCGATCTAGCAAAAGCAGCTGAACTTGCTGATTTAAGCGTCAACGAACTGCATGCGCTTAACCCTGGTTTTAATCGTTGGGCAACTGACCCCAAAGGCCCTCATCGCTTAGTTCTGCCGATTGATCGATCTGCACAATTTACACAAAACTTTGCTGAGTTATCGGAGTCAGATAAGATCAGGTGGGTCCGTCATAAAGTAGAATCTGGAGAAAGTTTAGGTGTTTTAGCACAACAATACGCCACCACAATTGATGTAATCAAAAATATTAACGGCCTTAAATCAAACGTGATTATTGCTGGTAAGCACCTTTTAGTCCCGAAGTCTCTGACATCATTAGATAACTATGGGTTAACCGAAAAGCAGCGCACGGCTCGTTTGCAAAACCGTAAAAAAGCAGACGTAAAAGTCAAACACGTGGTTCAATCTGGCGATACTCTATGGGACTTGGGAAAAAAATACAAAGTGTCTACCCGCCAAATTGCAAGTTGGAATGGCCTTTCGCCAAAAGATTATCTCAAACCAGGACAAACCTTAGTTATTTGGTATGCAGCAGACAAACCCGCTGGTATTGAGCGTAAAGTGACCTACACCGTCCGCAAAGGCGACTCTCTAGCGCGGATTGGCCAAAAATTTAATGTCAAAATCGCACAAATTAAAGAGTGGAACGATTTATTCGGTCAGAAATACATTCAACCTGGGCAAAAGTTGACATTAATCGTTGATGTCACGCACACTGGCGCAATTTAGCACCTCTGTGCTAGGCAACATTTTAACCTTGGTTTTATGCTTTTCTCCATGTCGTCCCTTGGGTACTATCTTCAATCACAATCCCCATAGCAGTTAATGCATCCCTTGCGGCATCTGCAGCTGCCCAATCCTTATCTAAACGAGCTTGTTTGCGTTGCTGTATTAGGGCTTCGATTTGTTCAACATCCACGTCATCACCAGCTTGCAAAAATGCATCTGGTGCACTTTGTAAGCATCCCAAAATTTTGCCCAAATCAAGTAATACCCGAGCCAACTTAGCCGCCTCTTCAGGATCTGAAGCTTTGGCAATATTAAGCGCTCGAGCACAATCAAACATGACAGACATCGCAATTGGCGTATTAAAATCATCATTCATTGCTGCTTCAAAACGTTCAAGGTAGCCTCCATAACCATGGTCAACACTTGAAACGGGGGTGACATCACGTAAAGCGGTATACAGACGTTCAAGTGATGCTTGTGCCTGATCAATGTTGTCTTGAGAATAAGAGAGTTGACTTCGATAATGTGCTGACATCAGGAAAAAGCGCAATGTTTCTGGATGATGTTGTGCGAGTACATCGCGTAAAGTAAAAAAGTTACCCAACGATTTAGACATTTTTTCATTGTCAACTTGTACCATACCAGTATGTACCCAATAGTTCACATACGGAGTATCAAAGGCACAACAGGATTGGGCGATTTCATTCTCATGATGTGGAAAGGTCAAATCAGAGCCCCCACCATGAATATCAAAGTGTTCCCCTAAATGCTTGTGATTCATCGCAGAACACTCAATATGCCAACCCGGACGACCTGCTCCCCACGGGGAATCCCAATAAGGCTCACCCAGCTTGACCGTCTTCCATAACACAAAATCGAGTGGATCGCGTTTATCTAGGTCTACGTCTACACGCGCACCAGCTTGCAATTGCTCTAAATCCTGTTTGCTGAGTTTGCCATAATCTTCATAGGATTTAACCGAAAACAACACATCGCCATTATCAGCTATATAGGCGTGCTTTTTATCAATCAAACGTTGGATAACATCAATGATTTCATCCATATGTGTGGTCACACGTGGCTCGATATCAGGTGGCAACAAATTCAGCGCAGCAAAATCTTCATGCATCATAGCAATGGTACGCTCAGTTAACTCTGAGGTGGATTCATTATTCTCAATAGCACGAGCGATGATCTTATCATCTACATCAGTAATATTACGGACATAGTTCACTTGGTAGCCCAGATGGCGCAAGTAACGGACTATGATATCAAAACTCAGATACGTCCGAGCATGCCCCATATGTGATAAATCGTACACAGTAATACCGCAGACATACAAACCGACTACATCTGCTTGACGTGGTTTAAATATGGCTTTTTTGCGGGTTAACGTGTTGTATATCTGTAGCATAAATCTGGCTTATTCGTTCAAAATAAAATAATCTCATGATTATACCATTAAAGCAGACACTTGAAACTGGCAAAAATGAGGGTTTGGCTTGCAAGCATGCAATTTTTAAGTATTATTGCGCCCTTATCAATGAATTGGAGCGTCCATATGACTATCGTTACTTTAGAAACTAACCACGGTGCAATCACCTTAGAATTGAATGCAGAAAAGGCCCCTAAAACGGTCGAAAATTTTCTATCTTATGTCAACGATGGTTTCTTTGATGGCACTATTTTTCACCGCGTTATCAAAGGCTTTATGATCCAAGGGGGTGGCTTCACACCAGATATGGATCAGAAAGCATCAAAGGACGCGATTGACAACGAAGCAAACAACGGTCTAACGAATGTGAAAGGTAGTATTGCTATGGCTCGAACTAATGACCCGCACTCTGCTACATCACAGTTTTTCATTAATGTTCGCGATAACGATTTTTTGAACTTTAGCTCTGAATCAGGTAGTGGTTGGGGCTATTGTGTATTTGGACAAGTTACAGCGGGTATCGAAGTGGTTGAAGCGATTGAAAACGTGGCCACGGGTAATCACGGCTTCCATCAAGATGTACCGCTGGAATCAGTCGTCATCGAAAAGGCATCTATTTCGGCTTAATGGGCAATTTTACTTATTTCATCTCCGATCTGCACCTTTCTGCAGATCGGCCAGATATTACTCAATGCCTATTACATTTTCTAGAGCATGAAGCACCGCATGCCGATGCGCTTTATGTGTTAGGAGATTTGTTTGAAGTATGGCTGGGAGATGATGACATTACTCCGTTTAGCGAACAAATTGCTTACGCATTTAAATCGCTCTCTGTTTCGACTCCGATTTACTTCATTCATGGTAATCGCGATTTTGCCCTGAAGAAACGTTATGCAAAACGCGCTGGCTTTACCTTACTTCCAGAACAATTCGTGATTGATTTATATGGCACACCTACGGTGCTGTTGCATGGCGATGAAATGTGTACTCGAGATATCGAGTACATGAAATTTCGTAAAAAAGCCCGTTCTTGGTGGTGGCCAAGGCTCATGCTTGCCCTTCCCTTATCGATACGACGTCGAATTGCGCAAAAAGGCCGAAGTGTCTCCAAAAACAATAAACAACAGCTTGCTAACGACATAATGGATGTCACACCAGAAGAGGTGAGCAAAGTATTTGAGGCGCATCACGTAAACCAGATGATCCATGGCCATACTCACAGGCCTGCAATCCATATGCATAATGTCCGAGGCGAAAAAGCGACTCGAGTAGTTCTAGGTGATTGGTATACTCAAGGTTCCGTTTTACGAGTCAGCGCCAGTGGTATTGAGTTGGAAAAAAGAACGTTTAGGGCTGTTTAAGCGACCTTTAACGCTTGTACAGGCGTTCCAGAGTGAAACTTAAAATCATCATCTTCATCGGTAATCGCTTTCGCTTCTATCTTGCCAAAATAGGCTACTCTTTCACTGATATCTGCTTTGGCAAAACTTTGCGCTAAACTTAAATAATCTTGATAATGACGCGCCTCAGAGCGCAATAAAGAGATATAAAACTCACCTAGTTGCGAATCTACATGAGGCGCCAACCGAGCAAATCGTTCGCAAGAACGAGCTTCGATATAAGCACCACAGATGAGTTTATCAACGAGTGCAGCTGGCTCGTGAGTGCGCATATGGCTCAATAATGTTTTGGCGTAACGAGAAGACGTCGTGTACTCATACTCCACACCATACACTTGCATCATCTCTAATACTTGATAGAAATGGTGCAATTCCTCTTTTATCAATAACACCATTTTATCAATCAAATCTTGATTTTCTGGAGACTGAGCTCGGGGGATCATGGTTTTCTTTAACGTATTGCAATGTGCAAGGTCCTGCCACTGACCTATCTGACGATACGTAAAGTCCTCATAGGGCTTTAGCCACGCGAGTAAGGCTTGAGAAGATGCGTCATCCACCGCGTATTTACGAATCAACAACATCGCTGTCTGTGCTGCTTTCAACTCACAAACCATGTGATCTCTTAACACCACTGGTAAGTGTTCTGGCTGTTTTGCCATCTCAACCCATGCTAGTGGTGTTTCACAATGCAGAAAATCCGTTACTGGCTTTAATAAATGTTCAATATTCATGATTTTTTATTGGAATATTTAGTTTATTTCTAACCTTTCATCTTATCATTATTTTCGATAGAAATAATCGATTGGTCGAATATAAACAGAATTGATTTGACTTATGTTCAAAAAAAAACCATATTTGTTATCAGTTTGTTAATAAAACGTGTAATTATAACATTCTATTTAGCATTTAATGCTGACTCAGCAAGAAACTGGTAGCGACGTCATACAGCAGTCCGTCAATTTGTCTTTTACATAGACACTGCACACTGTGAAATAAAAGGATGGCAAAGCTACATTAGCCCCTTTAAGGAGTAACTATATGTTATTAAACCATTTATTTGGACTGTATACTCACCCCAAAGAAGAATGGCAAACCATTGACCGCACCAAAGAGACATTCGCTTACCCTCTCAGTCACATTGCAATTATTTCGCTGATTCCGTCAGTATGCAGCTATATTGCTTCAGCTAAAATTGGCTGGAGCATTGGTGCCGGTGACTTAATCAGAATGACCAACGAGTCAGCTCTATTTATGTCTGGTGGAATGTATTTCGGATTATTTTTAGGCGTAATTTGCTTAGCGTTTATGATTCAAGATTTGGCAGAAGTGTTTGATGCAAAGCCAACAATTACCCAATCACTTGAGTTGGCAGCTTACACGGCAACACCTTTATTTATGGTCGGTTTTGCGGCCCTATACCCCGTCTTGTGGTTTGTCGCAATGGTCGGTTTAGCAGGGTTAGCCTACTCCGTTTACTTACTGTATTCAGGCGTACCCATCTTAATGCATATTCCTGAAGAAAAAGGGTTTATTTTTGCCAGTACAGTGGTCACGTCTGGGTTAGTTCTACTATCGATACTCATGGCTTTATCCGTGATTTTATTGCAATCAGGCTCCGCCATTACCTATATTTAAATTTATTAAGCTTATATAAAAAGCCCGATGATAATTGGTATCACCGGGCTTTTTTATATACAAACTAAAACCGCATTAATCCGTCAAATTATGAACTTCAATATTACTCAATTCGGCTTGGATTGTTGGGGATTTTTTGGCACCTTCAGAACGAGCATTGTCAACGCGCTCAAGATAAGCTTGATCAACATCACCAGTGATATATTGTCCGTCAAAAACTGATGTTTCAAAACGCGTTACTTTGGGATTTTCTTCACGAACAGCATCTACTAAGTCTGTGATGTCTTGGAAGATCAATCCATCTGCTTGGATTAATGCTGCGATCTGCTCATTTTCTCTGCCATATGCGATAAGCTCATTTGCAGAGGGCATATCGATACCGTAAACGTTAGGGAATCGTATCTCTGGAGCTGCCGAAGCAAAATACACTTTTTTGGCACCAGACTCCCGAGCCATTTCAATGATTTGTTCGGACGTAGTCCCACGCACAATAGAATCATCGACCAACAAGACATTTTTACCTTTGAACTCAGAACCAATCGCATTGAGTTTACGACGAACGGACTTGCGACGCTGGGTTTGCCCAGGCATGATAAAAGTTCGGCCAATGTAACGGTTTTTTACAAACCCCTGGCGGTACGGCAACTCTAAGGTATTTGCTATTTGCAACGCCACGTCCATGGACGTTTCTGGGATCGGGATGACAACATCAATGTCAATATCCGCCCATTCTCGTTTTATTTTTTCACCTAGCTTCTTACCCATATTCACTCGTGAAGCATATACGGATATTCCGTCAATGTATGAATCTGGTCTAGCAAAATAGACAAACTCAAAAATACAGGGAGAATAAATAGGGTCGGCAAAACACTGCTGCGTATGCAGTTCGCCCTGATTGGTAATGTAAACAGCTTCGCCAGGTTCGACATCGCGAACAAATTCAAAACCGACCGCGTCAAGCGCTACACTCTCTGAAGCGACCATGTACTCAATTCCAAACTCGCTTTGACGTTGCCCTAGAGCAAGTGGGCGAATACCGTGTGGATCGCGAAACGCCACCATACCATTGCCAATGATTGCAGCAACAACAGCGTATGCACCGCGAATTTGTTGATGAACTCTTGTGACTGCCGTGAAGACTTCATCCGGTGTAATATTCAAATCACGACAATTCCCTAATTCGTGAGCAAAAATATTCAGTAATATCTCAGAATCTGAAGTAGTATTAATATGGCGTTTGGCTTTTTGTGAAACCTCTTCAGCAAGCTCATGCGCGTTCGTCAAATTTCCATTATGCGCAAACGCAATGCCATATGGAGAGTTAACATAAAACGGCTGAGCTTCGGCAGAGCTGGATGAACCCGCTGTTGGATAGCGACAATGTCCAATACCAATATTACCGGTCAAACGCTTCATATGACGCGTGTGAAACACGTCGCGAACCAATCCATTGGCCTTCCTCAAATGAAAATTACCATGATCAATGGTCATGATACCAGCGGCGTCCTGTCCGCGGTGTTGTAGCACTGTAAGTCCATCATAAATTTCTTGAGCAACGGAGCTTTTACTAACAATACCGACTATGCCACACATGTTTTACCTACTTACGATTCTGCTGGGGGTTGTAAAAAACTAGAGTTTTGTTGTACATATTCAAAAAACCATTGAATAACGATATCAAACTCTGGGATCAACACTGACGCTTGCCAAGCGTCAGCTTTTGCTAAACTAGTAAAGGTGTCAACAAAAAAGAGTACTGCTGACACTATCAAAATACCACGAAGACCACCGAATACCATTCCTAAAATTCGGTCCGTTCCTGATAATCCAGATACTTGGACAAGCTGTCCTAATGTATAGTTGACTAATGAGCCCACTAGAATAGTCGCCACAAATAATATCGCAATCGCTCCACCATTTTGCCACATTGGATTTTGAATCTGGGTAAGAAACGTTGCAACTTGGGGATAAAAATTCGAGGCAACGAAAAAAGCGCTTAGCCACACAATAAGAGAAACGGCTTCTTTGACAAATCCGCGCACTAAACTAACGACTGAAGATAAGCCGATTATGCCGAGAATTGTAAAATCTACCCAATTCATGAATTCATCTTATTGGTGAAACACGCCATATAAGCATGCTGATTAGTATGGCGCGCATTTTACCAGAAGCAAAAGCAGTTGCCACTGTTATTTGATCTCAAACGGTGTAATTCGACCTGCCAATCCAGTCACTTCTTTAAGATGCGGCAGTGCTCCATCTAATTTTGATTTATTAATTTCAGGCCCTACGAATACTTTAGTAAGCTTACCTGCTGGAGTTTGGATCGGACGAGTAAAAGTACGATACCCTGCTTTTTCTACTTTGCGCACCAATTCTCTTACATTCTTTTGATGTTTAAAACTGCCTAATTGAATCACCCATCCTGTATCGTCCTGGTTTTGTTTGGTCAGCAGAGTTTGTTGAGCAAGACTTTCATCTACCTCCACATAATCTTGTGGAGAAGCGGATAATTGACTTACCTTTGCAGTATCAACTTGTAGGTCAGGCTCTGTCTTGTTGTCATTCTCAATATTGGAGATCGTTCTTAATTGATTGTCGCCCGCGCTAGCTAGGTCCTTTGTTGGTTCACTTGGATTGTCACTATCCAGAGCTGTATCGTTTTCTATTGCGGGTTTATATGTCGATTTTTCAATGATGTGTGTGCTCGTCAGTATCTCTTTAGTGCGTTGTAATTCGACTTCAGGCATTGGAGGGATCACGACTTGAATATCTTCACGCACACGTTTTTTCCCATCTAAATACTCAGGTAAAAATATCACTGCTAACGCCACTATTATGACGGTGCCGACGAGACGATTTTTTAAAGCCGTATTCACTTATTCACCTGTGAATTATCCTTGGAGTTACAATCAGTTAATGCTTGTTTAACTGCACTAACGGTAAAAAACGAACCTAATACTACCACTAATTGCACGTCATGGGCAGTACTCTCCACACTCGCCAGAGCAGCATCTGCACTGCAGTGCACCAACACATCACATTCTGAATGTTCTGGCAGATGATTTAATAAAAGCGCTTGCATATCCTCTGCAGGTAAAGCTCTAGGTATATCTAAAGGTAAGCAGTGCCATGACTCAACCTTTCCAGCAATGGGATGCAAAGTACCCCAGACATCTTTGTCTGCCATCATTGCCACCATTACACTGATACTTGATATATTGTTGGCCTCAAGCCATGTGTTTAAATACCTCGCTGCATGTGGATTATGGGCAACATCAAATAATATTTTATTTGGAGCACCATTGAATGAAGCCGTTTCTAGTCGGCCTGACATTTGGGTTCGCTCAATCACAACTCGCAATCGGGTATCACTAATTTGCCATCCGAGTTGATCGATAACAGCTACACTCGTGGCAACGTTATGATGAGGAATTTTGGGGATTTTTGTTGAAAATTGTCTCTTTTGACTTTGGTAATGCCATGAACCGTCAATGAGCTTATGGGTAAAATCTTGATTGACCCAAAATCCGTTGGCTTGATGTGTTACGACCGCGTCACATAAGGTTTGTGGGGGGTCGTACTCACCAATAACCACCGGCTTTTGTGAACGCATGATCCCCGCTTTTTCGATGGCAATGAGTTCTCTTGTATCCCCAAGAAATGCCTGGTGATCAAGGCCAATGGATGTAATCACAGCAAGGTCACAGTCGACCACATTGGTTGCATCCAAACGACCGCCTAACCCTACTTCTAAAATAACACAATCAAGTTGTGCTTTGGCCATCAATACTAAGGCTGCAAGCGTACCAAACTCAAAGTACGTCAGAGGAATATTACCGCGAGCATGCTCGACTATCGAAAAGGCTTGAATATGTTGCTCTTGAGACTGCATCTGTCCATTTATACGTACCCGTTCCTCATATTGATGAATGTGAGGAGAGCTGTAAACACCAACTGAACGCTCCGTAGCCATAGCTACCTGTTCAATAAGCGTGCATGTTGTACCCTTACCGTTAGTCCCAGCCACGGTTATGACAGTGGTTGACTGCCAATCAAGTGACAGCCTTTCATAGACCGTTTGGGTTCTATCGAGTCCAAGCTCAATTTCAGAAGGGTGGCTTGCTTCAATATAATCAAGCCACGTCTGAAGCGTCCAATCAGCTTTCGGGTTCATTCTCTAATGCAGGAGCTGTGGCTGTATAGCCTTTGTGATGTAGCTTTGATAAAACACTGTAAAGCTTGTCACGCATTTCGGCACGGTGAACAATCATATCGATTGCGCCTTTCTCAAGCAAAAATTCACTTCGTTGAAAGCCTTCAGGAAGTGTTTCCCGAACAGTTTGCTCGATGACTCGAGGACCAGCAAAACCGATTAACGCTTTTGGTTCCGCCACGTTCACATCACCCAGCATCGCTAATGAAGCTGACACTCCACCCATAGTTGGGTCTGTCAGAACCGAAATATATGGCAAACCACGTTGACTCATTTTCGCTAATGCCGCACTGGTTTTTGCCATTTGCATCAATGACAAAAGCGCCTCTTGCATCCGTGCACCTCCCGATGCAGAAAAACAAATCAGCGGGCAGTTATTTTCCAAACACGCATTGACTGCTGCAACAAACCGGGCACCCACTACTGAAGCCATAGAACCGCCAAGGAAGGAAAATTCAAAACTTACAGCGACGACTGGCATACCGTTTAAGGTACCTTGCATGACCACTAATGCGTCTTTTTCATTGGTGGATTTTTGTGCACTACTCAAACGGTCTTTATATTTTTTGGAATCTTTAAATTTTAATATATCTTGTGGTTCCAAATCGTTACCAATCTCTTTGCGACCCTCTGCGTCCAAAAAATGATGCAAACGCGAACGTGCACTGATGCGCATATGATGATCACATTTGGGGCAAACCTCTTGTAAGCGCTCAATTTCACTGCGATATAACACAGCACCACATTGAGTACATTTTGTCCAAATGCCTTCTGGGACATTCGACTTTTCAGATGATTGGGTTCTTGGGAGGATTTTTTCTATCCAACTCATGGGACAATATTCCTAAAAAAACTGACTTGGTAAAATGAATACCATTAATATAACGAGTGTATTAAACCATATTCTAACGTGTTTCACCAAAAGGACTGGTCTTAGAAGTTTTGTTTTAACACAATTAATTATTTTTAACTTACTGCACTGAGTCTCGAGGTAAAAAAAGTGGACCAATTGGACTCAAAGGTAGCTCAAATGTATCTGGGTAACTCACATCAATAAAATATAAACCATGTGCTTTCGCAGTCGCTGCTGCTTTGGAGCGATCTTTTAGAGCCAAGAGTTCTGCAAGCCATTGCACTGGTTGTTCAGATGAGCCAATGAGCAATAACGAACCTACGATATTTCGTACCATATGATGCAAAAATGCATTTGCTTGAATATCGACCACCACATACTGCTCACAACGAAATACGTTACAAAAATGTACGTTGCGAAATGGGGTATTCGACTGACATAGACTTGCCCTGAATGAGGTAAAGTCCTGCTCACCTAATAAACTCTGAGCTGCCTCATGCATTCGCTTTTCACATAGCGGTTTATGCCAATGTGTTACGCCATGATATAGAATAGCTGGACGAGTTTTTGTGTTGCATATAACGTAACGATAGCGTCGTGCAGTGGCACTGAAACGCGCGTGAAATTGTTCAGGTACATCTTTTACCCATTTGACACTAATCGCATCAGGCAGGTGAGCATTCGTACCCATGTACCAAGCTTTGTCTGGCCGAGGTGCGTTTGTACGAAAGTTCACCACTTGGTGAACTGCATGAACACCGGCATCGGTGCGTCCAGCGCAATTGACAACAACAGGTTCATCTGCGACTTTACTGAGGGCTTCCTCAAGGTGTTGTTGGACTGTTGGTACGTTTTCTTGTCTTTGCCAACCGTAAAAACGACTGCCATCATATTCAATACCAAGAGCAATGTTTCGTATCATAATTAAAGCTCATTGAGTTGTTGCAGGAGCTGCTTGGCTTCTTCTGACTCGGAGTCAGTGCCCAGTTTAATGACCTCTCTCAGCAAATCTTTAGCATCAGAAAACTCATCGATTTCAATGTAAGCTCTCGCAAGATCGAGTTTTCCCATCGCATCGGAATCTTGCATCTCACTAGAATTTGGGGCTGGTAGTTTGTCTGCAATATTTTGTAAAATATTTAATTCTGGTTCACTCTGTAGCGGCTCGTCATCGAGTTCATCCAATAACGAATCAACATCAATATAGTCAGGCACATCGACACTGAATTTGAGATCATCAAACTCATCTGTTATCGCTTCAGATACCGTCTTTTCATTGAACGATTCTGCATCGTTCTCTTTGTCTCCAGCTCCGCCACCCACATCCTTTTCTATTGGATTTTTGGAGTCTGTTCGTAGATTGCTCAATGGATCAACATCAGTAGTAATATCTGGCTCAAGACTCGATAAAATCTCATCAAAATCTGAGTTTTCTAGTTTATCTATCACATCGACGTCACTGTCTTCATTGAGCCACCCGTCCAAATCAGGTAACTCAGGAAGCTCATCGATGTCATTATGAGTTGTCATGTTCTGAGTTAATTCTTCCTCTACAGGCGAGTCAAAGATTTCATCTAATTCAGAAAGTGGCTCATCCTTCACTTCATTTAAGCGTTCCAGCTCATTATTTTCTTTAGGATTATTTCGCTTAAACAACCATAAGCCTAAACCAATTAGCGTTACTAATACCAATAGTGAAATGATAGCAATTAACACAAAAGGTTTAGCGATAAAGTCAGAGATTTGTTCAATGACACTCGGTACTTGTTGAGATTGTTCTTCTTTAGGCGGTTCTTGTTGAATAGAGTTCTGTATTTGCGCTTGCAGTGCACCTAATGCATCAATTTGCGCTTGCAAATCACCATTTACTTGACCTGATAATGCCTCTACCCTATTGGTTACATCTTCTAGTTGCTCTGCGAGCCGCTGATTTTCGTTAAGTAAGACTTGAATCGTTTCCAGTGAAGCGTCGTATTGGGTTTTTAACTCGTCTAACACAGCTAATTGTTGAGTCGTAATTTGGCCGCGAGAAGGATCCTTAAGGGAGGTGGTTTCATCAGTTAAAGCCCCCCTGTTTTTGTTTGCTTGCAACTCTGCCCACAAACTTTCATCACCTTCGATCTTAGCTTCCGCCTCTACCTGGTCAATCCTAGATATAAATGAGGCAGTTGGCATCTCAAGCATGGTGTCATTAAGTAAATGATTGACGTTATTATCTTTGAATGCCTGAGGATTCAACAAATAAACGCCATACATCACGGGATACAGTGAGTGTGGACGTTGTCCAACAAAGTTTGCAGAATTGCGATAATCTTTAGCGATTTTCCATAGAGTATCTTTTTGCTCTACGGGTCCAAATACGATACCACTGTAGTCGTCTGTTTTATCACTGTGCAATTGTACTGTCTGAAATTCTCCAGCGATGCTTACCGCCAAAGCTGAATGGATTAATAACCCAAATAGTAAGATTAGGCTAGGGGCTTTCATGCATGATTATCCAAGTGATATTGCACTGAATTTAAAAGAAAATTCTCTCTATTTAATATCTGCAAAGATACCATAAAAAAACGGCGCTAAAAAGCACCGTTTCTATCCAGATAAAACCGCTTACAAATAATCTTTGATTAGCACTTCTGCAATTTGGACACTGTTTGTCGCAGCACCTTTGCGAATGTTATCCGATACCACCCACAAGTTAATTCCGTTAGGGTGTGAAATATCGTTGCGGATACGTCCGACATGAGTCAAATCGTTCCCGCTAGCTGAGCATACTTGCGTCGGAAAAGCGTCACGGTCGTCATACACTTTGACACCTGGGGCGTTAGCCAGCAGTTGCTTGACATCTTCAGCATCAATCGGTTGGCGGGTTTCAATATGAATCGCTTCAGCATGGCCATAAAAAACAGGTACTCGCACGGCTGTAGGATTAACTAAGATACTGTCATCGCCAAAGATTTTGCGCGTTTCCCAAACCATTTTCATTTCTTCTTTGGTGTAATCATTGTCCATAAAGACATCGATTTGCGGGATGACATTAAACGCAATTTGACGCGAAAACCCTTCGGTATTAACTTCTTTTGCGTTTAATAACGCAGCAGTTTGACCTGCAAGTCCTTCCATCGCTTCTTTACCTGCACCAGACACTGATTGATAAGTACAAACATTAATGCGCTCAATACCCACGGCATCGTGAATGGGTTTTAATGCAACGAGCATCTGAATGGTCGAGCAATTTGGATTTGCAATGATATTGCGGTTGCGAAAGTTCGCTAAGGCATCAGAGTTAACTTCTGGTACAACCAATGGAATATCGGCTTCATAACGAAAATGAGAGGTATTATCAATGACCACACAACCCGCATCCGCAGCAATTGGCGCAAATTTTTCTGACACACTGCCACCTGCAGAGAAGAACCCCAGTTGAACTTGCGTCCAATCAAATTCATCAGCATTTAATACGGTGATATCTTCGCCTTTAAAATTAACCGTACCGCCAGCAGAACGAGCTGAAGCAAGAGGGAATAACTGGTTAATTGGAAAATTGCGCTCGGCAAGAATATCCATCATGGTCTGGCCAACAAGGCCTGTCGCGCCTAATACTGCGACATTATAAGATTGTGACATAGCGATTAAAAATCCTGTAATTTATAACACGAGTGTTGCTTGAAAACCTAAGTTGCTCAATAGGGTTTGCGTGTTGGTATGGCTACATGAAATATTCAACGTAGCAAATTCACGTCTTGTTATGGTATTTGGATTGTATTGTGCATTGCGATATTGTTTTCGCATCTGTGCAAAACAGTTTGATTGTGCCATGTTCTGCACAAATTCGCTATGATCAATTTTTATATCATATACCTTCTCTACCAATGTCTTAATCGTTCCAACACACAAATCGTCATCAGAACAGGACACCTGTTTGAAATCAGCAGGTAAGTAATCGAGCATGTTCACTGAGGATGTCATACCAACCTGTGCACATAACCATTCGAACAACATAAAGGTACCACGCGCTTTACCTTCCAAGCTATGACCGGCAATATGAGGTGTGGCGATCTCGCAATGGGCAATTAATTCAACCAAAATATTCGGTTCATTTTCCCAAACATCCAATACTAGCATAGGACCCTTGCCCTGCTGTTTTAAAGCTAGCAATGCTTGGTTATCAATGATTTCACCACGCCCAGCATTGATTAATAATTGATCAGACTTTAGTGAGGTCAAAACCTGTTCATTCAAAATATGAAAACTAGGAAACTCGCCATCCTTTACCAAAGGAGCATGACAACAAATCACGTCACACTCCAAAACTTGCTGTAGTTTATCCAGTTCAGGTTTTTTTTCAGCTTTTGCTCGAGGCGGATCAGATAAGACAACTTGACACCCTAAACTGGCAAATTTATGTGCTACTCTGCGCCCCACTTGTCCTACACCAATCACTCCAACCGATATTGTTTTAAATACATCTACCTTATCGTTTAACTTGATTTTGTGCTGTTGACATAAACCATGCAGTGTAGCCGCTAAGGCATATTCTGCAACAGACTCCGCATTGCATCCTGCGGCACTGGTATATGTGATATTGCGAGCATCAAGTGCTGCAAAATCCATATGATTGGTTCCCGCCGTAGCGGTGGCGAGAAAGCGGCAGTGTGTCGCAATATCCAACAACGAATTATCGACCTTAGTTGTCGAGCGAATCATCAATGCCTCAGCCGCTGCTAAATCCGCTGGAATGATGTTTTGATGGTTAAAGGACGTTGCTTCACCTAGCCTATGAAACAACTCTGCCGCATAAGGCATATTGTCATCGTATAAAATACGCATAATGTAAAATTTATAATCGCCAAATATCTTTTAATGCCAAGTATACCGCGTTTGCGTCTTCAAGTTGAGGATAATGACCAACATTCAACGCTTTGGTTTGCGCTTTTGGGCAATGCGCTTGAAAAGCTTCCAGCATGTGCTTACCTGAGATAGGATCGTGCACTCCGTTTATGAAGGCGAGTTTTTCTTGATATGTTTTCATGGCCTCACCCCACTGAGATGCATAAATGGCTCTTTCATCAATATATTGCAACAGCGCAGGGATAATGTTTGGACCATTGTTGATTTGCAATAATTCCCACAAATCATGGATCAGCTGAGATGAGGGTGGTGTTTTAGGACCAAAAATCTTGGTGAAACTTTTATTCAGGGTGCGCCGTGACATGAACTGCACAAGCATGGGTCCGAGAAATGATTTTAACAAACGTTGCATTAACAAAGGACGGTGCTGGTCCGGAAATAAACCGCCATTGAGAAATGTACATTGCTCAACACTGAACTCTGATGAAACTTGCCGGCACAATAACTCTTGCGCAACAGATACACCATAATCGTGTGCCAAAAGCACACACGCAGTAATGCCCTCAGCTCTCATATACTCTTGGGCAATATCAGCTTGCTCAACAAGGGTATAGCGGTGACCATAGGGTTTTTGAGACAAACCAAACCCCAGAAAATCAAACGCATGACATCTAAAATTCTTGGCCAAATAAGGCCAAAGCAGATGCCAGTCATAAGTAGCACTAGGAAACCCATGAAGGAGCAAGAGGTGTGGTTTATCTTTTGCAGATTCATCTAAGGTATCTTGCCAACATGCAATCTTAAGGCCCTTGATAGTGCGAAATTGCGCTGTGGCTCGATACTGCTCGAGTGTGTTAAACATTTTGCTACGGAAGCATTTAGCTGCGAAACCCTGGATAATTTCGGTCGAGTTTACGTAAAATCCCAGGCCACGCCAATGCCCCTCCCATTGCATTAGTCACCTGCTCAACTTGCGCTTTTATGCCTGCCAAAATCGGTTCGGGAATACTCACTAAAGACTGACCTGTTGCTTGTGCCATGAGTTGCACTTCACAGGCTCGTTGCATCGCATACATTCCTAAAAATGCATTGGGTATGGTATTGCCAACGGTTAGCAAACCATGATTTCGTAAAATCATAAAATTTGTATTACCTAAATCGGCAACCAACCTTACTTTCTCATCTGGATTCAGAGCAATCCCTTCATAATCGTGATAACTCAAATTGCTTAGGGGAAACAAAGCGGTTTGAGAGTATGGTTGTAATCCATCTTCTAGTACAGATACTGCAACCCCTGCATTGGTGTGCAAATGCAATACACATTGAGCATCCTCGCGTGCCTCATGTACTGCTGAGTGAATGGTAAATCCCGCTGGATTCACATCAAACTCACTATCCATCACTTTATTGCCATGCAAGTCAACTTTGACTAAAGATGAAGCCGTAATTTCTTCAAACATCATTCCATAAGGATTGACCAAAAAATGATGTTCTGGGCCAGGCACACGTGCTGATATATGAGTGAAGATCAAATCATCCCAGCCGTAATGAGCAACAATTCGATAACACGCAGCCAAATCTACTCTGGTTTGCCATTCGGCCTCCGAAACGCGCTGTTGCACAGTCTGTGTCATAAAGTAATTCCTTAAATTATAATCATGAATTCAAATTAGCACATGTTATTAAAATGTAAATCACTTTTTCTCTTCAGAATTATAAATAACACAAAAAAGCCCGCACTTTATGCGGGCTTTGCAATAGGATAAATAGATATTATGCTTCGTAGCGTTTGAACACTAACGTTGCGTTGGTACCGCCAAAACCAAAACTATTCGACATGACCGTATTGAGTCGTTGTTCACGTGTTTCCAAGACGATATCGAGGCCCTTGGCTGCTTCATCAAGGGTATCTACATTGATAGAAGGCGCGATAAATTCGTGCTCTAACATCAACAAACTGTATATCGCTTCGTGTACGCCTGCCGCTCCCAAACTGTGTCCCGTCATGGCTTTCGTTGCACTGATCGCAGGTGAACTTTCACCGAATACTTCTTGGATGGCTTTGAGCTCTTGTACATCACCTACAGGTGTAGACGTACCATGAGTATTCAAATATTCAACGGGGCTATCTAAATTTTGCATCGCCATTTGCATACAGCGGATTGCACCTTCGCCAGATGGGGCAACCATATCGTAGCCATCTGATGTGGCGCCATAGCCAACAATTTCAGCATAAATGTGCGCGCCACGTGCTAATGCATGTTCTAATTCTTCGACGACGACCATACCACCACCGCCAGAACTGACAAAACCATCTCTATCGGCATCATAGGTGCGAGAGGCTTTTTCAGGTGAGTCATTGTAAGAAGATGATAACGCTCCCATTGCATCAAACTGACCTGACAACGCCCAATGCAGTTCTTCACCACCGCCGGCAAATACCACATCTTGCTTGTTGAGCTGGATCATTTCCAAGGCATTGCCAATACAATGAGCAGACGTCGCACAGGCAGAAGAAATAGAATAATTCACGCCTTTAATTTTGAATGGTGTTGCCAAACACGCCGAAACCGTCGAGCCCATACAACGTGTAACCATATAAGGACCAACACGACGGACTCCACGTTCACGTAGAACGTCAGCTGAATCGACTTGATTCTGTGAAGAAGCACCGCCAGAACCAGCAATAATCCCCGTACGCAAATTAGAAACTTGTTCTTCACTTAAGCCAGAATCTTTGACGGCTTGCTCCATCGCTAAATAAGAATAAGCAGCAGCATCACCCATAAATCGCATTTGTTTGCGGTCAATGTGTTCTTTTAAATCGAGGTCTACTTTGCCCCAAACTTGGCTGCGTAACCCTTTTTCTGCAAATTGCTCGGAAAAAGAAATACCTGACTTACCGGCTTTCAACGATGCAAGAACTTCGTCTGCATTATTACCAATACTGGAGACGATCCCCAATCCAGTGATAACTGCTCTTCTCATGACTTACCTTATCAATTATAAATATAAACTATCGTGCACAGTGTACGTGAAAAAAATGTAAAACTGGTCTGCTTTTTAGGCTTATACAAAATCAAACCCACTGACATCATAGCAAATTCATTTTACAATGCTACACACAGGCCACTACAAGTATTCTAATTCACCATGCCCATTGAACATGCCAAAGTCAGTTTTAAACAAAATGGTACTCCCATTGCCGATGCGTTCGATGATGTGTATTTCAACGATGGCGATGGCCTGCGTGAGACAGATTATGTTTTTATTGAGCATAATCGACTCCCGCAAAGATGGATAGAACATACTCAATTTACGTTTGTGATTGCCGAAACCGGATTTGGCTCTGGCTTAAATTGCTTGAGGGCTATGCAGCATTTTGCCCAGTTTAGAAAAAACCACCCCGATTTGCCATGTCGCCACCTGCATCTTATCAGTACCGAAAAATACCCTCTGCAAGTCACTGATTTGCAGACTGCACTTGCCCAATATCCTAGTCTAAACGATTTAACTCAACAGTTAATTGCACAATATCCTGTGGCGATTGAAGGTTGCCATCGTTTGGAATTTTCTATCGATACTACGCGCATTTCTTTGGACCTTTGGTTTGGTGATATTTTGACCACCCTGCCTTCTTTACCAATGGAAACCGATGGCCTTGTGGATGCATGGTTTTTAGATGGATTTGCCCCCAGCAAAAATCCAGAAATGTGGCAACCAGAGCTGTTTGAAGCAATGGCCAGATTGTCTAATTTCAATGCGACTATCGCCACATTTACCGCCTCGGGTATTGTCAAACGCGGATTGTCTGAGATGGGGTTTACTGTCAAAAAAGTCAAAGGCTTTGGTCGCAAACGCGAAATGATCATCGCGATTTTAGAGCAAAGACCTAAGCAAACAACCGAGAATAGAGCCCCTTACTATGCTCGCCTGCCGTGTGCATACAGGCAACAAACTATCCGAATAGTGGGAGGTGGCATCGCCAGTGGCACTATCGCTTTGCAAGCCGTTAGAATGGGTTTAAAGGTAGAAATCTACTGCCGTGATGAGCAATTAGCACAGGGTGCCTCAGGTAACCACAGTGGTGGCCTTTATCCACAATTGACCAGTGATATTTCCATCGCGAGTTTGATTCAAGCTCATTGTTTTGGTTATGCGATGCGCTTTTACAATGACTTACTCTCTAGGCAAGATTTTGGGTATGAGCAGTGTGGTGTGCTTTTACTCGCTCATTCCGATGCCGTTAAACAGCGTCAATGGCAACTGCAACAAAAAGGGCTTTGGCCATCTGAACTAGTCAAGAACATTGATGCAAAACAAGCGTCAAAGCTGGCAGGGGTTGAGCTTCATCATGACGGCTTATTCGTCCCGCAAGGTGGTTGGGTCGATCCACCAAGTCTTGTCAATGCATTGATCGAGCAAGCCAAACTTGAAGGTGATTGCACGCTTCATACCCTTAACCACATCAGTAATGAAACAATCCAAACTTGGCAAGCTAAAGACATATCCGTCGTCATAGCAATGGGGCATCACAGCTCCCAGTTACAGAGCCTTGCCCCCATCCCCTATCGCTTGGTAAAAGGTCAAATAGAACATGTCCCAAGCAACGAACAATCTCAATATCTTCGCGCAGTAATTTGCCATAAAGGTTATTTTACGCCCGCATATAATGGATATCATGCGCTGGGCTCAACCTACGACAAAAGCAAGATCGACTCACAATACCGAACAGAAGACGCACAGATAAACTGGCATACTCACGATAAAGTGATGGCGGGACATACTTGGTATGATACGTTAGAGCGAGACACTCACGGAAGAGCTTCGGTGAGATGCAGCACACCTGACCATCAACCTTTACTAGGCGCTCTCCCCAATATACTCCGACAAATGGACGAATATCAGGCGTTGTATAAAGCGTTACCATTACATCATTACCCGCTGCCTGTTAATTATAATAATCTCTATTTATTCACAGGTCTGGGTTCAAGGGGGCTAACTACAGCTCCCTTACTCAGTGCGGTGCTCCTTGCAGAAATTACAGGTAAGCCTCTACCCATGTCACAAGCACTTCTTGATGCATTACAGCCCAATCGTTTTTTGATCCGCTCATTGATAAGACAAGCTCCTTACGAAACTTGATAAATCACACAGACAAGGGCATTTTTGTTAGCTATTCAGCAATCAGGGTTTGCCACAAAGTATAAACACTTTTTTGCTCATCTGGCGTCAGCTCTCCATTAGCAAACGCCTTACCTAGGCTTTGGAGCATTATCGTATCCATTAGCAATACACTTGGTTCAGGCTGAGCCATGGTTTGCACAATGACCAAATCAAAATGCCCGTGTAAATAACTCGCAAAAAATAACTCGTCATCATTGACTAAATTCACTGCATTAAGCAGCTGCTCTTCAATCGTTTCAATTTTTTGCTCGACTGCAAAAATAGCGTCAGCATGCATAGTCGACTCCTAATCGATAAAATACCTTATCGCGGTATCCTGTGGTGATTTCAATGACACCTGATAACGCCTCATCCAAAGTGGGGTCACTCGTATCACACACCAAAGGTCGCTGATTCAGAGCATGCAGTTTTTGTTTAGTAGCAATAATGATGATGTTTTCCCGGCCTATCGTTCGGATCACTTCAGGACTGAGTTGTTGATTACCTCGCCCAAAAACGTGCCCCTGACCGCCGATCAAGGTGATGATAAGCTTTGTAGGCGTCTCTTTTACCAACTCCAACAATTCAGATGCAGTGACATCTCGTGCAATATTGACAAAATCTTTAACTACATCGACCCCTAAGAGGGTATTGGCACAACCTAATTCGTTTGCAACAAAATCGACTGTAGAGCCAGAACCCATGACAAATAAATGCTCTGGATAGTCCTGCATCATCTCTTCGACTTCAGCTGCCAAATCAGCTAGAACAAGTTCATCTGATTCTTTGCCACCCATTTTGACAGCTTGAACGTATTGAAGTGCTTCAGGAATCATCATTTCACCATAGAGTTTCGCCACGACTCGACCTTCGCGAAACTGTTGCTCATCAATATCTTTGACCTCACCATACATGGCTGACACTAACTCGCCGTTTAGCATCAATTGAATGACTTGACCAGCTGCTTTTGCAGAAATTGCAAAGACGCCACTATGGATTTTACACCCCGTTGGAATACCTAACACTGGACAGCGATTATCAAATACACTGCAGACATTCCTAGCTGTACCATCGCCGCCAGCAAACACTAACAAATCTACACCTGCTGCCATTATAGACTGCACCGCTTGTATCGTATCTTCTGCTTCGGTTTGAGGATGTTCAGCTTGGTATACCACTTGCACATCCTGCACGCATTTTTGAGCCACGTTTTGCCCCAAATCACCAGACGCAGTAATAATAGACAAAGCATCAAGATTCTGAGTAATTTGTGCGAGTGATGTGTGTGTTTTGGAACCCGCTAATGGTTGAGCTCCAGCTGCCAGAGCTTGCTCCCTGACTTCTCGGCCGTCACTCCCTTTTAGTGCGACTGCACCACCAATACCTGAAAAAGGGTTAACAATTAATCCTAGACGAAACTTACGTTGAAGCATTATGAACGGTCCAGAGATAGAGAATAATGTTCACTCATTTTATCAATATCGCGTTGCGCTCTAGTTTGCATACTGACAATAACATCTCGTTGGTAATTTGCTCGTAATATATTGATAAAGTGCTCTGCTCGTTTTGGAAATCCGGATGTTAACATTTGTGTAAGCTCGTTAGCCACTGCAGTTTTAAATCCCAGAGCATCCTGTGGCGCGCCATTGAGGTTATCCAGCGAAAAATGAAACGGAAAATCACACGCCATGGAAAACGCCCATTCAATCGCTTGAGGCTTTACCTCAACTGTCTCAAACGCTTTCTGCTCAGATTCATTGCGACCATCAGGCTTATACCAATAGCCATAATCAATGTGTTGACGTCTTTCCTCACCGGCAATACACCAATGTGCAATCTCATGCAGTGCACTGGCAAAAAAACCATGAGCAAAAACGACCTGATGGTAATCACATTCTTTGTTTGCGGGTAGATATATTGGCTCATCTTGGCCACGCACAAGGCGTGTATTATATTCACCATAAAAAGTATCATCAAACAGTCGTATTAAAACTTCAGGATGATGACGGTCCGAGTAATTCACAAAATTTCACTCACTAACATAATATTTGTTATTCTAGGGTATTATACGGAATTGTACTCAAAGTTTAATTTATAATTAATAACAACAGGCATATGACAACATCGTTTACCCTTCAGTGGAGACCTTCTAAAACGGATATCGACCACTATGGACACGTAAATAATTCTATCTACGTTAAACAGTTAGAGACCACTGCGTGGGCACATTCAAATGCGTTAGGCTTGGATTTTAAACAATATCAACAGCTTGACGCAGGCATGGTAATCACTCACCACGATATTCATTACCTTTACCCTGTATGGTTAGACGATATTATCACCTGCTGCACGCATATTATTGAGTGTGACGGTAAATTGCGATTATCCCGTGGTTTCGAGTTTCGCAATCAACATGACCAAATTGTGTTGCGAGCCCAAACAGATTTTGCGTGCATTACATTGAGTACGGGTAAACCCAGAAGAATGCCGTCACTTTTTGCGGAAACCTATGGTTCTGTGTGTGTAACAGAGACATCAACATAATGACCCGTTTTTTACTCTTTTTACTGGCTCTTTCCATTAGCCTGAATATATTTTTGTTCTTTATTGTTAACAAGAATGCCAATCTTCAATTATCAGAAGCTAGCCACGTTCACCAAGCTATCAAATCAGACCAACAATCACCTATCGCATCCGCAACTCCATCGTCTTCTGAGCAAAGAATGGCATCTTCCACTAGAGAAGATTTAAGACAAACCATCTTCAGCTTATATCAGCAGCAGCAATGGCAACGTCTAGGTGCTCACCTAACTGAATACCTTGCGGATCACCCTCGAGATTGGCCAGTATTATTTATTGAAGGACAATATCTCATCCATACACAGACAAGTGCCGTCGGTATTGCCTTTCTCTATCAGCTACTCAACCAAGTAGATGATGTGGGTATGGCTAAACAGATCCATGAATTTATTGAAGTGCACACACAAAGCCTCATTCGAGCGTTAGTATTCAATCAAGACTGGTACGCATTATCATTGTTACTTGAACCTTTAATTCAAGTTGATCCGCTCCATCGAGGATTCATTGAGCATTTAGCGATGAGCTACGCTGAACAGGATCTGCCCAATGCGATGTTCAATACGCTCGGAGCAGTTACCCCTGAGGATGTAATATATCAGCGTGTTGTTCGGCGTTGGCAAGAACAGTTTGGTAATACAAACGACACTCAAGAGAGTGAGGATACATCAGCGCATCAAAATTGGCTCCAACCCTCAATTGTTTCTCTTATACCATACGGAAATCAATGGCTGAGTAAAATGACGTTAGGCGGACAGGAAATGACTCTGCTTTTGGATACAGGTGCATCTACTATTGCAATAGGGCAAAATGCGTTCACCAACATCGCGAGTTCTGACAAACGATTTTTAGGACGCATTGTGGTAAATACTGCAAATGGGCAAAGCCAAGGGGAATTATATCGCTTGCGCGGAGCATCTTTTTGGGGGTGGCAATTTCAGGAAATCGATATTGTGGTGCTCAATCAAGCAGAATTAGCAAGTGACTTTGATGGATTATTGGGCATGAATCTACTGAATCGTTTTGCCTGGCAACTCGATGCAGTTAATGGCAAGCTGTTGCTTGCCAAACGCGAATAAAGCATGCGCAGTAGACATATATAGTTATAAATCAGCGCACAACTCTGTCCCTTGTTTAATGGCACGTTTTGCATCCAGTTCAGTCGCAATATCCGCGCCACCAATCAAATGATAAGGTTTATCCAAACCATCAACCAAGTCTCGATGTGGCTCTTGACCTGCGCATACAATGATATTATCGACTTCCAAAACTTGCTCCTCACCATTGACCAAAATGTGTAAGCCTTTATCATCAATTTTTTGATAACCAACGCCTGCAAGCATTTTGACCCCTTTCATAAGCAAGTTAGCTCGATGTGCCCAACCGGTTGTCTTGCCAAGCCCTGCGCCAATTTTGCTGGATTTGCGTTGTAATAAATAAATTTGACGAGGTGACGGCTCTGGTATTGGTTGAACGTCTTCAATCCCACCACGGGCTTGTAAAGACATATCGATCCCCCACTCACGCATAAAGGCATCAATATCTGTACTTGGCGAGCTTTTGCCATGAGACAAATATTCAGCCGTATCAAAACCGATCCCACCTGCACCAATAATTGCAACGCGTTGACCTACGTCAACTTTGTGTTTTAACACATCAATATAACTCAACACATTTGGATGTTCGATACCTTCGATCTGTGGTATCCGCGGTATAATTCCGGTAGCTAGAATAACTTCATCACAGTCCATTGCATTGAGCTCTTGTGCTGTGATCTTGGTATTCAAATGAACATCAACACCGTACTTATCCAATAACACACCAAAATAGCGCAACGTTTCATAAAATTCTTCTTTACCCGGAATTTGCTTTGCTATATTGAATTGACCGCCAATTTCTTCTGCCGCATCGAATAACGTTACTTTGTGACCACGCTCTGCTGCTGTGGTTGCCGCAGCCAAACCAGCAGGACCTGCACCAACCACAACAATATGCTTGCTCTGCGCGGTAGGAGTAATTTGCAATTCAGTCTCACGACACGCTCTCGGGTTCACCAAACATGACGCCTGCTGCATCGCAAACACATGGTCTAAGCACGCTTGATTACAACCAATACAGGTGTTGATTTCATTGGCACGGTTTTCATACGCTTTTTGTACAAAGTGAGCATCTGCCAAAAAAGGCCGGGCCATAGAGACCATATCCGCATCGCCCCTAGCTAAAATTGCTTCGGCTACTTCTGGTGTATTGATTCGATTTGAAGTAATCACTGGCACCGACAGTGCAGCTTTAAATTTAGCCGTTACCCAAGTAAATGCTGCTCTAGGCACACGAGTAGCGATGGTTGGAATACGCGCTTCATGCCATCCAATACCAGTATTAATTATGCTCGCCCCCACTTGCTCAATGGCCTGACCCAATGTCACAATTTCATCTGCACTGGATCCCCCTTCGACCAAATCAAGCATGGACAATCGATAGATAATAATGAATTCCCGCCCCACCGCTTCACGAACTCGACGCACGACCTCCACAGGTAATTTGATACGGTTGATATATTCACCACCCCATTCGTCCTCGCGGTGATTAGTGCGTTTGGCAATAAATTGGTTTAGAAAGTAACCTTCCGAGCCCATGATTTCTACCCCATCATAACCCGCTTCTTTGGCTAATTTCGCAGTTGATACAAAATCTTGAATCTGTGCATCAATTTCTTCACTGCTTAATTCTCGGGGTCGATACATATTAATAGGGGCTTGTATAGCAGACGGGGCAACTAGCTCTTTGTTAAATGAATAACGACCTGTATGTAATATCTGCATACAAATTTTGCCACCATTTTCGTGCACAGCGTTGGTGACATATTGATGTTCGGCAAATACATCTGGATCATCCAAGCGTCGTGATACAGCATGAGTCGCACCTTCCGCATTAGGCCCAATACCACCGGTTACCATCAAGCCGACACCACCGCGAGCTCGTTCAGAAAAGTACTCAGCGAGTTTGAGATGAGCACCGGGCTCTTCTTCAAGTCCTGTATGCATTGAGCCCATTAACACCCTATTTTTGAGCGTGGTAAAACCCAAATCTAGTGGTTGAAACAAATGTGGATAAGGATGTGAGTCAGAATTAATGAGCTGAGGTGAGTTCATGTTGAGTATCCTTAAAATATGTTGATATGATCATTTGAGCAGCGTGTTCTGCAATCATCATAGAAGGCGCATTCGTATTACCGCCAACAATTGTTGGCATAATAGAAGCATCGACAACTCGCAAGTTATTGAGTCCGATAACCTGAAGCTGAGGATTGACTACAGCATCTACATCATTCTCTCGGCCCATTTTGCAAGTACCAACTGGATGATAGATGGTTTCAGAACGACTTTTGATAAAGTCAATTTCGGCTCGCTCATCCAATTCACCTTTTGGTTCCATTGGGCTTGGATACCAAGATGTCAGTGCCGGTTGTGCAAGTGTTTGTTGAGCAACACGCAGTGCATCTTGCATAATTTCTATATCCCGTCGGTCACTGAGATAATTAGCTTTAATCATCGGATGGGCTTGCTGGGGTTGCTCACTGAGCTGAATTTCTCCCCGAGAAAATGGATACAAATTACAAGCATGCACACCAAATCCATAACGTAAACTCGTTTGCCGACCATGGTCAAGCAACACTCCGGGAATAAAGTGTAGTTGGATATCTGGACGCTGGGGACTGCCATAACGACTCGAGACAAATCCTCCTGCCTCGGCTATATTCGAGGTGAGTAGTCCTAGATTGTGACGTGTATAGTCAACAAAACCTTTTATGTATTGCGCCCATTGCATGGGTCTGACTGCATAACCACATGGACGACCAGCGTTTGCTTGCACGATGACATCTAAATGGTCTTGTAGATTTTTGCCTACACCAAAGCGATCATGAACGATATTAATACCGTGCCGTGAGAGCTGTTCTCCATCCCCCACACCAGATTGCATTAAGATATGCGGAGAATGCACCGCCCCGGCACTTAATAAAACTTCTTTATTTGCGCCCAAATGCAAAAGATTGCCTTTATGCTCAACTGCAACACCCACAGCGCATTTATCTTCGAACAAAATATTGGTTACATTTGCTTCGGTAAGTAGGGTAAATCTGGGATGATTGAGAATGGGCGTTAAGAATGCACGCGCACTTGAACAGCGCTTACCATGACCAGTAGTGGTTTGGTATAAACCAGCACCATAACGTGATTCACCGTTAAAGTCCGGATTGTGAGTAATACCCGCTTCCGCACATGCTTCTATCCATGCGGTTGATAACGCATCAACGTGATTTGGGTCAGACACCGATAACTCACCACCAATACCATGATACGCATCCGGACCTCGTGCATTATTCTCCAATCGTTTGAATAAAGGAAGTAAATTATCAAAGCGCCATTGAGGAGCGTCGCATGCTTCAGCCCATGCATCGTAATCTGCTTTATCGCCTCGTATGTAAACCATAGCGTTAACCGAGGATGATCCACCTAACACTTTCCCTCTAGGCCAGAACATTTGACGATTAGCACAATGTGGCTCTGGAGCCGTTTCTAAACTCCAATTAAACTTTTTATATCTAGAAAGTACAGATAGCCCAAAAGGGATTTGTACGGCTAAATGGTTGTCGGATGGCCCAGCTTCGACCAAAGCAACAGTGAACGGAGTATGCTGCACCAAGCGATTTGCTAACACGCAGCCAGAGGAGCCCGCACCAATGATGACAAAATCAAACCTTTTTGTTTGAGACACAACTTCCCCCTAAAAACTCATCGTACCAGTCTAACAAAGTTACCGGAAAGCTGTGAAGAGGAAAGTGCAATTTATTTAAAAAATTGTAACAGTCATGTTACTTGATTTGTTTAATCAACTAAATCGGACGGCATATCCTCACGGATTTCTGCCCAGATTTTGCCTGATTCAATACCATATTGACGAATTCTTGTCGGTGCTGAGCGACTGTCGTTATTGTGCGCAAGTTGGATAAGGTCTTTGTATAAAGCACGAGCCAAATCACGCGCCTTTGGATTAGAGAAGTAATACGAACCAATACGGCTATACATCGACTTGAATCCATTCATTAGGAGCACATAAACATTGTTGTTCGATGCAAATGCCAAATCGTGATTCATTTGGTAATCAAATTTTGCAAACGCTGTGCCATCTTCTGGCACATCGGTATGTCGAGAAATGATTTCAATGGTTTTTTCAGGATTTTTCTTGATTGCACCGCGAATGAAAACAGCTGAAACATTAGTGCGAGCCGCAAGCAAGTTATCAATCAAATCCTGGGTATTAGCAGGATCTAAACGAGCTAAAGCTTCAAGGATATTGAGGGAACAAGTTTCCCAATAATTGTTTACTTTAGTCGGTTTACCATGCTGAATAGTTAACCAACCATCGCGAGCTAAACGCTGTAAGACCTCACGCAAAGTCGTGCGAGTCACACCAATCAGTTCTGAAAGCTCGCGCTCTGCAGGCAGAATTGTCCCTGGCGGAAAACGTCCACTCCATATTGACTCGACAATGTACTCTTCGGCAAAACTTGCCGGACTTTGTGCTTTGTAGATCATATTACTTAATTCAAACTTAACGTTAACTCATTGTACCAGATAAAATGCAAATCAGAAATTTTGTTTTTCATCATCCTTTAGTAAGATATCTAAAAATAACAAAAAAGAATCTATCTTTTATGCAATGGCTTAGTCAATGGTCTACTCATAAGTCCTCATGGGCTTTATTAAGTTTTAGCGCATTCGGTCTGCTCATCACAGCTCTCGTGATGCAGCATGTATATGATTTACAACCTTGTGTAATGTGTATTTATCAGCGCACTGCGGTATTAGGAATCGGTATTGCAGCATTGCTCCCTGTGTTCTATAACCACGGGATGGTGCGCCTCATTGGCTATATCGGTTGGATTGTCGGAGCCGTTTGGGGATTTATGCTGGCGCAAGAACATGTGGAAATTATTGCAAATAGTAATCCGTTTTTTGGCTTTTGTGAGATCGTACCTAATTTCCCTTTACCAATGCATGATTGGGTGCCCAGCTTTTTTGCCGCCACAGGCATGTGCGATGACGACTCTTGGCAATTTTTATCTATGGGCTTTGCAGAATGGATGCGGGTGATATTTGGTTTTTATACATTTTTATGGGTAGTGGTTATTGCAAACCGTCTTATCGCGCAACGAGCTTTATAACAGTTCACCCCTTAATCAGCGATTTCTAATGGCCAAATGACAATGTGTTCGGGTAAATCCTCTTCGAACACATTTTCTTCACTGATAGTCTTGCCACGTACCGACATGTCGAGTTGATGCATTTTGCTTTTTTTACCTTTGTTCAGCAGTGGATGCCAAGACGGTAAAGGTTTGTTCTCATGTAAGCGACGATACGCACAACTTGGTGGCATATAAAACACCGCATCCAAATTGTCTTGAGTAAGTTTGACACAGTGTGGGACCTTCTGAGTACGAGTTGTGTACACTGTGCAGCCACATTGTTTATCATGCAAATACTGACACGCTACCTGTGTAAAATACACCGTTTCACCGGCCTCACCTTCGTGCGTGTAATGCGGCGTTTCTACCGCGTCATCATCGATCACTTTGTGTAAGCAACACTTTGCACATCCATCACAAAGCGCTTCCCACTGTTGTGCATCCATATCGGATAAAGAAGTGTTTTCCCAGTATTTTGAATCTATCAGAGACTGATAATTGGGTGAGAGAATTTTGGCCATAGCGTTTTAGGTTACAGATATTATGAAGCGTTACTTGATATCGTGAGGTTTGGGATCGAGCCCAAGACTCATACGATGCGTTTCAAGTAAACTTTGTTGTGTAGGGGGTAACTGCAAATAAAAACCTTGCTCATCTAATGCCGCCATAAGTTTGGACTCATCCACACCTTTTAGAGGCTTAGGACAAGGTAAAGGTAAGGGCATCACGAATTTAGGTGTACCGAAGTGTTTCATTAACGCTTCTGGTACCTCTGAAAATTCGTCTTTTTGAGCAATGTATAAATAGGTATCTGCTTTACGCGATGACTTATAAACAGCAGCGAGCAGTTTCATGTTCGAAAATTGGTCAGTAATAGTGTTCATGTGTCAAGACTTTGATAATAATGGCAGTAGTTTATCAGTAAGTGCTTCCCCCCGCCAATAACACATTAGTTCCGGTGTTAAGCCTTGCGCCCTTGTTTCATCCATTGCGCTCCAATGATAACTAATTATTTGCGAAATTTGACGTTTCGAAGCCACAAAGGCGATATCTAAACCTAGTTCATCAGCAAGCGGTTGACACTGAGCTTTGATCTCCGCACTGAGTTTTTTAAAACCATTGCGATCAGTTAGGCGAGGTAATCTCTGAGGTAACGTATCATCGCTTAAAGTAAGCGCTTTGTGTACTATATCCAAGAATACGACATGATGCTTACGTGCTTCTTGTGGTGCAAGTAGGTCCATTTGGAATAAAGCGCCCTTGTGCTTTGGTAAGTCTCGCGCAATTTCAAACAAACCTAATTCACGCGTCACAAAATTAACAGTCACATCATGCTCTCTAGCATAACGTAACCGCCATGCTGCTAACTCTTTTAAAACATATAGGTTTCGAGGCGCTAACTTCCAGGTATTTTTGAATCCAAGATAAGCAAACTCTGCAGGCATTACAGCGGATTTACGATCAATTAGTAAAGCCATTTCATCATGGACTATTTGCGCTTGTTTAGGACTGAGTTGCTCAGTGATTTTGTCATAGCATGGCAGTAAATAAATCACATCATCCGCAGCGTAACTGAGTTGCTCTGGGGTAAGCGGGCGACGTAACCAGTCAGTTCTCGATTCCCCTTTTTCTAGTGATACCGACAACAGTGCTTCAACCATACGCCCATATCCCATCGTGTTACCAATGCCTAACAGTTGCGCAGCCGTTTGTGTGTCAAACATCGGACTTGGATAGATACCTAACGCATGGTGAAACGCCTCCAGATCTTCAGATGGTGCATGCAGTACTTTAATCACATTGGGATTGGTTAACAAAGAGACTAAACTGGAACAGTCATCAATCGCAATAACGTCGACTAATGCCGCTTGTTCACCATCGAATAATTGGACTAAACCAAGCTGAGGATAAAATGTACGGGTTCGAACGAATTCGGTATCCACAGCCACAGCGCTTTTCGTTGCAGCATGTTCACAATATGCGCGCAGTGCACAAGGCGTATTAAGATAAAGGTATTGCACGTAAACCAATAAAATCGTTTTGAATGGCAACTATTATACGCTATTTATTGACTGAGCGCTTCGATAAAGAAGTATAAATCGAGCCGGCAATGACCATTACCGCGCCAATATAAGCAACCTCATCTAACGGAGTGAGAACAAATACGTCTGGCATCCACACTTCAGCCAAAATCATGCTAATGTAAGTAAATATGGGTGCCGTAGCAATCACTGCACTCACCTTTCCAGCACTCCAAACGTGCATAGCCTCAGTAAACGCGCCATAGGCTATAATGGTGTTGACACAACAAAAAGCCAGTGCCCCAAATTGCAAGGCGTTAAGTTGCCAAATTGATCCAAAGTCAGTTAACGGAATCAAAATCACAAATCCACCAGCATACATGAATAAGGTCAATTGCTGCGCAGAAAAAGTTTTGAGAAGCGGTTTTTGCACCAACGCATAGATTGCCCAAGCTGTCGCAGCAAACATGATAATAAACATACCGATTGGGGATTCTGTGGTCGAGACAGACAAACTTTGCCATCGCTGGTGAAAAAACAACGACATACCGATCACAAGACACAATGCACCCAGTTGTTGTTTACGTGTAAAAGACTCTTTTAAAATGATCACGCCACCAAGCATCAACAAAAATGGGGCGAGTTGCATGATCACTTGCACGGATTCTGGGTTAAGGTATTCAAGACCGATGACATTAGTCACATAATTTAACACCAACATGACACAAGCAAATATCACCCAACCAAGAGTTTTACTATGAAGCTGTGCTTTATGTGGGAGTTTTCGGCGAAACAGGAGTACGCCAAAAACAAATATCGCAGCGACTAAGAAGCGAAATGATGTGATGGTACTTGCGTCCATCGCTTGCAAACAAATTTTTAAAAACAGAGGCAACACACCCCATAATACGGCTGTGGTAACCGCTAAGCCTACCCCATATAGTGGGCGCGTTTCGTCTGTCATCTAGTGGCCATTAACCCTGTTGCAAGTCTTCAAAGAGTTCAATGTATTCGTCAATTTCATCGACCAATTGATTGATCTGCTTTGCTTCTAGAGTCGGGACGATAGCGGAAAACAAACCTAGATACAACTGCCGATTGTGCTCTCTAGCACTATTGTATTCTTCACTGCGCAATGCTTCTGGTTGCAACAAAAGCTGATACAACTCATCTTTGGCATCAGGCATGAAATCCTTGCGGATCAAAATACGCCGAGCTTTTTGTTGGGTGAACATTTGATAATCTTGCCACAACTGATATGTTGGCATCAGTTTAGGTGCCATCGCACGCACCAAATCAGCTTGAGCATCTGTCACGTACCCCATCCTTTCGGCAAATGATTCAATTATTCGTTCTGCTCGATCAAGCTGTTTACTCTGACGCTTAGCAAAATCGGTTTGCTCTTCTTCACGGTCTTTGGTCAACTTCACAAATAAGGTCGACATCTGGTCGGTATCCAAACTCATGGCGATTGTACTGACATCCGACGCTAGATATTTTCTTACTCGTACCCAATGAGCAAATGCACGCTCTTGATGAGCGGCTATTTGCTCTTGGGTCATTGATTGTTCAATAATCTGGGCTCTGAGTTCGCGTAACTGAGCAAGATACTGAGGGAGCTCATTTGTTCTATGCCAAGCCAATGCTTTATCTAATATTATGTCAACTTGTGCTGATTGCTCTTCATTAAGCTCAATGTATTGGCTTAAATACCAACGCACCAAATAATCCAAATTATTATAGGCAATCTTACTTGAGCAGCCAGCGAGCGTTATCACCAACAAAATGGAGACGCAAAGCTTAGGTAAACCCATTAAACAGACCTATGGTTTGATGTTGAAGCGTTTAAAAAAGTGATTCCACCACCAAGCAGGTCCTACAAGAAGAAACCTAAGATCCTCAAAAAACGAAGGTTTTTTCCCTTCAATCTGATGTCCGACAAACTGTAATACCCACATCATTACAAATAATACCAATGAAAACCGCCACACCGAAATGTGTAGATATTCGAGTAATTGAATGCCGCCAAATACGCCAAGTGTCAGCAACGTCATCGCAGCGCCAATAGGGCCCGATAGCTTAAAATAGTACATTAACATTGGAATAGCGAGGATATGTGCAAAGGTAACTTCATATTGCGCAATCGCCTCTGGGACCGGGATTGCATATATCAAACCTATCGTAACAAAGAAAATACTAGGCACTGCAATGCCATGTATCAAGATATTGGTATGGTTTTGGTGAGATTCACCATACTGGTTTAATAATTTATCTATCTGTCGCATGTCTTGTCCTGCTTTTTATAATTGTTTGATACGTACTTGAGCTTAAGGCGGATTTGTCACTATACTTATGACCTTTTGATTGGATAAGGGTTCCCATGCAATTTACGGTCGATTTTAGTGTTATCGCGCAACAACGTATTCGAGTTTCGTTAGTTATCCCAGCGTCCAATGAGAAACAGTTTCTTCGCTTACCCAATTGGATCCCAGGAAGCTATATGTTGCGCCATTTTGCTCAGCATGTCCATGCATTCAACGTTGATGGCACACAAATTACCCCTGTAAGTCAGCATGAATGGGAGTTAGCGCCACATGATGGAACGACTGTTGAGTACGAGGTTTTTGCCAATGATTTGTCTGTACGCAGCAGTTTTGCCAATGATGTATTTTGCTTCTTTAATGGCACGTCTGTTTTTCTGCAGGTATGTGATTCACTCGAAGAAGGTATTCAAGATAATCGACCATATCGAGTGCATCTGACCAACGTCCCACAAGATTGGTGCATCGATACCAGCATGCCACAGGATAAAGACGGGTATATTTGTTCTTCATATGCAAATTTGATTGAACATCCTATGTTAATTGGGCAATTAGACATTACTGAGTTCACAGTTCAAAATACTCAATTTACTCTCGCATTTAGTGAGTCGCCCCTGTGCGACAAAGCGATGTTGGTGCGCGACCTGACAGCTATTATCAATCACCACTTTGCACTTTATGAAGGGCCTATTCCTTTTGTACAATACCACTTTCAAACCATGCTCAGTCAGACTGGCTATGGTGGTCTTGAGCACACTGAATCGACGGCTCTTCTCTATCCTCGCAATGAGCTGTGCGCTTCAAACCGGGAAGGGTATGAGACTTTCTTAAGTCTGTGCGCCCATGAGCTTTTACATGCTTGGCATGTAAAACGAATTCAACCAGCGGCGTTACAAAATCCAACGTTGGGCGATGTCGTCAATACTGAACAATTATGGATTTATGAGGGGCTTACGAGTCTATATGATGACTTGTCCATCGCCCGAGCAAAGACCATTAGCGGTGCTAGTTACACAAAAATTTTAGCCAAAAATATTACCCGATTATTGCGTAACCCTGGCGCCGACAAACAATCCATTGCACAAAGCAGTTGGTTTGCTTGGACAAAATTTTATCTGCAAACGGCAACATCAACTAACTTCATCACTTCCTATTATAACAAAGGAGGGTTAGTTGCATTATGCTTAGACATTTTGTTACGTAAAGAATCCAATGACAATGTAAGTTTAGATGATGTCATGCGGATTTTATGGCGGGATTATGGACAAACGGGGACAGGTACACACGATTCGGTCATCGCAGACATTTGCCGAGATACATTAGGTATCAACGTCGATAATTTTATCCAACAATACGTGTACGGCACAGCGCCCTTACCCTTGTTACAATTACTCCCTTATATTGGCTTAGCACTCAAAATACGCCCTAGTAGTGGTTCTAATGACAAAGGCGGTGATTCTGCGATAACGTTACTCAAATATGACTGGGGCGCTTTATGTGAACAACACTCTATGGGAGTCAAGGTGGTAAGTACTATCGAGGGGCGAGCTCTAGCACAAGCTGGTATATTACCCAACGATGTGATTATTGCAATTAACCAACAACTGTGCACCTTTGCTCAACTCAGTGCACAACTCAATCGACTCAATGGCGAACAATGTGAATTGGCAATTTTTAGAGACGGGCGATTACTCCAAATGACCATGCTATTGCACCCAGCACGACCCGATACCGCGGAAGTTGATATCATTGACCAGGCACGTTTTGAAGCTTGGTTAAGTCCGCAGTGTAATTAATTGGTTAATTTATTACTGTTAGTTGGTAAAATATCCACTCATTGTTGAAAAGGTGATGTATGTGTCAATTAATGGGAATGTCGGCGAACGTGCCAACAGACGCTTGTTTCAGTTTTACCGGTCTAGTAGAACGTGCAGGTCGCACAGATGTGCATAAAGATGGATGGGGAATTACCTTTTATCGTGGTAAGGGGACGCAAACCTTTCGCGATTTGACGGCAGGTTCCGATTGCGATGTAGCCGCTTTTTTGAAACAACAATCCATCAAAAGTGACATTGTGATTGGGCATATACGACAAGCCAATATTGGGGCCTTAGTCCTGGAAAACACCCACCCATTTAGTCGAGAGTTATGGGGCGAAACTTGGACGTTTGCACATAATGGTCAGCTCGAAGGTATCTTTGATAAATTGAATTTGTCGCGTCGTTTTGTCCCTGTAGGCACCACCGACAGCGAGTTTATATTCTGCTGGTTACTGGGCTGTATTGCTGAAAAATTTGGTGAACATAAACCACAAAATACTCGCATGATTTGGGATTATGTTTACGAACTGTCACATACATTACACGGGAGCGGAGTATGTAATTTTATGTTGTCTGACGGGCTCAGTTTGGCTTCTCATTGCTCAAATAATTTGTATTGGATCACCAGACGAGCACCGTTTGGCCGAGCTTTGTTAAAAGATATTGCAGTGACAGTCGACTTTGCACAAGAAACAACGCCTAATGATATCGTGACGGTCTTAGCAACAGAACCACTTACGACAAATGAGACTTGGAGCAAAATGCTGCCCAAAGAAATGCTTGTTTGGGAAAAAGGCGAAATCATCGCTCGTTATGTTGAATAATGACTAAGGATCAACTTTTTTGAAGTCGGTATTGTTGAAAATCACTTCGACTGGTTTGTTGATTAGTTCCAATAATAATATTGCTCGAGCATCTCCTTTCGCTTCTTGATAAATCGCTCTCACATTATTGTATTGAGGGTGATTGATCAATACCATATCACCCTGTTTAGGAAGATTTTTGTCTTTAACTTGTGCGACATCATGCAGTGTCTTGAATTGATGCACTAACGTTTTTGGGACTAACTGTGGCTCTCTACCACGACGTACAAATCCAATCACGCCTCGAGTTGAGCGAATAGCAGTGAAGTTGTGTTGCTCATAGTCAAGTTGAGCAAAGACATAATTAGGAAATAAAGCTTCGATTATTTGTGTGCGTTTTCCGCGGACGATTTTTTCGATTTGCGCTTTGGGATAAAAGGCTTCAACCCCTTGATTATTGAGGTGCATCACCGCGCGTTCTTCTTCTTTACCCTTGCAATACAACAAGAACCAATGTTTACCTGTCGGAAACAGACCTTTGGATTCTTCGTTACTTTGCATTCAATACTACCTCGAAGAAAGTTGGCAGGGGCGGAGGGATTCGAACCCCCAACCATCGGTTTTGGAGACCGCTGTTCTACCAATTGGAACTACGCCCCTACAACGGTTGAGCATTATACAAGGCTTGCTATAAAGGTAAAGCTTTAAATAGTCTGGTGCGATAATTTGCGTTGCCATTGCAAATTAATGGCCTCTACCACTGGTATATAGGCGTTTACAGCCAAGGTTAAATTGTAATCAAGGCTTGGTATTAATGGTTCATAACAAGTCAAAAAGTCACCTAGTTGAGATGATGACCAACCATTAATTACACAGCAGTTAGCAATATCATAAGCTCTTTCAGTCATACCAGCATACTCCCAGTCAACGACCATGTCCCCGAGAATATGTGCCATGTGCAAATCATTATGCCCAAAAACTAAATCACTTTGCCATTGAGCCCGTAACTTCTGCGTATACTGTGGATAGCATGTGGCAGAACTAGCATCCCTTGTATGCACTCCAAGTTGATGAATACGAGCCATTAGCTTCGCTCCTATGGCAATATCATCTATGACTGAAGGTGTATAATCAATCCACTGTTCAATCCAGAAATCTTGGCTCACACTAAATACATTTGGAGCAAGACTGTGTCTAGCTAATAAAGATTGCAAGCGCCAATGAGAATCCCACGAAAACAGCTCCCCCGAATGGTTACGAAGTATTTTGACGTGAAAGGTGGACGCTCCCCAAGAGCATCGAAAATTGTCATGTGTACCGTTTAACTGCACAAACGAGATCTTTTCTGACGGCGGATATTCACCCGTTAATTGGTATAAAAGGTCTGAGCACGCCTGCGCCACTGTAGCCACCCAAAAATAGAAAAACCAAGATACACCATATACAAACCGACAGTGAACCACAATGCGTACTGCCAATAAAGGACCATCGCAAGTGCGTTAATGCCTATCCAATATAGCCAATTGGAGAGATGTTTATGCGCAACCAGAACCGTGGTCATGACAGAAAACACCATGATAAAGGCATCCAGTGTTGACCAAGCGAACCATACTTTACCGGACGCCAACACTAGGATACAAACAGATACTATTCCAGAAATAATGTAAATGAAATGCCAATAATGGGATCGATTAGAGATGTTACCGACACGGGCTTTGCTTCCATGAGTCCATTGCCAATAACCATAAATAGCCATAGCCATATAATAAAAATTAAGCCCGGCACTGTACCATAAGGTTGAATCCCAAAACACATATGTATAAATTGCCGTACTCACAAACGCCGCCGGCCATGCAATTGGCCATTCTTGGCTCACGGCAAAAATGTATACCACGCCTAATAGTGCAGCTACTGCCTCAAGCCAAGAAATGGACAAAAGTTCTAACATTAGAATTCCAAGTTAAAACTGACACCTAAACGTCTACCATTACCAAATTGATAATACGGCTCTGGTTGCTCGTAGTAGTCACGAGGATCATTTGAAAAGCCACCAAAACCTCTCGTGTAATACTCTGTATCAAAGAGATTTTTAGCCCATAAACTGACTGAATATGGCCCCACATCCTTAGTAAATGTCACATGAGTTAAGACATATGAAGGATTGATTTCATCATGGCCATCACTAAAACGATGAGAAGATTTGCCTTCAATAGCAAAATAACCTTGCCATGTTTCAGATAGTGCTATATTTGCAAAAAAGTGATAACTACCACGAGGTGATTGTGCTTGCTGTTGCTTCACAACTTCTGTGCCGTCTGCTCTAGTAAACCCATTAAAATAAGCATCCAAATACCCCATATCTGCTCCAAGTTCAACTTGAGCCGCCGGTTGCCAACGCACCTCTATTTCTGCTCCGCGGTTGGTACCATTGTCAGCATTATCGATGATGTCAATAAATTGCACTGAATTATCAGGACCTTGAATCACTGCAAAATCACTGATTTGTGTATTTTTTCGCGTCATTTGGAAAATAGCTAAACGAGCTGATAGTTGCTTGACTTGGTATTTGGCACCTATTTCGTAGTTCCAATTATATTCTGCATCAAACGTTCTTTGCGCATTACTTACGGCTTGACTTGGATTAAATCCGCCTGCCTTATAACCGCGACTGACACTGCCATAGTAGGTCAATCCAGGTTGGCGGTAACTCAGACCGACTTTACCACCTACTAGAGTTTCTGATTGCTGTTCAGAAAATCCAGAATTGTCGCGATAATCAGCAGAAAATCGTTCCAATCGCACCCCTGCTTCAGCTAACCAATCACTTGCTAATGGAATGTTATACTGAGCAAAAAATGCGGTTGTTTCAGGTTCATATTGACTGGTAAAATCATTTTCAGCATACGTATACTGGCGTAGTAAATCTTCATCACTCGCTTTGTATTGCGCTCCTAACGTCCAATGAGCTTGATCAAGTGCTTGCTCAGAGCGAGCGATTAACGCAAATGAGTGATTGTTGCGGTCTCGATAATAAGCATCAACTGAGCTGTATTCCCATGGGTGAAAACCAACAAAAGTCCAATCCTCATCATAACTGTAGAGACTTTCGGAAGTCAGTGCAGCCCCACTCAATGTCAATGTTCCCCAATCAAAATCAGTGACACTCGCTAAGGTAACGCCCTCGCCTTTTAGACGGTCAGTGCCAGGCTCGTCTGCTCGAGAAACATTATCATTATCTAGTGAAAATGCATCATAGCCATTGTCTATATAACCGTGAAATAGATTTAAATTAAACGTTTGCTGAGCAGAAGACTGGTAAGATAAAGCCACGCGAGCATTGGTTTCTTGGATGCCATTGGTATCATCGCGTTGTAAATATGTGTTGTTTACAAAACCATTGCTTTGGTATTGTTGCAAAGCAACTCGACCATTAAGAGACTCTGACAAAGCTTGGGAATAGGCTGCTGAAACAAACAACGTATCATGTTGTGCCAAACCAAAACGAAGATATCCTTCAGGCTCTGCTGACGGGGCTACTGACACAAAATTAACCACCCCAGCAAGACCATTAGCGCCATGTGCAGTAGCTTGTGGGCCTCGTAATACCTCGACCTGTGCCACATCAAATACGGTAGCTAATGCACCTAAACCACTTATATCGAGACCATCGAGCATAATACCAACGGAAGGATTTATCGGCTCAGCAAATTGACTGCGTTCACCAATACCTCTAATTTGAACAAAACGAGCACGTGACGCACCAGAGCTTAAATTAACATTGGCTATACCTGATAAAATGTCCTCACTGTGGAAAGCTTGCCGAGTAGTCAGAGTCGATGCATCAATGACGGATGCACTTTGCGACACTTCTGACAATGCCAAAGCAGAGAAATCACCGTTAACAGTAATAGTTTCGATTGTGCTCTCTTGGTTGACCTTTGCATCAGACGCATAAGCGATACCAGGGATAGCGGATGTTAATGCTAGAAATAAAAGTGTGTGTTTCATACTTGGATCTCATTATGTTAAAGATATAAATAACAAACGGATCCGGTTTCGGCAGGTTGAATTAGAGTTGTCTTAACCAATTCCTACGCCGGCATTATCCGGATCAGGTGTAAGGGTTTCATATGATCTCAGCCTTGACCTGAACTCTTAAAATCCAGGCAAAGCACCCCTTGGCAGCGGAGAAGATAGCAATGAACTGTCCAGAATTCAAGTTATCTCAATAAATTCATAATAAATGATTTAGCCCATTGGAATAGATATATTAAATTCGATGAATGGTTCGGTTTCGATGATGATACTCTTACAAGTTAATATCCACTGATTTTTCTCGCAAATCTCTCTGACTAAACCGAGGCCAAGTCCAACGCCCTCTTTGACACTCTCGTGTGAACGAACATATTTAGTGAACAACTTACTGCGCGCTTCATCACTCATCAATGGACATGAATTTCGTACATCAATTTGGAAAAATCCGTCATCGCAGTACCAATCCACAATGACTACCCCGTTTTTAGTCGTATATTTGGTTGTATTACTAAATAGGTTTTCCAACACAATCTGATATGATGCTAAATCTTCTACTAAGGAAACCATGTCATATTGATTACCCTGAATGACAAAATCTAAATTATTTTTATCGAACAAAGGCTTATATCGACTAATGACTCCATTAAGTTCGTTTACCATATTGATATTTTGAGGGGAAAGCTCACTTGATTGATATTGTTTAATGGTCAAAATCCGATCGATGATACTTTGAATCCTCTGTGTATTTCGACTAATAACGTGTAAATTTTCACGGATATCGTGGTCAATACTCTCATCAGATAAAAGCTGCTGAGTAGGTGACGAAATTAACGTTAACGGTGTTTTAAGTTCATGTGCAATGAAGCCGAATAAATCAGAACGATTTTGAATATTTTCACGAAGCTTTTTATTTACCGTTTTCAGATAGTTGTGTTTTCTCACTATGTTGTTATGCAAGCTCTCAAACAAAATCACATTGATGATTAAAAATACAGTGAGTAATCCCAAAAAGCCCAAGTTCAAATCTTGGTAAGCAATAGATTGCTCAAATGTAACGTGAATACTTGAGTCGAAAATCGTAACCTCAAATGCTTTTCGAATCGTATTCAGCGAATGATTGTCGCTTGCTGTGGAACCATAGTTGAGGCTACGCCCTCTATAATCTATGTTAATCAACATATTTTGATTAGGTACAAACTCTTTTAGATGGGCAATCAGTGTCTCATGCTCAAAAAGTATGGTAATAAACTGACTGTCATTTACATCATCAATATTTGATGCATATCTAGAAACTTGATTAATAGAAAAAGCATAGCCACCTTGAATCATCTCGAACGTTTCCATAGCTATCGTATCACGAGCTATTGTTCGTATTTGTTTTGGTATAATTCGTTTTTTGGCTGAATCAAACAATGGCTGAAGTTTTTCAACGTTCGACACATCCAAACCGATAACATTATTAACAGGACGAGTGTCTGGGTGTACCCAGGTAATGACATAATTGAAATCACTAGGGATCTTGGGCTTTAATAACAGTTTCCCCTGAGTAGAAGTCACGATTTGTTTTAACTGAAAAACAGGAGACTTCATCGCCTCAACAGTATCTGAATTAAGTACATCGATTTGCCCTATCATATAAACGTAGGGATGGGCTGCGATTAGACGCTCAGCAAAGTCGTGTTTTTGTTCTGAATCAGGCGCAGGTGATTGATCGATAAATGCCGAGAAGCTATCAATGACTTGTAAGATAGACGCTTCAAATGTCTCAACTTGGTTGACAAAATGTTGCTGCTCAACGTCTAGTTGAGACTCAATGTGCAGAATTTCGTTACGTACCAAGACCAAACATAAAAAAACGTACAGAATAGCGATACTCAGATTTCGAGCCAGTCGAATTTTTTTGAGTGTTTTACTGGAGCTATTATTATGTTTATGCATTGGCTTATAACTACTGGCTCGAAAAAACACAGTGGCTTTGATATATTTGAACTTCTAACAGAATAAAGAAAAGCACGTGCCTAGACAAATTATTTGTACCACGGACTCAAAGAAACTCCGCGACTCCCTGATTAGCAAAACATCTATACGCCCATCGGCGCAATCTCTTTATTTGGGTCTCAACCAAGAGTTGGCTAAGACTTGTACGACTTCTCTCTCTCCAAATCAATATTCTCAATGTCTTGGTCGAGAGTTTGATTATGTTATCTTCGATATATCAGGACACTCTGGTTTTCGTTTCCAATCGCTTCTTGCGTTAAGTGGTACGGTAAAAGCAAGCGGTGTTTTATTTATCATCGAACCCATACCAAACTCCAATGTCTGGACAGGTATTTCCGTTAATTACCCACTCCAGTCGCAAAAAGTGAGTTCATCACTATGGCAATATCTTAAACAACATATTGATACCATCTTTTATCATCAAGACGTCGATAAGTTAATGTCATTTGATGCTGTCACTTCTCAAGAAAGCCTTCAATTAAAAAACCAATTTTCCAGAGCAATTAGTGAACAAAATGACACGCTGCACTCTATATTGGATTATTTAGAACGTGATCTGAAAAATGAGAAAAATATAGTAATTACGGCTAATCGTGGTAGAGGAAAGTCACACTTACTTGCACGATTAGCCTTCCAATTACTCAACTCTGAACACAAAATTTTATGTATTCAACAGCGTAATAATGATGATCAAGTACTTAAAAACACGCTTGAGTATTTATCCCAAAACTCTATTTTTCTGAATCAATGCATACAAATTGGATCTGGAAAAATAGCCTTTACTTCGACTGACAGCCCATTATTACAAGAAACATGGGATACGATAATCATAGATGAAGCCGCATCATATAGTTTATCTGTACTAAAAAGATTAAGTACACTCGACGGGATTAAAATTTATAGTTCCACAACTCACGGCTATGAAGGGACAGGACAAGGTTTCAAACGCATTTTTGTTGAGCAATTACCCTCTTATTTTCAAGTTGAATTGAGTACGGCTTTTCGGTTCCAAATACCCTGCCCGATTGAATTGGCATTCACGTTAAACCCTGTCAATACCGTTCAACTCGCTGACGGATTTCATAAAATAAAGCACGAGCATGATGTCATTCTTGCTTGTTATTCACTATTGAGTGAAGCCCACTATCAGTCACGCCCAGATGACTTACAGCGATTATTTGATTGCCCAAATACACATTGCATTGTGTATGTTGAACAGGCGAAAATTTGCGGTGTATGTATTTATTTCGAAGAAAAATTAAAAGATATAAGTGATGAACTTAAAAATGACATTTTATCAGGGGAACGAAGGGTTCAAGGTCATTTAGGACTGCAACAAATTGCTCATACATACCGTTGTAAAAAGATACTTCAACAAACACATTGGCGAATCAATCGCATCGCAGTAAAAACAGAAAAACGGCGACAAGGTATCGGTTCCCAATTAGTTCATTATTTGCTCGATATGTCTTCTGAAGCAAACGCTCATGTAACGAGTTCCTTCTCTTTTCAAAAGCATGTACACACGTTTTGGGAATGTAATGGCTTTGTCATTGTGCGTTTTGGACAGCAAGCTAACACAGCTACAGGCGTCAATAATGTTCTCGTCATCCACAATAAAAACAATTTATTATTACAAGAGCTAGAACCTTTGATTACATTGCAATGTCATTGGGGGCTTGCTAAACCGATATCACAAGATTTAATTCAACAACTCCATTCTTATAAAAATACACTTTGTGAAATGCTCAATGACTTCAAAGCTGGTAAACGTCACTTTGACCATACTCAATATGTCCTATATGGACTACATATGATGAATATCTTAGAAAGCAGTACATTGACATTTTGGTTTAATAACTTAGACATGAATGTGAAAAAAAGATATCAACTCCTCAAGTGCCACGGCAAGGCTGAACTCATTAAACAAGTTAAGGAAGAGGTATAAAAAAAGCTGGTTTACCCAGCTTTTTTATCTTTCAAATTAGAATGTTGAATTAAATCTTAATCCCACGATTCTTTGCTTTATCCTTTATGTAGGGAGACCACGCATTTGCATTGCGACGTACTGAAGGAAACTTCTTCGCCTCTAATGCATGTTTATAGGCAGTTCTGAATTTGTTTTGATAGAAATTAGCTTCCATCAATGCAAACTGAACTCGGCCTTCATCCTCTGGACCCGCGTCTAATGATTTTTGCAGTGCAACCACGGCACCCTTATAATCTTCAGCCGCTAGCAAAAGAACGCCTTGCTTACGCCATAGGTCAGCATCATTGTTGATCGCTGCTGCTATGCCATAATACTTAGCTGCAGTAGCATGGTGTTTAGCTGAGTGAAAAGCATTTGCTAGTTGTGAGTAATTTGTCTCTGTTTTTTCAATCAAGCCAGTCCCAATATATTTTTCAAGTATCAGTGCAGCCTTGTGAGGAATGTCACTGGTTGAATATAACTGGGCTAAAGCTTTTAACTCTGAAACTTTAGACAAATGACCTTGCGCGTATGCCATCTCAAAAGTAGATAGCGCACGCTTAAAGTCTTCAACTAACATGTAGAAGAAACCTAGCTGAGACCACCACTGCTTATTGTCAGGGAATTTGCGAACTAGCTCCTCTGCAACTTTAACCGTATCAGGATACAGCTTGCGCTCATAGTATGAAGTGAGCTTCAACACATATGGGTTTTTGTTAGGCTCTTTATATAATGCAATAGCTTTATTAGCAGGAGCGATGATTTTATCGAGTTGTTTAAGCTCGTAATATGCTTGAGCAATTCGTGTATAAATATCTGGGTCTTGCTTACAAGTAAAATCCATCCATTTATTGTACCAATTGATTGCATCTTTATAATCTTTCTCTTGCAAAGATAAATCACCTAAAAGGCGCAAAGTACCCGCATGTTCAGAGTCATTTAATTCTTTCTTCTGAACTGACTTGACCAAATAGCCTTTTGCTTCCTGACCACGACCATCAATGGTTGCCATAATGTTACCAATGAATCGGTTAACATATGCTGCATCAAATGAGTCAGAAGGATCAATTTCTATTAAGGTCTCCAAAGCTTCATCAATTAAATCATTATTGTAAGATTCAAAAGCTCGAGCAACGCGTTTACCTGCACGCTCACCTACAATCTGTGTAGTACCAGGCTTATACCCTGGACACTCTACGGGGAGAGCAGGAGGAGGCGGTGGGCTTGGTTTTTTATCTTCTTGCGCTACAGCAACTGAACACAATCCCATTGAAAGGCTCATAGTGGCTGCAACTACTGAGTATTTTAATAGCTTCTGCATCATGATTTATCCAATGTAAAGTCTAATTGAACACGCATACCAGGTTGTTTTACTGGTTTACCGTCAACGATTTTGGGCTTGTACTTCCACTTACGTAGTGCTCGCTTCGCTTCACGGTCAAACACACGTTTGGGATCGGCTTCGATTACATCTACGTCTTCAACGCCACCTACTTCATTAATAGTAAACGACAAGCGTACCCAACCTTCTTTACCATCACGAGCAGCCTGTACTGGATACTTTGGCTCGATCCGTACGATAGGTGTCGCTTCACCATCACGTCGCATGGCTCCAACGCCGCCAAGACTAACGTTCATACCACCAGTATCAATACCAGGTACATTTAAACTAAAACCATTTGCATCTGGCTCGATTTCTTCAGGCTCAGTTGGCTGCATCTTAGGTGGCTGTTGTGGTGGCGGTGGAGGTGGAGGTGGTACACGATTACGCGTGTTCGTATCCTCTTCAACATCATCCATTACAATATCAATCACAGGCGTTGGTGGAACCTCTTCCGCTGGTCGGTTTGTGTTCTCAATCAACTTAGCCATGACCACAAATAAAGTAAATGCAACGGCAGCGCCAAGTAATATAGAAAGTATTAATCTAACCATACTAATTAACTCCTCGATGCAACAGAAATCTTATCAATTCCTGCGTCTTTTACTTGGTCCATAATTTTAACTACCAAACCGTGCTTAGCCTTTATGTCAGCCTGTATTATCACATAGTCTGTAGGCTGTTCCGTCAGTAGACGTTCGACATTTGCGCGAATTGAATCAGGATCAACCTGGCGCTTGTCTAACCAAACGTCACCGTCCTCAGTGACCGCAATAAAAATATTGGCGTTTTTAGGACGGAATGCTTCGCTGGCTTCTGGTTTGTTTACCTCAATACCCGCCTCTTTTACGAATACTGTGGTAACGATGAAGAAAATCAGCATGATGAATACGATGTCTAGCATCGGAGTCATGTCGATTGCTGCATCCTCTTCTTCAACTCTTTGTTTACGACTCATAATGTCCTCTCTTAATGATGAGGCAGGCTGTCAATAAGTGATTCGCGTGCATATTTCGCTTTAGATTCTAAGCGAGAGCTTACGAACAACCCTGACAGTGCTGCAACCATACCAGCCATTGTTGGAATGGTTGCCATTGAAATACCTGCGGCCATCAAACGTGCATTACCAGTACCCTGTGTCGCCATCGTCTCAAATACAGAAATCATACCTGTTACTGTTCCAAGAAGACCAATTAGCGGACACATGGCCACTAATGTACGAATAATCAACATTCGCGCATTCAGTGCATCTGATGCTTGTGAAATCCATGCGTCACGGATTCTATGCGCATACCATGAGGTCGTATCTGCACGGGCATTCCAATCGTCGATGATTTGTTGTTTCACCTTCGGAAATACCGATGTCAAATACCAATAACGCTCTATCATTAAAACCCACATGAGGAAGAGCGCGGCAGCAACGAAATATAGTACGTCACCGCCGGTAGCGATAAAGTCCCTGACCGATTCCCATAATCCAATCAGGTATAACATATTATGCTTTCTCCGACTCTGAGTGAGCTGCAACAATACCCGCAGTTTGTTCATCTAAGATGTGAACAATCGACTTTGAGCGAGCCGCAACAATACTATGAGCTAGAATCAATGGTAGTGCTGCAATAATACCTTGTGCAGTCGTTACAAGCGCCATTGAAATTGAGCCCGCCATGATGCGAGGGTCACCAGTACCAAACAAGGTGATTTGTTGGAAAGTCGCAATCATACCTAAAACCGTACCCAATAGACC
>JAAZVZ010000026.1 GCA_018623155.1 Glaciecola sp.
GATAACGAAGAAGCCTTCTTTATTGTTGGTCAAGAAGTGCCAATTTTGGGTGCGATTTCATCCAACTCTAACTCGCAATTGCAAACTCAGTCGGTAGACCGAGAGGAAGTAGGGATCAAACTTAAGGTGACACCGCAGATTAATGAAGGCAATGCCGTACAACTGTTGATTGAACAAGAAGTTTCTAGTGTCTCAGGCGCAACAGCTGTTGATATCTCAATCAATAAGCGTGAAATCAAAACCACAGTCATTGTCGATGATGGCGGAACGATTGTACTGGGTGGACTAATTGATGAAGAAGTGCAAGAAAGCGTAAGTAAAGTGCCATTATTGGGTGATATTCCGATTGTAGGCAACTTGTTCAAATCGACTTCCTCAAGTAAGCGCAAGCGCAACCTTATGGTCTTTTTGCGCCCATCTATTGTGCGTGATGCCGCCACAATGAATGAGATATCACATCGCAAGTACAATTATATACGTGCCCAACAGTTGGATCGTCAAGCCGATGGGATCCCATTGATGCCCTTTGAAAAAGGGCCAGAATTACCACAATGGGATGATGCATTAAGCTTACCACCAAGCTTCGAAGAATACCTCGAAACCAAAGACAAAAAAGACAACTAGCTATGACTGATGCTGTACTTGATGCGCCAAAATCACAAGAACTGCCAGAGTCCAATGATGCAGCAGTGACTCATGCTGAAGTCAGAACATTGAGTTTTGGCTTTGCTAAGCGTCACACTATATTGCTCGATGCGCTTGCGGCTCACAGTGATAAAGGAACCCTTGCTGATGTCTATGTGACACACAACACGTCCCCGCACATTGTTGCAGAAGTTCGTCGTGTCTACGGTATGCCATTTAATCTTAAATTAATCGATGCTGAGCGCTTTGAAGAGCTGCTTACCAATATGTACCAGCGGGATTCTTCACAAGCCAAGCAACTCATGGAAGATTTGGGCAATGAGTCGGATTTATTTGCCTTAGCTGAAGACCTGACAGAAACTGAAGACTTACTCGAAACTGAAGACGATGCCCCCATCATCAAGTTGATAAATGCACTCTTAGGTGAAGCAATCAAAGAAGGGGCTTCAGATATTCATATCGAAACATTTGAAAACCAACTTGTTGTGCGTTTTCGAGTAGACGGCGTGTTAAGAGAAATTCTCAAACCTAATCGCAAAATGTCGACCATGCTAGTCTCACGGATAAAGGTTATGGCGCGCTTAGATATTGCGGAAAAACGCGTACCACAAGATGGACGTATTGCCTTGAAGATCGGTGGTCGAGCTGTGGATGTGCGGGTTTCAACGATGCCATCTAGCCATGGCGAACGCGTGGTACTGCGTTTACTGGATAAAAATAACGCGCGTTTAAACCTCATTGATTTGGGTATGACGTCTCGCAACCGCGAAATTTTTTCTGGACTCATCCGCAAACCACACGGGATCATTTTAGTGACTGGCCCAACGGGTTCAGGTAAATCCACTACCTTATATGCCGGGTTAACTGAAATTAATGCAAAAGATCGCAATATTCTGACCGTTGAAGATCCTATCGAATTTGATATTCAGGGGATTGGCCAAACCCAAGTGAACCCCAAAGTCGATATGACTTTTGCACGTGGGTTACGAGCCATCTTACGACAAGACCCCGATGTGGTCATGGTCGGTGAAATTCGTGATTTGGAAACGGCACAGATCGCTGTCCAAGCTTCATTGACGGGTCACCTTGTGATGTCAACGCTACACACAAACACTGCAGCGGGTGCGATCACTCGTCTTGAAGATATGGGGATTGAGCCCTTTCTACTTTCCTCCTCCTTACTTGGAGTGTTATCGCAACGGTTGGTGCGAACACTCTGTGATGAATGCAAATCCGAACACCATATTAACGAACAAGAGGCAGCGTTACTCAATGGGGCACGTGAAGGCACCGTCATATACAAACCAGTTGGTTGTGTTGCTTGTAATCACACTGGCTATAAAGGACGTACCGGCATTCACGAAATGCTCTTGGTGGATGAAACGATTCGCAATTTAATTCACGATGGAAAAGGTGAACAAGCCATAGAAAAATACTTACGTCAAACCAATCCATCGATTCGCGCGGATGGTCGAGATAAGGTTCTCGCTGGCATCACCTCTCTTGAGGAAGTACTGCGCGTCACGCGTGAGGAATAAGCCATGGCGGCATTTGCGTATGAAGCTCTGGATTTAGCAGGTAAAACCAAAAAAGGCGTTCTCGAAGGAGATAATGCTAGGCAAATACGTGCACAACTACGCGAACAAAAACTCATTCCAGTAGAAGTCGAACAGGTCAAAGACACCCCAGCGCGATCTTCCTCGTTTGATTTAAGTCGATTGGTTTCTCGGCATCGGATCAGTGCAGCAGAACTGGCATTGCTTACTCGGCAATTAGCAACACTCGTTGAATCAGGTTTACCCATCGAGGAAGCCTTATTTGCGGTGGCTGAACAAGCCGAGAAAGCCCGCCAAAAAAAAATGCTCATGGCCGTTCGCTCTCGGGTAGTGGAAGGTTATACACTGGCTGATGCACTACGAGAATTTCCATCCATATTTGATGATTTGTTTGTCGCCATGGTGGCAGCAGGTGAAAAATCAGGTCACCTGGATACTGTATTAGAACGACTGGCTGATTACACTGAAAATCGCGAAAAGACCCGTTCTCAAATTGTCCAAGCGTTAGTTTATCCTGTGATTATGCTAGTGTTTGCTCTGGGTATTGTCATTATGCTACTCACTGTCGTTGTACCCAAAATTGTGGGTCAATTTGACCACATGGGCCAGGATTTACCCACGATGACACAAATATTGATGGACATTAGTGCGTTTGTGCAGAATCACGGGGGCTTGCTTGCGTTGTGTTTAGTTGTCCTCGGTGTAGCACTGAGCAAACTACTCACCATTCCTCACATTCAATTGCGTTATCATCAATGGATTTTATCCCTTCCTTTGATTGGCCGAGTCAATCGCGGCTTAAATACAGCTCGATTTGCTCGCACATTATCGATATTGACCGCAAGCGCAGTCCCATTATTAGAGGCCATGCGCATTGCCTCAGATGTGCTTGCTAACCGTTACATTAAGCGTGAGGTTGGTGTGGCTGCGATGCAAGTCAAAGAAGGCGCAAGCTTACGCGCCTCTTTAGAGCGCACCAAAATATTCCCTCCGATGATGATGCACATGATTGCTGCGGGGGAAAAATCTGGCGAGCTACAAGGTATGCTTGCCCGCGCCGCAGACAACCAAGACCGTGAATTTGAAAGTCTGGTAAACATTAGCCTGAAAGTGTTTGAACCGTTTTTAATCGTCTTTATGGCAACGATTGTTTTGTTTATCGTGCTTGCCATTTTGCAACCTATTTTAGCTCTTAACAGTATGGTGAATTTGTAATGAAAATTTCCTCTTTGCGCCACGCCCGTGGCTTCAGTTTGATTGAGATTATGGTAGTGCTCGTGATCATCGCGATCATGGCATCAATCGTCGCGCCTCAGATTTTGGGTAATCAAGAAACCGCACAACTCAAAAAAGCAGCCGTTGATATTCAATCTTTGGAAAGCGCAATAGAGCGCTACAAGTTACAAACTAATATTTTCCCAACGACTGAACAGGGTCTAGACGCTTTGGTAACCGAGCCTGATATTGATCCCATTCCTCGTAATTATCCTGCACAGGGTTTCATCAAACGTTTGCCACAAGACCCATGGGGCAATGATTATCAGCTGATCAGCCCTGGCGAGGTTGGCTTGGTTGATATTTTTTCTTACGGCCCAGATGGAGAGCCAGGTACGGATGATGACATCGGTACTTGGAATCTCAACGACTATTTAAAATAGCTGATGCACTTACCGCGCGGATTCTCTTTAATCGAAATCATGCTGGTCTTACTCGTAATGGGTATGGTGGCTAGCATGATCATCGTCAATCCGTTTCGTGAAGAGCCTGCTCAACAACTTGAACAAGAAGCCGAACGTTTTGCGGCCAAACTTGCTTTAGCTTCAGATTTTGCAGTACTCAATCAAACCTTCATTGGCGTTAGATTAAATAAAGAGACGCTAACGTATAGTTTTGTGGAGCTTTCAAAAGAGGATGAATGGATTGCGCTCGAAGGCGCACAATGGATGGACGCCTATACTATGCCCGAGCAGTTTGCGTTTAAGGTCAAACTCGATGGCTTGGCATGGTTAGATGAAGATTCATTTTTAGGGACAGGAAGTTTGTTTGACGAAGAACTCTCAGTGAGTAGTGCGAGTGTTCAGATTAGCGATCCTGAAGACAAGCCACCGCCACCGCCCGAATTATTTTTATATCCCAACGGTGAAATCGGCGATTTTGCTGTGGAGTTTTCGTTTGTTGGCGACGCATTTGGCGAAACAGGACCTCTGGCAATGCAAGTTCAAGGTCAAGGCTTTTTGCCCTTAATCATGGCGTATGATGAGGAAGACACACAGTGAAGTCTCGAGCACAGACGCTGCCTCAACTCAAATCTTCTACTAGACGCAAACATCTTGGTCTTACTCTAATTGAAGTGATGGTAGCGCTACTCATTTTTGGCCTAACTGGCGTAGCCGTTCTCAAAGCGACCAATGATAATTTAGCAGGCGTGAGTCAAATCAAAGATGTCACGATTGCAACCTACGTAGCCAATAACCGCCTGAATCAAATCCATATCGAACGCCGTTGGCCACTCCAAAAAGAGGCTAAAGGTGAGAGCAAGATGCTCGACCGAAGTTGGTATTGGCGTCAAGAAGTCACAAAAACCGAAGTAGATGATATGGTTCAAATCAGAGTATGGGTCAGTCTTGACCCTGAGATGAAAACAACGATAACCGATGTTGTGACCTTCTATGCCCCACCTGCGGAGCAAACGTGATCAAATCTAGACGCCAATTCCAAGGCTTTACCCTAATTGAAATACTCGTCGCAGTGGCCATTCTTGCAATTATAGCAGTGGCATCAGGTACGGTATTGAGTAGCGTCATTGATTCCGCTGAAGCTTCTGATGCGCAGATGCAAGAACTGGAAATACTCCAGCGAAGTATGATGATCATAGAGCGTGATATGTCACAAATTATTGCATTAGCACCTCGTATTTCAGGTCAGGAGAATGAAATCGTAATACAAGGAGGAAATGGTGTAGCTGACTCACTTGCCCATGGTCTCTTGTTCACTCGTAACGGTTGGAGCAACCCATTACAGCGCTTGCCCCGGTCCAAACTTCAAGGCGTTGGTTATCGCCTAAACGGTAATAATGAGCTAGAACGGCTCTATACCTTTTTTATCGATAATGTGACGAACTCCGACCCGCAAACCAGAGTTTTATTACCCAACGTGTCCAATTTGATGTTTGAGTTTGCAATTGGCACAAATAATCGCAATGAAATCCAATGGGAAGAACAATACTCCGGTTCACAACTGCCCCGAGGGATTGCAATCGTCATTACCTCTGACACCTTTGGTGAAATTCGCCGTGAGTTTGCTATCTTACCGCAAGGAGTTAGCTCATGATCCAACATCAGCGCGGGGCTGCTTTATTGGTCGTGTTATTTATCGTTGCATTGGTCAGTATCATCGCCACGCAAATGGGCGTTTCTTTACAATTACAAGGTCAGCGTACAGCCAATATCAAAGCCCAAAATCAAGCGCAGTGGTTCGCGCTCGGCGCTGAACAATATGCCACTGTTGCCATGAAAGAGATGTTAAGTCTCAGCAATGGGATTATTCACCTAAACCAGCCCTGGGCTGAACCGATTACTTTTCCGATCGAAAATGGAATGATCACCGCTCAACTTGAAGATGCTCAAACTTGCTTTAATATTAATGCGCTAGTGTCAGACCCTTCATCAGGTGCAATGGGACCTACTACAACTCCCTCTGTACCAGCTACCACCCCTAGTTCCCCCCAGCAACAAGCGACTCAAACCAATGGAACAAACACTAATAACAATAGTGATTTATCCCAAGCGTTTACTGAACTAGTACGTCGGGTGAATGGCAATGATACTTACAATGCCGAAGTCGTGCGTGATGGTGTGCTGGATTTCATGGATGAGGACACCCAAGTTCGGCAACTTGGCGCAGAAGACGAGACCTATCGTGGAGCTGCATTTCCCTATTTGGCCGCAAATCGTTTTTTGGCTGATATTTCTGAATTGCGCCTAGTGAACGGAGTGGATAGCGCATGGCTACCCGAGTTATTAAAGTATATATGTGTGATCCCCAATCATCACACCATGGCGCTCAATATTAATACATTAACCGAAGAAGATGCACTTTTACTCAGTGCGTTACTCAATATTACGGAAGCGGATGCACAAAACCTGATCAGTAACCGCCCAGAAGAAGGCTATGACGATATTCAAGCATTCTTTAACGAACCACTGCTCAATACCTTGCAACTCGATACAAGAATGCAAGCATGGTTTACAATTAGCACAGAATATTTTACTTTGCGTACTGAAACACAATATAACCAGAATCGTTTCCTGCTCAGTAGCATACTGCAAGTAAATGGAAATAACGAACTGACCGTTGTGCAACGCAAATTTGGGAGATTTTAATCGTGGAACAACTTATTTTGCGTCTTGGCGCTCGAGCTGAACAACCAGTCTATTGGGGCATGTGGGACAGTGCCTCAAGTCAAATTCTCGCCTCAGGAATGTTGCCAGATGCTCAACAGTTAACGACTTTGCATGAACGTGCTGGTGGACGTCCAGTCCGAGCCATCGTCGATAGTTCCGCATTGCGCTTGACCACAGTTACGCTCCCCCCTAATGCAGGTCGTAAAGTGATCGCTTCCATTGGCTTCATGTTAGAAGACGATATTGCTTCTGATGTCACTGAACATTTTATTGCCTTAGGGCCTCGGATTGAGAATGAGCAAACGGTTATTATCGTCAGTCATGAGCAAATGCAGCAATGGCAAACATGGTTATCTGAAGCAGGATTCATGTGCGACACTATGATACCAGATGCACTCGCACTGCCTTCCTCATCGGATACATTAAACATGTTGCAACTCGACGAGCAGATCCTCTGGCGCCATGGTCAATGGCAAGGAATGACTGGAGAGCGTTCCTGGATGGGAATGGCCCTTCAAGGCTACACCCAACAACACCCTGAACTGACCGGTGCAGTTGCATTAAGCGCAGAACTGAAAGAGAGTCTTACGTTACCGATCCCCATTACAGTGAATGAAGCTGAACTTGAACTGCCCATCCATACCCTGGCACAACATTCCGATTCTCCAGAATGCAACTTATTACAACAAGCTTATAAAGTAAAAGCGCAGTCAAACAGTAACTGGTTGTATTGGCGTAATACTGCAGCAGCAGTCCTACTGGCGTTTGCTCTATCTCTCGCCAACAAAGGGTTGCAATACACCGATTTGAAAACGCAAAATGATGCACTACAAGCCTCTATCAAAACAAATATTGCACAGAGCTTTCCAGAACTTGGTAGTTATCGAGACCCTCGACGTGCCATTACTCGTTATGTCCAGCAACGCGAAAATAACAGTGGTGCGGTCTCAGGCATTCAAATGCTAGGTAACTTAGGGACAGCATTTGCAGCAGGCAACATAAAAGCACAAACCATTCGGTTTGACCACAAGCGAGGTGAAATCCGAATGCAAGCAATCGCAGATAATTTTGCTCAATTAGAACGCTTCAAAACCAAAGCCATCGAATCCGGTTATACGGTGACGCAAGGCGCAATCAACAATCAGAATAATCGCGTTATCGGTGCGCTAATCATTAAAAGTTAAAAGGTTTTTTCATGCTATCGCAATTTAAACAATGGTTCGAACAACAATCTGAGCGCGATCAGTTACTCCTCAAAGTGATGGGTGTTGTCATCGCATTTGGCGCGGTTTATTGGCTCATTTGGCAACCAGTGAACCAGGCAGTGATCGACCAAACCAAGCGTTTACAACAACAAGAGCGTTTAGCTACTTGGGTGGCGCAACAGCAACGCAAGGTACAGAGTCTTCCTGCTACCCCTTCTAATGCAACAACTCTACAAGGCTCCTTGGTACAAGTGCTCAATCAAACCGCGAGCCAGCGTGGACTGAAAATCACTCGAATTCAACCAAGAGGTGAGGAAGTGCAAGTGTTTATTGATGAAGTCGAATTCAACTTGCTTATGAGCTGGTTAGCATTACTCGAGGGGCGCGGCGCGCAGATTTTGCAAATTGATGTCACCGAAGGCAATGCACCGGGACTCGTTAAAGTTCGTCGTTTGGAGCTTGGTAAATGAGTCGTAAGTTCATCTGGGGCAGTGTTGGAATAGTATTTTTTGCGTTGTGTTTGCTCACCACTTTACCTGCAAAACACATTGTATATCGTATTACTTTGCCACAGAATCTGGAACTTTCTGGCGTCAGTGGCAATATTTGGGAGGGTAAAATCAATCGTGTGGTCTTCAACGATACCGAGTTAGCTCCAATTAACTGGTCATTATCGGCATGGAGCCTACTCAGCGGTAAGGCGGGATTAGATCTAGATGTGGGCAATATTCGTGAAACAAATCAAATATACCTCAAAGGCGGAGTGCTCATATCGTTATTCAACCAGCATGTCGAGCTATCTAACATGACCCTTCGCATGCCTGCACAATCTATTTTGAATCAAGCTAATTTACCAATGAAAGTATTGGCCAAAGGGTCTGTTGAAGTCAAATTAACCGACGCATCACTGCAAATCAATGAAGCACAATTACTATGTGAACAAATATTGGGTACCGGTCAATGGCGCAACGCTCAAGTCTTAGCACCCTCTGGCTTGGTAGAAATGGGGACGTTTGACGCCTCTCTTGGCTGTACTAATCAAAACTTAACCATCGAGGTAAATGAACCAAATGCTTTGAACTTAAGTTTTTCAGCAACAGGTCGAGACTTACCTTCTTTACAAGTCAGTGGTCGGTTTAATATCCCCTCTGATATGCCTAAGGAAATTCAAGCGGTCGGCCGTTTTCTCGGTCAACCTGATAGTGATGGCTATACTCAATTCACTTGGTAAATATAATTATCGACAATAACTTAGAATTAAAATTTGCGAAACTACAGGACTGGGTCAATACTTCATATACTTAAACAAACATTGTGAATAAAAATGGATTTCTCTGGTAACCAACCTCGTTCATTCTTAAATAAGTTAGATAATCCCTCTTATAGGGTTCTAGTTGTTGACGATAATCCAACGGATTTACATGTCGTCATGAACGGTTTGTCCGAAAGTTTCACAATCAGTTTTGCATCCTCTGCTCAAGAAGCACTGTGCTTGGTAACACAGCACCCTCAACCCGATTTGATTTTACTCGACATCGTTATGCCCGAAATGGATGGGTATCAGATTTGCCAACGCCTCAAAGCAGAAGAGTCTACTGCTGGGATCCCGGTTATTTTCTTATCAAGTCAAGATAGTGCCCATGATAAAACCAAAGGTTTTAAAGCTGGCGGGGTAGATTATGTCACGAAACCGATGCAACTCGAAGAACTCGAAGCTCGTATTCACACGCATATCCGTCTCAAGGAGCAATCTCAATACTTGGAAACGATGGCTTTTTTTGATCCACTGACACGTGTTGCTAATCGTCGTAAATACAACGAGGTTCTGCAACGCGAATGGGCACGTTGTATTCGGTACCATCAGCAGATTTCAATGATATTAATTGATATTGATAAATTTAAAGAATATAACGACTCTTACGGTCATTCAGAAGGTGACAACTGCTTAATCACCGTCTGTCGTTTACTTGAAGGTGTTTCCAATCGGCCGGCTGATATTTTTGCTCGGATTGGTGGCGAAGAATTTGTATTGTTATTACCCGATTGTAATGCGGCTGGTGCGGTACAAAAAGCAGAGGAAATGCTCAAAATCATACGCGATGCCAAAATCCAACATGAATTCTCTCCCAATCATTCTCACCTTACCATAAGCTTAGGCATCGCAACCGTGTTTCCATCTCAGTCTCATAGCGCTCTCTCTTTATTCCAAGCTGCTGATGATGCAATGTTTAGTGCTAAACGTGATGGTCGTGACCGATATTGCATTGCCGAACTAGACTCTATCCCTAGCGTCGCTGGAGAACAAGCGAGACAGCATCATTAACCAAAAGGCGTCTTGATATCACTGAGTAATACGCGATAATCATTTACTGAGGGAAATGCTTCGATTGCATTGTGTGGTTTATGTGAATCAGGATTTTCGACACCTAACAGATGCCCAATCCCATATGTTTGTGCAGCATGCAAAATGGGTACACTATCATCGACAAAAAGGGTCTTAGCAGGTATGAAACCATAGTCTGAATGAACCTGTTGCCAAAGTGATTGATATTCTTTGGGCACTCCGTATTGATGTGTTGAAACGATTTCATCGATGTGTTCATCGAGTTTTGTGCGTTCAAGTTTTAACGATAGACTGCCCTGGTGCGCATTAGTTAACAAAATGACTCTGCGACCGGATGTTTTGAGTGCATTGAGAAACGGTAAGGTATCTTCACGTAAAGCAATTAAGTGTTCGACCTCGTATTTCATAGTAGCGATGTCTAGATCGAGTAACTCACTCCAATAGTCCAAGCAATACCATTGTATGTGCCCTTGGACCTTAGCTAACTCTTTTGCCATGAGCGCATTGGCTTGTTCCAGCGTGATAGACTGCTTCTGTGCAATTTTTTGTGGCACTAGGGTCAGCCAAAAAAACGTATCAAAATGCAAATCAAGTAAAGTACCGTCCATATCTAGAAGGACGGTCTCTATCTCTGACCAATTGAGTTTTGCCATAAAAAGTTACTTACCATTAACATAAAAAAACGGTATGATTATAAACATATTAAAACAATAAAAGCAGTTCTTCTCGCCTATATCAACTATGCAAGAGATTGACCCAAATAAGCCTTTGCCCACAATTACTGACCGCAAAATTGTTGCGCGAAGTCGTTTTTTTGCGGTAGAACAGGTTGATCTCACTTTTTCTAACGGTGCAACACGAGAGTTTGAACGCATGGCTGGTCAGGGACGTGGCGCTGTCATGGTAGTCCCCTTTGCCGATCCGGAACATATTTTACTGATCCGCGAGTACGGCGCAGGTACTCATCGCTATGAATTAGGCTTTCCCAAAGGTCTGATTGATCCCGGCGAAGCACCTGAAGAAGCCGCCAACAGAGAGCTAAAAGAAGAAATTGGCTTCGGCTCCAACGACATTCGTTTTTTAACTCAAGTATCTATGGCGCCAACGTTTTTTAACGCCAAGATGCATATTTTAATCGCCCGTGATTTGTATTCAGAGTCCCTAGAGGGTGACGAACCAGAGCCTCTTGAAGTAGTCAAATGGCCTGTCACCGACATAAATGGGTTACTCGCCCGCGAAGACTTTACCGAAGCCCGGAGTATTGTTGCGCTATTGATGGTCGATAAATTATTACGGGAACAATGCTGAGAGCCCTATGCAACACCTTGATTTACTTGCTATCGCCCAAGATGCCGCCAAACGCGCTGGTCATGCCATCTTAGAGATATATGATAGCGGTGACTTTGAAGAGTTCTCCAAAGAGGATGAGTCACCTGTTACTAGTGCAGATTATAAAGCCAATGAAATCATTACGGATATCTTGCAGGCTAAAACACCTAATATTCCAATCATGTCCGAGGAAACTGAACACTTAGCATTGGCTGATCGAGCTGATTGGAAGCGTTACTGGCTGATTGATCCCATTGATGGTACGCAAGAATTTATCGCGCGCAGCGGCGATTTTGCAGTGAACATAGCCTTAATTGAAGACAACCAGCCGGTCATTGGTGTTATATATTGGCCTGCGGGAGAAAGCTTGTACTATGCAGTGAAAGGCGAAGGTGCTTACAAGTCGTGCGCCATTGAGCAAAAGCAAATTCAGGTCAAACAGTTCATCGCACCCGCCGAGGAGCCTGTTGTTGTTGCTATCTCACGACGTCAAAAACGTGAAAATGTATTGCGCCGCCTTGATAATTCCCGCACCTATCAAACATTACCAACAGGGTCTTGCTCACTTAAAGCCTGTTTTATTGCAGAAGGCAAAGCTGACTTTTTTATGCGCTTGGGCGTTACAGGTGAGTGGGATACTGGAGCGTCAGAATGTATTATTAATGAAGCCGGTGGTCGTATTGTCAATGTCGATTTTGAACCAATCACATACAATCAACGTGAAACCTTAGAAAACCCTAACTTTATGGTGTTAGGTGACCAGTCTGTAGATTGGGAGGCTTTAGTTAATTACTACGATTGAGTTTATCTTGCGGGACAATATCGATACTTTCATGTAATTCAGAATAGACAATAACAACCTTACCCTGTTCTAACTGCATGCGCACTTGCAGTACTTTGTCTTCCATTGAGATTTCGTATTCGCCATAATCAGTCCCCTCACGAAGTACAAATGCTTCAATCAGTCGGTTCAAAGTGTCTTCAGGGATCTCTTGCCAAGGCACTATCATGTCTTTATCTCGTCTATTTCAGTCAAAAAGTCCAATGCTCGCAACGCGATATGATCGCATTTTACTCGCCACGGTAAACCAGTGAAAAATCCGACATGACCGCCATTTTGGCTCAGTTCGTAGGCAACTGAAGGACTAAGTTGATGCTCGCTTGGAATGACCTCTTCGTTCATAAAAGGGTCGTCTAAAGCATGGATCAATAGTGTTGGCTTCTCGATAGCATGCAAAAAGCTAAGCCCTGAACATTGCGTATAGTAATCCTGAGCTCCAGCATAGCCATGCAACGGTGCAGTTACGTTTTCATCGAATCGCTCAAAACTACTGAGTTGCTCTATCTCTTGAATACTAATACGCACTTTTCCAGTATAATCCATAGTCTGCATTTTCGCTTTCAGGTTTGCTTGCATACTCCGTAATAAACGACGCTGATATACTTTGGCAAAACCGTGATTGATTGCATCAGCACACGCATCAAGACGCAGTGGGGCACTGACCACAACACTGCCGGATAACGGATTCATCGCACCATATTCAGCATTGAGTTTGCATAGCATATTGCCGCCAAGAGAAAATCCCATGGCATAGAGTGGTTGGTTGGGGTAACGTATTTGCAAAAGAGAAATGATAACTTTTGGATCACTCGTTTCCCCTGAGTGGTAAGCTCGATGGGTGCGATTGACAGCGCCGCTGCAACCGCGAAAATGCATCACTACACAATGATACTGTTGTGATAACACATACACGGCATGTTTAATGTAATGAGAATCTTTAGACCCCTCTAAGCCATGAAATAAGATCAGAAGACCTTTACACTGAGTAGGTTTGGGTGCCCATGCCAAATCAATAAAATCGCCATCCTCTAACTCAACGCGTTCAGGCTCAAAAGCAATCGTTGGGTGCTGACCAAAATAACGCCCGTATATGGTTTGTACGTGACGATTTTTAGCCCACCAAGGCGCTGCAAAAGCAAATGATTTGATTTGACCAAATGCGGTTCGACTTGATGCTACAGGGCCTGAATATGACTTACTCATTAATGTGAGCCTTCCGGTGCCGTCGTGATTAGCGCCGCAAGTTTTTTGGCGTGTTCAATACCTTCGCTAGTTCGTGACGGATGCAGCTGTGTCGTGCAATGCCAATCAATATAATCAGTAAAATGAGAATGACTCTGTAAATTGGGATTTGGTTCTTGCAAAGTCATGATGTACTGCAACAGATGTTTTTGCTGACGATGCTCAGCGTCCAACTCATCTTGCAATAACACAGAATAATAGGGCAAAGACTTATCCTCGATGGCCCTGCGTTGTTCGCGAATGGGGTCGACTAGTACACGCTGTGTCTGCGTGACCAAGTGCTGCCATTTAGGAGCGTCTAGTGCACACATAGATACCCCGCTGTGTTCTGCCCACAACAACACAAATACTGCATTCACGTTTCCACTAAATTCATCCTGCCAAGTAAGCGAGTACTCTTTTACATCCGGTAATGCGTAACGCTCTAAGCAGTATTCCCATAACGATTCGGACGCTTGTTGCAGATCATTAATGATCACAATAACTCTCCACGTAATTGTTTCTCAAACATCTCTTGTTCTGTTTCAAACTCATCTTGCGCAGAAAACCAAGCTTCCTCTGCATCATTGAGCTGTAGTTGCAACTCGCCCTGCTCTTGTAAAAAGTTGGTTAATTGCAACTTGTTTTCAGCTTCATATAAACAAGTTTCCAACAAAGCGGATTCAATTTCACTCAAACGTGCTTGGGTAGAGTTCATGAGTTTTTCGTTATGAGTAATGGTATCACGTAAAGGTTTGGTGCGTTGTCGGAACTCGGCCTCGAGACGCTTTTGTGTTTTTCTATCCAATGTTTTGGGTCGAGCATCCTGCACGCTTTGGTTATCTGATAAGAGTGGCTTTTCGGAGACTTTCTCGGATTTGGCCTCCTGCAAAACCCATTGGGTGTAATCGTCCAAATCACCTCTAAACGGCGTAACAGAACCTGCGTTAACCAGATAAAAATCCTCACACACACTTTCTAATAATGTTCGATCGTGAGCAACTAACACCATGGCGCCAGTAAAAGTTTGCAGTGCATAGTTCAACGCATCCCGCATAGAAAGATCCAAGTGGTTAGTGGGCTCATCCAGCAATAATAAGTTCGGTTTGAGATAAACAATCATCGCTAAAGCCAAGCGAGCTTTTTCACCTCCCGAAAAAGGTTCTACCGGACGAGTGGCTTGATCGCCTTGAAAACCAAAACCGCCCAAAAAATCTCGTAAAGACTGCTCAGTTGCTTGCTCATCTAAACGCTGCAAATGCAATAATGCACTGGCTTGAGGGTCAAGTGTATCTACCTGGTGTTGAGCAAAGTACCCAACGTCTAACCCTTGAGCTCGAGTAAATTCACCCCGCATCGGCCCGTGGACATTGGCCAGTAACTTTATCAATGTCGATTTGCCTGCGCCGTTACGTCCTAATAAGCCAATTCGACTGCCCGGTACTAGATTGAGTTGCACATTATCCAAAACAATCTTATCACCGTAGCCGACTTGAATATCGCGCATTTGTACCAGGGGATTAGGTAAAGCTGGTGGCTCAGAAAAAGCAAAGCTAAACGGGTTTTCAGCCTGTACAGGCGCGAGTAAACTCATCCGTTCAAGCTGTTTGACACGACTTTGTGCTTGCTTAGCTTTACTGGCTTTGGCTTTGAAGCGGGTGATGAATTTTTCAAGATGTGCAATGTGCGCTTGTTGTTTTTTATATTCTAAACTTTGTAGGCGCAGGCGCTCTGCTTTTTGTTTCTCAAAGGCACTGTAGTTTCCGGTATAAGTGATTAATTGACGCTGCTCAAAGCTGATGATTTGATCGGCAATTGCATCGATAAAATGCTTATCGTGTGAAATCAATAGCAAGGTACCCGCATATCTTTGCAACCACTTTTCTAACCAAATCACGGCATCTAAATCTAAGTGGTTAGTCGGTTCATCTAACAAGAGTAAGTCCGATGGGCACAATAGAGCTTGGGCAAGGTTTATGCGCATCTTCCACCCACCAGAAAAATCATTGACTGGTTGCTTTAGCGCCTGTTGACTAAAACCCAATCCTGACAAAATAGTTGCCGCTCGAGCTTCAACATCATAATGCCCGGCACTGGCGAGTGCATCGTGCAGGCGAGCGATTTCTTCACCTTGATTTGCGGCCTCTGCTTGCGCCAATCGAGACCGTAAATCAGTCAACACATTATCACCTGCAATCGTATGTTCTATGACACTCAGTGCTGTGTGTGGAGTATGCTGGGCAACCGAAACCATGCGCCATTGCTTGGGAATCGATAACTCGCCAGTCTCAGGGGCTAAGGCACCAGCAAGCATTGCAAACATGGACGATTTACCGCAACCATTTGCTCCAATAATGGCGCATTTTTGTCCAGTAAAAATGTCGATACTGCATGGCTCGAGCAATGTTTCAGCGCCTCGCATGAACGAGACTTGAGTCAATTTGATCATGGTACAGGATGGATCATTTAATCTATTGGCGCGCATTCTACCACTAAATTCGCAAAGATTTTATGATGCATTTGCGTATAATGCGCGTATCAACATAAAGAGTTATTTATTTACGACCATTTAAACCATATGTCACAAGAAAAAACACGTAAACGCTTTATCGCAGGAGCGACTTGCCCAGAGTGTAAAGCACAAGATTCCATCATGTTGTATTTTGAAAATAACGTTGAAAAATTACAATGCGTAGAATGTGATTACAAAGACACTCAATCGCAAACCGACGTATCGAGCGCCGGCCAAAGTTCTGCAGATGTCATTGGGGTATTTAAACCTTAATCGCTCTAAACATTAATAGTGTGGCGGAGGGGTTTCTTCACTGGCCGAAGCAATATTACTAGGTTCCATACTCTTGACCTTGTCCAACACATGTTTGAGTTTAAATTGCACATCATCGAGTTGCTTTTGTTGAGACGCTAGGGCTTGGTTTAATGCCTCAATCGTGTCTTCTTGGAACGCTAACTGGGTCTCTAAATCAATTATTTTTTGTTCTAACGAATTCATTTATTTCACTTCTGTTCTTGCTGTGCTCGAAGAGTTTGTACACCAGTCGAGCTTGCGCTGTTTGGGCATTTTTTTTAACTGTGCTTCGACTTTACATGCGGTACTTCTATCTGGAAATTCGCGATAGGCAAGTAACTCAAGAGGGCGATTAATCTTGGTAAATTTAGCACCTTTCCCAACACAATGTTGGATGTAGCGACGTTCAACGTCATTGGTTGACCCACAGTAAAGCATGTCATTTTCACACTGTAAAAGATAGACATACCAGGTATTTAGGTGTGTGTTTTTCATATAAGTATGATGCGTGACTTGGTCGCACTTGTCAAAATAGCAGTTATTTTATGCTCAACTGTTGGCATCTGATTGATTTTACAGTAGATTGATGAATATCTTTTCGACGATAGCCATAGCTGGCTAACTGAACATAAATACTCAATGGAGAATTCCTATAATGAAACGTTCAATTGTGGCATTAGCCACATTATCTGTATTAGGGTTAACGGCCTGTGGAGAACAAACTAAAGCGCCAGAAACTGCCCAAGCGCCTATCGAATTAACCACAGATGTACAACGCCAATCTTATGCACTAGGTTCAAGCATGGGTGCGTTTGCTCTATCGCGCAAAGCGCAACTAGAAGAACTTGATTTACCCTTTGACGAAGAAGCTCTGCGTCGTGGTTTCTTAGATGGATTAGCTGAACAATCGGTACTGAGTATGGAAGAGATGCAAACCATCATTCGCAACGCAGACCAAGAGGTGCGCGCCAAACAAGAAACGCTTGCCAGTGCTCAAGCAGAAGACAATATTGCAAAAGGCCAAGCGTTTTTGGCTGAAAACGGAGCTAGAGAAGGCGTAGTGACCACTGAATCGGGCTTGCAATACGAAGTATTAGTTGAAGGTACAGGTACCAAACCCGTAGCAACAGATACCGTTGTTGTTCACTATCAAGGTACTTTACTCGACGGCACTGAGTTTGATTCATCTTACAAACGTGGTGAACCCGCATCATTCCCTCTTAACCGTGTGATTCCAGGTTGGACTGAGGGCGTACAGTTGATGTCTGAAGGCAGTAAATACAAGTTTTATATCCCTTCTGAACTAGCCTATGGTCCACGTGCAACTGGAAACATCACTCCTAACTCAACCTTAATTTTTGAAGTTGAGTTGATTGATGTGGTCGACGCTGAACCGGCGCCAGAAACTAAGTAATCCATCAAAATCATTAACGGGGAGCATTATGCTCCCCTTTTTTTTGAAATATTTTTTGCCTCATCGCGTTCTTATTTATTGAACGTATACGCAATAGTGTTTTGCCATGTTTCATTTTGGCCAATCTCTGACGTTATACATTATTAAATAAACGACAAAAATTTAGGATGACAATATGAAACAATCTGCTGCTCTTTCTCTTGCTGTCGCAAGCTTACTGACTCTAGGTGTTTCTGCTGATGC
>JAAZVZ010000027.1 GCA_018623155.1 Glaciecola sp.
CCATTAAAATGACCATTTTGCCTTGGCGGATATCTTCAATCAGTTCGGTAGGGGTATTAAAAGTGGACATAAGCGTCTCTAGTTCCTATTTTAAATAGCCATTTTCAGCTAAAAATGCCATGCTAATGTCTTCTTTATTATGTTCTTTTGGACCTTGCATTAAGCGTTCTAAATACCGGGCGATCACGTCGACTTCAAGATTCACTTGAGTACCGATTTTGTATTGTCCGATAATGGTTTTTTCTAATGTGTGAGGGATGAGCCATAACATGAATTCATCCCCATCTAGCGCATTCACCGTTAGGCTTACCCCATCAACAGTAATCGAGCCTTTGTGAGCAATGTAGTGCGCGATATCCTGTGGCATTTTGACCCAGACTTCGATGTACTCATGTTGATCGATGATACGGCTAATTGTGCCAACGCCATCCACATGACCTGACACAATATGGCCACCAAAACGGGAAGTCGGTAACATTGCCTTTTCTAAGTTGACTTGCATACCAGAAGTATAGTGGGCAAAGCCTGTGTATTTTATGGTCTCAGTGGACACGTCAGCACAGTAATAGTCATCACCAAATTCTACGACAGTCAAACATACGCCATTGGTCGCAATAGAGTCGCCAAGTTGTACGTCTGCCATATCCAGATCAGGACAGTGTACTTTGAGTTTGATGTCTTTACCTGTTTGCGTTAACCCTGTGATAGTGCCAACTGCTTCAATAATACCAGTAAACATAAGCTTTCCTAAGGTTGTAATGAGAAGGTGAATTTTTGATCCACCCCAATCGTACGCTGCTCTAAAAGGGTTAATTTTACCGCATCTTGCAATTGAGATAAATCAGATATTGCAAACGCTCCCTGGGCGCTATTACCCAAAATCATCGGTGCTTGATAAATAATAATCTCATCGACACAATGCGCATTGATCAAAGCACCTGCTAAACCAGAGCCCGCTTCTACCCACACCCTGTTTATTTGCATTTGGGCAAGCTTTTTCATCACACCATGCAAATCCACACGCTCATTGTTTAATGGAATGCGTATTTGTTTATTGTGTTGAGGGATGGCATCATTTTGCCGAGTATTAAACACACATGTTGGTGCCTCAACCTCCTGCAACATTCGTTGAGTGCTCAGTCGGTTTTGTGAATCCAGTACCAGACGCAAGGGTTGCTGAAACTGCGCAAGCGAATTTTGAGCTAATACATTGGCTAAAACGGCCGGCGCTTCATTCATTCTCACTTGTAGATTTGGATCATCTGTGAAAGCAGTTCCTGAACCTGTCAAAATCGCGTCTGATTGAGCCCGATGTAATTGTACATCAGCTCTTGCTTGGGCCGACGTGATCCACTGACTTTGCCCATTTTTCAATGCGATCTGTCCATCCAGTGACATGCCCATTTTTAATGTGACAAAAGGTCTATTGGCTTCAACGCGAGTAAGAAAACCTGCATTTAACGCGCGCGCTTGTGTTTCTAAACATGGACCCTCTACGGTAATACCAGCCGCTTTTAATCTAGCAATACCTTTGCCCGCCACCTCTGGAAATGGGTCTCTCATCGCGACGACAACACGTTGCACACCAGCGTTAATCAGCGCATTGGCACAAGGTCCGGTGCGACCAGTATGCGCGCAAGGTTCTAGCGTAACGTATGCAGTTGCGCCATTTGCTAATGCACCAGCCTGATTCAGTGCATTGATTTCGGCATGCGCAGTTCCCGCTTGATGATGATGCCCTTCGCCGACGATTTTGTCGTGCTGCGTTATCACACAGCCCACCATTGGATTTGGCCGAGCTGTGTATTCACCTAATTTTGCTAAGCGCAAAGCACGAGCCATCATTTGGTAATCGATATGTGTTAGGCTCATTCTAGATCGAGATCCTGTTGGCCAAGCTTGGCGATTTCTTCTCCAAACTCACGAATATCTTCAAATTTACGATACACCGAAGCAAAGCGTACATAGGCAACTTGATCAAGCTTTTTGAGGCGATTCATAATTTGAGTGCCCACAAATTCCGTATCGACCTCACGCTCACCCGTTCCACGGATACTGGACATGATTTCGACGATCGCTTTTTCAATTTTTTCAGCGGATACAGGACGTTTTTCTAAAGAACGTAAAATACCAGAGCGCAACTTGTCTTCATTAAAAGGTTCTCGAGTACCGTCGCGCTTAATCACTCTAGGCATGACTAATTCAGCAATTTCAAAAGTGGTAAAACGTTCTCGACACGACGCACACTCTCGCCGACGACGAATCTGATGACCATCTGCAACTAAGCGTGAGTCAATGACTTTGGTGTCTTGCTCATGACAAAAAGGACAGTGCATGCTCTACTCCATAAACAAATTAACCGGCATATAGCCGGTTAATCATAATTAATATGCAGCAATTATGCTACGCATAAACTGGGAATTGCTTAGTCAGGGCACTGACTTCTGATTGGACTCGAGCGATGACAGATTCATCCCCCATGTTATCCAAAATATCACATATCCAGTTAGCCACTTGCATCGCTTCTGCATCTTTAAAACCACGGCGAGTTATCGCAGGTGTACCAATGCGCAAACCTGAAGTAACAAACGGTGAACGCGGGTCATTAGGTACCGAGTTCTTGTTGACCGTAATGTGTGCTAGTCCAAGTGCCGCATCAGCATCTTTACCTGTGATGTCTTTATCAATCAAATCAAGTAAAAATAAGTGGTTTTGCGTACCATTGGAAACAATCTTAAAACCGCGCTCTTGGAAAACAGATACCATGGCTTGTGCATTTTTAACAACTTGTGCCATGTAAGTCTTGAATTCAGGCTCTAATGCCTCTTTAAATGCCACTGCCTTCGCAGCGATAACATGGCACAAAGGGCCACCTTGATTACCAGGAAATACAGATGAATTGAGTTTCTTGTAAACATCTTCATCACCGCATGCGGACAGAATCAAACCCGAACGAGGACCAGCAAGTGTCTTATGAGTAGTGGTCGTGACAACATGGGCATGTGGCACTGGGTTAGGGTAAACTCCCCCTGCAACCAAACCAGCAACATGAGCCATATCGACCAATAGATATGCACCAACTTTATCCGCAATCTCACGGAATTTAGCCCAGTCCACTACTCCTGAATAGGCAGAAAAACCACCAATAATCATCTTCGGTTTGTGTTCTAATGCAAGTGCTTCGATTTCGGCATAATCAATTATACCGTCAGCATCAATGCCATATTGCACAGCGTTGTATATTTTGCCGGAAAAGTTTACGTGTGAACCATGAGTCAAATGGCCACCGTGTGCTAATGACATACCAAGGACGGTGTCACCTGCGTTTAGCAATGCGCCAAACACCGCGGTATTGGCTTGTGAACCTGCGTGAGGTTGAACGTTAGCGTACTCTGCTCCAAATAGGGCCTTAGCGCGTTCGATAGCGAGATTCTCAACAACATCAACATGCTCACAACCACCGTAGTAACGTTTGCCTGGATAACCTTCGGCGTATTTGTTGGTCAGCTGCGAACCCTGTGCTTCCAAAACACGTGGCGAGCAATAATTTTCGGACGCGATGAGTTCGATGTGATCTTCTTGACGTTGGTTTTCAAGTTCGATGGCTTTCGCTAATTCAGGATCGAAATCAGCAATGTTCATGTTGCGCTGTAGCATAAGTCAAATACCTATTTATTGAGCAAGGTTGCAGTTCAAAGGCATATTTTACTCAATTTTTAAATAAAAACCTAGCAATCCCTCTATTTAAACTATCAATAAAAATGGTTTATTTTGTTTCCAGGGCTTTGACTCGTTTAGCGAGCTGGTCTAATTGTTTGTAACGCACTGAGTTGCGACGCCATTCATTGTATGGGGCATGAGGCATACCAGAGGAATAGACTCCTGGTTCAGTTATGTCAGAGGTAACCATAGTATTGCCGGTTATTTGCACATTATCACAAATCGTAATATGCCCATTTATCGCGACAGTACCCGCGGCAATAACGTTTTTTCCTATTTTGACACTGCCCGCCATCGCAACGGCACCACATAAACAAGACCCTGAACCAATGTGACAGTTGTGTGCAATATGTACCTGGTCATCAATAATCACATTATGTTCGATAACGGTATCCGCAAGTGACCCGCGGTCGATGGTACACAATGCGCCAATCTCGGTGTTATCCCCAATAATCACACGTCCCGTTTGGGGGATTTTACGCCATGTCCCTGCATCATTGGCATACCCAAAACCATCTGGTCCAATAACAGTACCACTTAAAATTGCGACGTTTTGGCCAAGCTGACAAGAATGGTAAATCGTCACATTTGCATGAATGTGAGAGCCTGAACCAATCACAGTGTTCACACCAATGACACTGCCTGGCCCAATGGTCACCTCTTCGCCGATGATCGCACCCGCTTCAATCACAACATTGGGGCCGATATTGGCATTTGCACCAATTTGTGCGGTGTCATCAATGACCGCACTAGGATGAATACCATAATGTGGTCGTGGTGTCGGATCAAGCTGTTGTGCGGCTAGTGCAAATCCAACATAGGGATCTTTCATGACTAATGCTGGCCCTGCATAATCTTGTGCTAAGGTGTGTGTCAAGATCACTACACTTGCTTTACATTCAGGTAGCTTAGACAAGTATTTTTTGTCATTCAAAAAAGTAATATCACCTACTTCAGCTTCGTCAAGAGGCGCGACTTTAACGATGTCAATATGACTCGCTTGTGCTTCAGTGAGGTTGTGTAAACGAGCATTTAAATGGACGGCAAGCGCTTGGATATTCATGCGTATCTCTTGGACTAAGCAAACAAACTCATATGATAAATGATCTATTAGAGATCAACAAAATTTTGTATGAAGAAAGTGCACCACAATGTTAAAATTCAAAATAATTAATCATTGACAAGTATTTAGAGGATCACATGGCACAATTCGTGTACTCCATGCATAGAGTCGGCAAAATCGTCCCGCCGAATCGTTTCATTTTAAAAGATATCTCACTGAGCTTTTTCCCTGGAGCCAAAATCGGGGTATTAGGTCTTAACGGTGCGGGTAAATCCACACTTTTGCGGATCATGGCTGGGGTGGATACCGAAATTGAAGGGGAAGCTCGCCCAATGCCAGGGATCAAAGTGGGTTATTTACCACAAGAACCGAAACTCGATGAATCATTGGACGTTCGCGGTAATATTGAATTGGCACTGGGCGAGGTCAAACACGCATTAACACGCTTAGATGAGGTTTATGCCGCTTATGCAGAACCTGATGCAGATTTTGACGCACTCGCAGCTGAACAAGGCAAATTAGAAGCCATTATTCAATCACAAGACGGCCACAATCTTGATGCGGCATTGGAACGTGCTGCAGATGCATTGCGTTTACCCCCATGGGATGCGGATATCAGTAAATTATCTGGTGGTGAACGACGCCGTGTAGCACTGTGCAAACTATTGCTTGAAAAGCCCGACATGCTATTACTTGATGAACCGACCAACCACTTAGATGCAGAAAGTGTGGCATGGCTTGAGCGTTTCTTACATGACTATGACGGTACAGTCGTAGCCATCACCCACGATAGATATTTCTTAGATAATGTTGCAGGGTGGATCTTAGAGTTAGACCGTGGTGAAGGGATCCCATGGGAAGGTAATTATTCATCGTGGTTAGAACAGAAAGACAAGCGCTTAGAACAAGAAGAAAAAGCGGAAAGTGCGCGACAGAAGTCGATCAAACAAGAACTAGAATGGGTAAGACAAAACCCCAAAGGCCGTCAAGCAAAATCAAAAGCACGTATGGCACGTTTTGCTGAACTTTCAACGGGAGATTATCAAAAACGTAATGAGACCAATGAATTGTTCATTCCACCTGGTGAACGTCTCGGAGATAAAGTCATTGATGTAAGTGGCTTGAGCAAAGCTTACGGCGATAGAGTGTTAATTGATGATCTGTCTTTTTCTGTACCCAAAGGTGCTATTGTTGGGATCATTGGTCCGAACGGTGCTGGTAAATCGACGCTATTTAGAATGCTCACCGGTGCGGAACAGGCCGATGCGGGCACCATTGATGTTGGTGAAACAGTGCAAATCGCCTCCGTCGAACAGTTTCGTGACCATATGAATGAAAATCAAACGGTATTCCAAGAGATCTCTGATGGGCAAGATATCATTCGTATTGGTCATTTTGAAATCAATGCACGTGCGTATTGTTCTCGTTTCAACTTTAAAGGGACGGATCAACAAAAGTTCATCAAAGACCTATCTGGTGGTGAACGCAATCGTGTGCACCTGGCAAAATTACTGAAAGCGGGTGGCAACGTGCTGTTACTCGATGAGCCGACTAACGATTTAGATGTTGAGACTTTGCGCGCATTGGAAAATGCATTATTGGAATTCCCAGGCTGTGCCATGGTTATCTCACATGACCGTTGGTTCCTGGATCGAGTTGCAACTCATATTATGGACTATCGTGATGAAGGTAAAATTAACTTCTATGAAGGCAATTACACCGATTATGAAGCCTGGCTAAAAGAGAATTTTGGTCAAGATGTAGTGGAGCCACATCGTCTGAAATACAAGAAAATAGCTAAGTAAGCAACGTGAAATAAAAAAGGGGCTAAATTAAGCCCCTTTCTTTATGATGTACAGTTTCGAAATTAAATAACTTCGATGTTCTCTGCCTGTGGACCTTTTTGGCCTTGACCGATAGTAAATTGTACTTTTTGACCTTCATTCAAAGTGCGGAATCCGTCACCTTTGATTGCTCGGAAGTGTGCAAACACATCTGGGCCATTTTCTTGTTGAATGAAGCCAAATCCTTTTGATTCGTTAAACCATTTTACGATACCGGTTGAAACGTCCGACATAATTTTTCCTATAGATATAAATAATAAACAAAGCTAGTTGTGACACTAACCAAAAGTTGCCTTAGATGACATTTTACGATTACAAGCAGAGTTTTAAACGCAGACTAGAACGGAGATGAAAACTAAACAACATCCATACAATACGCCTAATAAGTAAGCAGGTCAATCATAAATACATTTATTTATAACTATGCCTTAAATCTCAAAAATCTTAGTTAGGTCATTTCTTGGATCGCATCAAGCGCTTCGCTCAAACGTGATACTGCTATTACCCTCATGCCTGATATAGCGCGCTTTGGTGCGTTCGCTTTGGGGACTATAGCAATTTTGAAACCATGCTTAGCCGCTTCACTGAGTCGCTCTTGCCCATTGGGTACTGGTCGAATCTCACCCGACAGGCCTACTTCACCGAAGGCAATAAGCTCTTGTGGCAAATTTCGGTTACGAAAACTCGATACCATTGCTAATAATAATGCTAAATCAGCACTGGTTTCAGCGACCTTGACCCCACCAACGACATTGGCGAACACATCTTGATCATTCATTAACAGGCCACCATGACGATGCAGAATGGCCAATAGCATAGCCATTCGATTTTGCTCTAGACCAACGGCTACGCGTTTGGGATTATGTGCTTGGGAGTGATCGACCAGGGCTTGGATTTCAACTAATAGTGGACGAGTTCCTTCCCATACCACCATGACAATACTGCCCGGAGATTGCTGCTCGTCTCTGGACAAAAATATTGCTGATGGATTGTTGACCTCTTTTAAGCCCTTTTCTGTCATCGCGAACACGCCTAGTTCATTCACTGCGCCAAAGCGATTTTTGTGACTGCGCAACGTACGATAGCGTCCATCTGAATCCCCTTCTAACAACATCGAACAGTCAATACAATGTTCAAGAACTTTAGGTCCGGCTAGAGAGCCATCTTTGGTTACGTGTCCAACGATTAACAAAGCCACGTGATTTTGTTTCGCAAATCGGGTGAGATAAGCCGCTCCTTCGCGAACTTGTGAAACACTCCCTGGCGCGGAGGTGATATCTGGAACATGCATCACTTGAATCGAATCAATCACCATGACATCTGGGGCTTCTTGCAAGGCTATCTGACATATTTGTTCTATGTTCGTTTCAGCGAGAAGTTTTAAATTATCATTGGCTAAGCCCAAGCGCTGAGCACGCATTGCCACTTGTTGTAGTGATTCTTCACCAGTGACATATAAAACCGATTTTTGTTGCGCGAGTAAGCACATCACTTGCAATAGTAACGTAGACTTCCCCGCGCCAGGTGACCCACCAATGAGTACAGCTGAACCCGGAACAATACCACCACCAAGCACACGATCCATTTCATGAAAGCCAGAACTGAATCGGGGTAAAGCCTCTAAATCAATACTCGATAGCGTTTCAACTTTGGCACTGGTGGCGCCTGCATAACCAGAAAAGTTTCTAACAGCTGGTGAAGATGACTGATTTAGACTAATCTCAGTGAGTGTATTCCATGCGTTGCAGCCATTACATTGCCCTTGCCAACGAGGATGTTCAGCGCCGCACTCATTACACACATAGGTCGATTTTTTTTTAGCCATAAAACAAATAATTTGGTTGTAGTGTCGATGTTATTTTATTGAAATGCCAATTAAGCGCAAAGGAAATATACCAAAACGGTGCAAAACAGGCCTAAAATGCGACATTATTTGACTCGCAATGCTTAAGCAGAAAGTGCAAACAAAGTGCTATTGAGACCGTGATAACGGATCGCACACTGTGCTTGTGCTTGCACGAGTGGTTTGGCATGAAACGCCATACCCAGCCCAGCGTGACGCATCATCACGAGATCATTTGCACCATCTCCCAAAGCAATGGTTTGTGACATCGAAACATTAAACTGATGCGCCAAACGCTTCAAGGTATCTTCTTTGGTTTGCGCATCTGAAATATCACCGAGCACTTTCCCCGTTAATACGCCATCAACAATTTCTAGTTGATTCGCAACGGCTTCTACTAGACCAAGCCGTGCTGCAACATAATCTGCGAAATAGGTGAACCCACCACTAGCGATTGCGATATGCCAGCCATGTGCTTGTAACGTGTTTATTAAAGGGCTAATGCCCGGCATTAATGGAATACTATCGCGGATTTGTTGGAGTTGAGTCGCAGGAACACCTTTTAGACAGGCGACTCGTTGAATAAGGCTTTGCGCAAAATCTAACTTTCCTTGCATCGCTAACTCAGTCACCTCACTGACTTCATCACCCCGCCCTGCAAGCTTGGCAATCTCATCAATACATTCAATTTGAATTACCGTCGAGTCCATATCCATCACCATCACACCCCCGGCTCGCAAAGAGGGCTGGTGCGCCTGGCAAAACACATCAATATGAAAACGTTCTGACTGAAGACTGAGCCACTCATGGGTGACAGCAGTATCGAGTTGTACAACGACTGCATCTAACTCTGATTCTGATGAGAGACAATGCAACGTGACCATCGACTCGGTTTGTCCTGGGAGCTCTTGCAATAGGGATTCCACAATGTAACGATTCAGATGTTGTCCAACTATTGTCAATACATACTCGCCCTTTTTAAACTCAGTGACTGACCAACTTTTTGAAGTGGAAGAAAAAATGTGCGGAGTATCGAGTAACTCTAGGAGCTCAGTTGCAGAAAATAGATGATTCATGATGGGTTTATACTTGGCATTGCGTACAGATTGATTTATGGTTGTATTGTATCGTATTTTTTATCAGTTGACCTATGCAAAATCCCTTAATTCGATTTATTTGGCGCGTGTTTTTTATCGCGACGACTATTTATGGAATTTTAACGGTCTGGTCGTTGCAATCTGAGCGCTCGGCAAATATATATGAATCCTATTCAGTTGAACTGGGTACCAAAATCGCAAACATTGCTGCAGGCTCACTATCCCCTTGGTTACACGAACAGTTAAATGCTCGAGATAAAATTTCATCTTCCGCAGAAGAGCAACTCTCTCTCATTTTGACTGATTACATGTCACTAGGAGATATTATTGGAATAAGGGTATTCAATCGATACGGGGAAACTCTAAGCAGTGTTGGCATTGTGCACAATTTTTTGGATGACATAGACTTGAGTTCCCTTTCATTCCAAACCCATGTTAGCCAAATACGCCACAATCAACACGAAATTGGCTATATTCGTTTTGTTTTATCCAACGAAAGTCAAAGCGCACAACAAGCCGATGCATTTCAACGCCAACAAAGCTTAGTCCTTGTCACTGTGTGTCTTGGAGCCTTGTTTGGCGCATTGCTGATGCGTTGGTATTACATATCCGTATTGCGTGGTGCAAAAAACGTTGCTGAATAATTTGCATCCGTTTGCACTTCGATAATGTCCTGACTTACTGTCAAAGCTTCGGCTAACACACAGAGCACATCGGTTAAATTCTCTGGCATATTGCGCTGACCTTGTCGCCCGTGCATCGGCATATCGGGAGAATCCGTTTCTAATACAAGGTGTTCCACCCCAACCTCAATGAGAGTATCGAGTGTCTTTTGCCCTCTTGGATAGGTAATCGTGCCTCCGACCCCTAGTTTAAACCCCAAATCAATATAACCTCTGGCAATCTCAGCATTGCCAGAAAAGGCATGGATCACACCGCCGTGCTCAAACCGCTGTTGTCGTAATATGCCCAATAAACGGTCGTGACTTTTACGATGATGTATCACCAGTGGTAAAGAATGAATTTTGGCTAATTTAATTTGCTCAACAAATATGGCTTCTTGGATAGCTAAAGGCTGAGGGAGCGTTCGATCCAGTCCTATCTCGCCAACAGCAATCGGCTGGTTTGCCTCAATCCATTGTGCAAGTTGCTCAATCATATTGGGAATATCTGATGAAGAGAGTGATTGTGGTAAAAAATAAGGATGGTAGCCAAACGCGATATCAACTTGGGGGAAATGCTTTTGAATTTTCACCTGTCGCGACCAATGGGTGGGTTCAATCCCTGGAATTAAAAAACGCTTAATACCTTGCTCTTCAGCGCGTTGAATCACAGCATCTAAATCAGAAGTGAAACACGCCAGATCCAGATGACAATGACTATCAATCATATCAATTCAGCCTTTTAGGGATTGAGACGCTGAATCGTCCATTTAGCATTTTCTTGTTTGGTGTATTCAAACCGGTCGTGCAATCGATGCTCTCCACCCTGCCAAAACTCAATTTGTTCTGGCCGAACCAGATACCCACCCCAAAAATCAGGTAAAGGAATGTCACCTTGGGCAAATTTGTCCTTGAGTTGGACAAACTGAGTTAACAAGGCCTGCTTTGTCGAGATAGGCTGACTTTGCTTAGAAGCAATCGCTGCAAGCTGTGAATCTTTCGGTCGTGAAAAAAAGTACTGAGCAACTTTTGCTCGAGATAATGGTTCCGCCACGCCACAAACTCGCACTTGTCGTTCAATAAAATGCCAAGGGAAATGTAATGCAATGTTGGGGTTCTGCTTGAGCTCTTGAGCTTTACGAGAGCCAAGATTAGTGTAAAACACAAATCCTTCTTCCGTTAAATCTTTAAGTAAAACGATACGTTGTGATGGCCTACCTGCCGCATCCACCGTAGCAACCGTCATCGCATTTGGATCGGGGATCTCAGATTTAATCGCGTCGTCAAGCCAAGTCTTAAATAACTCAAACGGATCGTCTGTTAATTGTGACTCATCCAATGTTGCCAGTGTGTATTCACGACGATATTGATTGAACGTGCTCATGGTTTGTTATCCTAATCTTCACCATAACCTAAACTGCGCAATGCTCTTTCGTCATCTGCCCAGCCAGATTTAACTTTTACCCATAACTCTAAAAATACTTTATGTTGAAACAGGTCTTCTAGATCACGTCGCGCATCTGAACCTATTGTTTTAAGGTGTTTACCTTGCTTGCCAATAATCATGCGTTTTTGGGTTTCTCGCTCAACCAAAATTAATCCATTTATGCGATAGACACCGTTTTCGGTTAATTTAAACTGCTCAATTTCCACCGTAGCAGAATAGGGTAATTCATCTCCTGTATAGCGCATGAGTTTTTCACGAATTATTTCTGCCGCCATAAAGCGACTCGAGCGATCCGTAATATACTCTTCAGGAAAATAAAATTCACTTTGCGGCAATTGCGCCATCACCAGATCACGAAGCTCATTTATGTATTTGTTATTTTTGGCTGAAACTGGAATAACGTGAGCAAACTCAAATAAGCCATTCAACCATTGTAAATGACTCATAAGTTCTGTTTTATCTTGCACCTTATCGGTTTTGTTCACCACAAGCCAAACCGGTAAGCCTGATGCTTTGACTTTTTCTAAGACCAACTTATCATCATCGTTAAATCGCGTGCCCTCGACCACCATCAAAATCAAACTGACTTCACCTAAAGAACTCGATGCTGCACGGTTCATAAACCGATTAATAGCACGCTTTTCTTCATTATGCAGTCCAGGAGTATCTACATAAACGGCTTGTTGTTCACCTTCAGTATCGATGCCCAAGATACGATGACGGGTGGTTTGAGGCTTTCGTGACGTAATACTGACTTTTTGTCCGATAATACGGTTGAGGATCGTGGACTTGCCCACATTTGGGCGACCAACAATCGCAACCATACCGCATTGAGTTTGAGGTAAATCGTTCGCTGTTGTCATGATGGTCTCACTGATAGTAATTCAAGCATACGCTGTGCTGCTGCTTGTTCTGCTTTACGGCGACTGCTACCGATTGCCTCAACGGCATCTTGCAATAACACACTTTGACAACTCACGGTAAACGTCTGATTGTGTTCTGCACCCGTAATGTTCACCACATTGTATTCGGGTAACGGGTGTTTTAATGCCTGCAAATGCTCTTGAAGTTGAGTCTTAGGATCTTTGGGATTAAGTGCAGGATCGAGCGCCTCTAGTCTTGGTTTAAACCATTTTAAAAGCATGGTTCGACAAGGCTCCATTCCACCATCGAGGTAAATTGCGCCAATGATGGCTTCCACCATGTCTTCTAATATCGATGTGCGGTTTTTGCCGCCGCTTTTGAGTTCTCCACTACCAAGAGATAAATACTGACCAAGGGATTTTTCACGAGCCACGTCTGCGAGCGTTTCTCCTTTGACAATAGAAGAGCGCATACGTGTCAGTCGACCTTCTGCCGTATTGGGAAAAGTATTAAACAGATAATCCGCGATCACCATACCCAATACCGCGTCACCCAAAAATTCAAGGCGTTCGTTATTGGGCTGACCAGCCGATTTGTGTCTCAGCGCTTGTTCAAGTAGTTGAGGATTATTGAACTCGTATCCAAGCGTTTTCATTAATATTGCAAGTGGCTCAATGCCAGGATGTTTAGCCTTTTGGGGGGCTTTTTTCATTGAATACCACCGATACGGTTAAAACGTACACCCGATGGGACCCATGTAGGCAGTATGTCCGCTTCCGTACGGCCAAAATCAAAACTCATCCAAATAGCGACCGCTTTACCGACTAAATGCTCTTCCTTTACAAATCCCCAGAAACGAGAATCCCTTGAGTTATCTCGGTTATCTCCCAGAACAAAATATGCACCTTCTGGAACGACCCATTCGTCTAACGCTGTTCCTGGTTGACGATAAAATTGTGCAGGCGATGCGCTATAAATTGGATGCTGCAAAATATCATGAGGCGTCTCACCAAGGTGTTCAGTAAAGCGATTCAGTGGGACTAAATTTTGTGCATACTCGCTATTTTCAACAGGCTCTAAATCGACCAAAAAAGGCTTTGTACAGTCTTTACTTGTCGGACAAGCAGGGACAACTGTGATCTGTTTTTGACGATAAAAAATTCGGTCACCCGGTAAACCCACTACTCGTTTGATGTAGTCCAAGCGAGTGTCTGGTGGATATTTGAACACTAAGATATCGCCACGTTTGGGCTCATCAACCTCATAAAACTTGGTTCGTGTAATTGGATCGCGCAGTCCATATGTGTATTTCTCAACTAAGATAAAATCACCTTCCAACAACGTTGGCATCATCGAGCCGGACGGGATCTGAAATGGCTCATACAAAAACGAACGAAGCACCACAATGAACGCAATGATGGGAAATATCTGATGCGCTGTGTCTACTATGTATGGTAACTCGGGTTCTTGCTTCAATTCAGAGACCGCAACTCCCATTGCTGATGCGGCAGCTTCACGGCGTTTGGGCGCATAATAAAAGTGATCAATCAGCCAAATAAGGCCAAGACCGAGCGCTAGGCACGTGAGAAAAATTGAAAACAATTGAGCCATTATTTACCTACCTTGAGAACAGCTAAAAACGCATCTTGTGGTAACTCAACATTACCCACTTGTTTCATGCGTTTCTTACCTTCCTTTTGTTTTTGGAGTAATTTTTTCTTACGACTGACATCACCACCGTAACACTTGGCAATCACGTTTTTCCGTAATTGTTTTACGGTGCTACGTGCAATGACATGGTTGCCAATCGCGGCTTGGATCGCGATATCAAACATCTGACGCGGGATCAGTTCGCGTAATTTTTCAACCAACTCACGCCCGCGATACTGCGCGTTATCCTTGTGAGTGATGACCGCAAGGGCATCAACGCGTTCGGCATTAATCAAAATATCCAAACGACACATATCTGCGCTCTGGAATTTTTTGAAATTATAATCTAATGATGCAAACCCACGAGAGGTAGACTTGAGTCGATCAAAAAAGTCCAATACGACTTCTGCCATAGGTAATTCATAAGTTACCGCAACTTGTTTACCGTGATACGCCATATTGGTTTGTGAGCCACGCTTCTCAACACACAGCGTAATGACATTACCCAAGAACTCTTGAGGCACCAAAATATTGGCTTCAACAATCGGCTCTCGGATTTCTTCAATATCATTGATCGGCGGTAACTTGGATGGGTTATCAACGTATACCGTCTCACCTTTTGTCGTAATAACTTCGTAAACAACCGTTGGTGCCGTGGTTATCAAATCCAAATCATATTCACGCTCAAGTCGTTCTTGGATGATTTCCATGTGTAACATACCCAAGAAACCAATGCGAAAACCAAAACCAAGTGCCGCTGAGCTTTCTGGTTCATAGAAGAGCGATGCATCATTAAGACTGAGTTTAGCGAGCGCATCACGAAAATCTTCGTATTCATCTGAAGACACTGGGAATAAACCAGCATAAACTTGAGGTTTTACCTTTTTAAATCCTGGTAATACGTCGGTGGCTGATTTATTCGCTAACGTAATGGTGTCACCCACTGGAGCACCGTGAATTTCTTTGATGCCCGCAATCACAAAACCTACTTCACCACTGCGAATAATGCCTGTGTCATTTTGTTTTGGGGTAAATATGCCCACTTTATCACAAATATGTGTCTGCCCATTCGACATGATTTGAATCTTGTCTTTGGCTCTCAGTTCGCCATCGATGACACGCACCAACGATACAACCCCTTGGTAATTATCAAACCAAGAATCAATGATCAATGCTTTTAGCGGGGCATCCGGATCGCCTTCCGGTGGTGGTATCTTTGCGACAATTTCTTCTAGTACTTCGTCAATACCAACACCCGTTTTGGCACTACAACGCACTGCATCGAGCGCATCAATGCCGACAATGTCTTCAATTTCCTCGGCCACGCGCAACGGGTCCGCTTGAGGTAAGTCAATTTTGTTAAGAATAGGAACCACTTCTAAGTCCATTTCGATAGCGGTATAACAGTTAGCAAGAGTTTGGGCCTCAACACCTTGTCCCGCATCGACCACCAACAATGCGCCTTCACATGCAGCCAATGAACGAGACACTTCATAACTAAAATCAACATGCCCTGGGGTATCGATAAAGTTTAACTGATACGTTTCTCCATCGCTCGCAGTGTAATTCAAGGTAACACTTTGCGCCTTAATCGTGATGCCACGCTCTCGTTCTAATTCCATAGAATCCAGAACTTGCGCAGCCATTTCACGTTCAGACAACCCTCCACAGTGCTGAATTAAACGATCAGAAAGGGTTGATTTACCATGATCAATGTGGGCAATGATACTGAAATTACGTATATTTTTGTGAAGCATATAATGTAAACAAAACTCTATTTATCAAATTAACTCTATTTTATCGGTTTATAGGGGTAAAAGCGACAAAATTAGTCTTTTGTTACATCATCTGATATTTGTGAAATGGGGATTTGTGCGTTCTTTTGTACACTTTGTATTGGAAGAATATGACACAGGTGTGGCGCAAATCTGGCCTCGTGCATTTTGAGATACGCCTTGATCACTTTGTACACAATCAAAGTGGTGGCTAAAGCCAGTGCTAGTGTAACTAATTCATGCGCCCATACAGTTGCTGAAAATAAAATAGGAACGACAACCACGACGGCAATGAACCATAACAAAGGCAACAAATATACCAAAAAGGACGCGAACAAAACCTGTTGTTCTCGTATACCCAAAGAGACTGTTTGCCCAACTGAAACCGGTTGTTCCGTTTCAAAATACAACACATCAGCTTTGGGCGTAAAATACTCTGCTAATGTACTCGTCCCGCAAGAGGACTTAGCAGCGCAGGTTCCACAAGTGGTTTTGACAGAGGTCTGTACAGCAATGACTGTTTTACCCTCTGAGGTCGTTTCGACTGCTTCGATAACGCCTTGCTCTTCTAACATTTAGGGTTTGATCCGAATATATTGCATGATGGTGTTTGCCGTTTGTGCTGGGATTTTTCCAATCACTGTCACCTGAACATTATCCTTTACTCGCGCCAGAAAAGTCTCTGATTGGTTGCGCAACAATACATCTTCCTGTGCGACATCACCAGAGGGTTGCAAATAGACTGACACATCAACTAATCCGTCTGAAAGCAGTAAATGTTCAACCAGTTCTCCAGTGATTGCCAAGCGAGTGACACGACGTTGAATCTCTTGCATCCCTACTGGCAGTTTACTGATCGTCCATTTTAAAACAAAATCTTTGGATGGATTAAGGTGTTGTACAGGAGGCAACGTTGTCCGGTCTATTTTGGCAAAATCCGGATGCACATCTTCTGTCACATTTAGGTGAGTCACCTGAACGAGCTCTAACAACTCGCCTTCCAACGTAAATGTTGCGAATTTAACGGGTAAAAAACTGGCTTCATCCAGCCACAAGGCATAGCTGTAACGGGATTTGTCTTTACTGACAATTCGCAGTTGATGTGCGCTTAAACCTGCTACACGGGCACGTCCGACATAAATGACATCATATGCTTGAGCAAAGGTTTCAGGAGCATGCAAAAGGTTATGTGGCAACAGGCCTTTGACATATTCTTGAGCCAAAGTATAAGCAGGCTTATCTGCCTCAAAGTAGCTCACCTGTTTGCCAAAACGAAGAATCTGAGCACCCGGTCCATTTAATTCATTAAGGAGCTCAACACGCTCTCCATTGATCGTCCC
>JAAZVZ010000028.1 GCA_018623155.1 Glaciecola sp.
AAATGGTGGCCCGACCCCGACTTGAACGGGGGACCTGCCGATTATGAGTCGGATGCTCTAACCAACTGAGCTATCGGGCCATTGAGAGGTTCAGCACAGAAGTGCGGGACGCATTATAAGGACATTTACTGACGTTGTCATCACAGAATTGTGAAATCCTACACAAAAACCCAATCACCAACATATCAGCCTGATTATAATTAAAGGAATCATTGAACACTTTTTCCTAGGTGAATCGGCATTCCTGAATTATGTTTCACCCAAAATATTTCATCACTTTGACAAGGACAGAGAATGCGAATTGGTATTTTATCGCGCAATCCCAACCTTTATTCCACGCGACGCCTGCGTGAAGCAGCTGAGCTGAAAGGCCATGATATCGACATTATTGATACCATGCATTGTTATATGGACATTACCAGTGCCAAACCCTCTGTGCGCTACAAAGGGCGTGCATTACCTCATTATGACGCGATCATTCCTCGAATTGGTGCATCAGTTACCTTCTATGGCACCTCGGTCGTGCGTCAATTTGAGATGATGGGGACCTATTCAATTAATGAGTCGGTTGCGATCAGTCGTTCTCGCGACAAGTTGCGTTCTTTGCAATTATTATCGCGTAAGGGCATCGGTATGCCTCGTACCGGCTTTGCCAGTCACCCAGACCGGATTGATGACTTGATCAAAAATGTCGGCGGTGCACCAGTGGTCATCAAACTTTTGGAGGGCACTCAAGGTATTGGCGTGGTGTTGGCCGACACGAATAAAGCGGCAACCGCCATCATAGAAGCCTTTATGGGACTCAATGCCAACATTTTGGTTCAAGAATATATTAAAGAAGCTGGTGGTGCAGACATTCGTTGTCTGGTCGTCGGAGGCAAGGTCATTGCCGCGATGAAGCGTCAAGCCCCTCCAGGGGAGTTCCGCTCGAATCTTCATCGAGGTGGAACTGCAAGTTTGGTAAGACTTTCACCTGCTGAACGTAAAACGGCTGTTGATGCAGCCAAAACCATGGGCTTAAACATGGCTGGAGTCGATATTTTGCGCTCTAACCATGGTCCAGTGGTCATGGAGGTGAATTCATCTCCAGGATTAGAAGGTATTGAAAGCGCCACAGGCAAAGACGTGGCGGGTATGATCATTGATTTTATAGCAAAGTCAGCCAAGCCTAATGCCACCAAGACTCGGGGCAAAGGATAGTGAAAATCTCCCCATTAACTATTGCAGGACATTCCATTAAAGCTGGCGAAACAGTTCGCCTAGGACTGCAAATGCCACCGCTTTATACCGATACGAGCATGCATATTCCGATTGAGGTACGTCGCGGTAAACGCGCTGGTCCAGTGATGTTCGTCAGTGCAGCGATCCATGGCGATGAGTTAAACGGAATTGAAATCATTAATCGCTTACACAAGAGTCGTTCCATTAAAAATCTAAAGGGTACCTTGATTACAGTCCCTATGGTCAATGTCTATGGTGTTCTCAATCAAAGTCGTTACTTACCCGACCGACGTGATCTGAATCGCTGCTTCCCAGGCAGTCGAAAAGGCTCATTAGGCGGACGTATTGCGCATCTATTTGTCGAAGAAATCATCAAAAAATGTGATGTAGGCATTGATTTGCATACTGGTGCTATTCATCGCTCTAACTTGCCGCAAATACGTGCCAATTGTGATGACATTGAAACGCTTGATATGGCCAAAGCATTCGGTATGCCGGTCATTTTAAACGCAGACTTACGCGATGGCTCGATGCGTGAGACCGCCAACGAGCTCGGCACCAAAATTTTATTGTATGAGGCGGGAGAAGCCTTGCGCTATGATGAGTTTTCAATTCGCGCAGGAGTCAAAGGCATTATCAATGTCATGCGTGAAATCGGTATGCTCAACAAAGTTAAACGCAAAGGACACCCAATTGCGCCCTATATAGCAAGGCAAAGCGGTTGGGTTCGCGCCAACGAAAGCGGCCTCATCAATCACCATGCACAATTAGGTGATCACGTTAGCAAAGGGGAAGTCCTGGGTACCATTGCAAACCCATACGGTGATGTGCTGGACAAAATTCTCTCACCTGCTGAAGGTGTCGTAATCGGTAAACAAAATATCCCTTTAACTCAAGAAGGCGAAGCGGTCTATCACATCGCCTATTTTCACAAACCGGATACTGTAGCTGAACACGTTGAATTGCTGCAGGATAATTTGGATACGGTAACACGATGAACAAAACCATTATAGGCGCGATTGAACAGTGCGATTTACCCAAATTAGCGATCAAAGGACTCCACATTCGAGTGGATACTGGCGCAGCCACCTCCTCTTTACACGTTGACAATCTTGAGGAATTTGAAAAAGATGGAGCTCTATGGGTGAGCTTTGATATTCACCCAGACTATCATGATGTCCAGCGAGTGGTTCGTCGTGAAGCACCTGTGGTATCTCGAAAAATCGTCAAAAGCTCAACTGCGACGCGAGAACGGCGCTTTGTGATTACCACCCCAATCACCATGAATGAAACAACTTGGGATATCCAACTGACCCTGACTGACCGCTCAAATATGACATATTTGATGTTGCTAGGTCGAGAAGCCATGCAAGACCGTTTTGTGGTGGATCCCAGTGTTGAGTATCTCTTAGGTCACTTTGTAACAGGGTAAAGCTAACGTCAAATTTGTCTTTTATGCTGTGCTCCTTTGGCGATAATACAACACAAGCCCCACTCCACCTAAGATGCAAATACTGGCAATACTCAATCGAACGGTCAGTATTTCATCTAATAACAATACCCCTGCAAGCGCAGCAATGATTGGCACACTCAGCTGTAAGCTCGCTGCAGTACTGGCTTTCATAGTTGGCAGCACCGCATACCAAATAGCATATCCCATCCCAGAAGTGATTGCGCCCGATAACATGGCATACACCACACCTGACGTATCCAATGTTGCAGTTGCATAACTGACGCCAATCACGCTAAATAACAATGCGAACGGGATACTAAATATAAAATTTAATGCCGTGGCATGAGTCGGATCACCACCATGTTGTCCACGTAAGGTATACAGCGCCCAAGCAATCCCTGAACCGCACATCAATAATGCACTACTAATTGGCGGGGCTGTAACACCGGGTAAGAACAAATAGACCAAACCTAGCCATGCCAGAGCAAAGCCCGCCCATTGTGGTAATGAAAAGCGGTCGCCTTTCCACCAACTAATACTCAGCATAGTCAATTGTACCGTAGCAAACAAAATCAATGCCCCAGTACCCGCGGATAAACCTATATAAGAAAGTGAAAAACAGATTGCATAAATAAATAACCATAAGGCAGAACGCCAACTTTTTTGTCCAAAGGACAAACGTTCTCGTTTGACAAACATGACGATAAACAGCAAGCACATCGCACCAGATACCAAGCGAATCGTCGTAAATGACACCGGATCAATACTGGTTTCATGCAATGCAATTCGGCATAAGAGTGAATTCCCTGCAAACGCAAGTAACGCCAAAATGGTTAAGATAATCAGTCGCATAACATCTCCTTTACAGTATTTGTAAAGCTTTGTTACAAACTAAGCAATGATTAGTTAGTCGTAGGGGTAGGCAACTTTAGTTTGACTGATTAGTATATTTGTATCAAAAATGGAGAAAATACATGAAGAATATGAGTTTAACCGCAATCGCGGTTGCGCTAGCGCTCTCGCTATCCCCTTACGTCCTCGCCAACGAACAATTTACTGATGATGCGCCTAAACCGCCTAAAGCTGAGTCAACTAAGGCTCAGGAAGATGGTCAACAGGCCGAAAAATCAGATGAAGACGACGAGGCAGACGACGCTGAAGAAAAAGAAGAAAAAAAAGATACCTTCGAAGATAAGGTCAAAGACCTTGAGCATTTACCTGGTTACTTAGAGATTTATCGCGACCCTAAAACTGGCTCGGCAAAACTCAGCCTCAACAAAGACCAGATAGATACACCGATTTTGTATTTTGCCAAAACCGTCAATGGCGTAGTGGACGTCCGTCATTTTGTCGGAGCGTATCGCACTGAGCGTTTAATTGAGTTTCGTCAGTATTTCGATCGTCTCGATGTGGTTGCGGTGAATGATTTCTTTTATTTTGATCCACAAAATGCATTAAGCAAAGCTGCGCATGCAAACACCTCAGACGCGATTTTGGTCACCACCAAGGTGGAGTTTGATGAAGAAGGTAAAATTCTAGTCAACTTAGACGATATTTTGTTGAATCAAAATGTTCATCGTATCCAGCCCTACCCAAGCCGTAACCCGAAGGTAGAAAAAGAGCGTTTCAAACTCGGCAAGCTATCCAAAAGCAAAACGCGACTGAATAGCATCAATAACTTCCCTGAAAACACCCATGTGACGGTTGACTATGTGTTTGAAAACCCAACGCCTCGCAACTGGGGCACTGGGGGCAATGCTGACCCACGTTTCACGACCATTAGCTTGCAACATGCATTTGTGAAACTACCTGAAAATAATTTTGAACCACGGGTTGATGATGCGCGTGTTGGCTATTTTGGGACCTACAAAGATGACCAAACCACGCCAGATACCACACCGTATCGCGATTACATTACACGCTGGCATTTAGAGAAAAAAGACCCTACTGCCGCAGTATCAGATCCCGTCAAACCGATTACCTGGTGGATCGAAAACACGACTCCCGTTGAGTGGCGTGAGACGATTAAAGAAGGCGTATTAGCGTGGAATTCTGCGTTTGAAAAAGCCGGTATCAGCAACGCATTAGAAGTCAAAATCCAACCAGATGATGCCGATTGGTCAGCCGAAGATGTGCGCTACAACGTCTTGCGCTGGACCAGTTCTCCTCGACCTCCGTTTGGTGGCTATGGACCAAGCCTAGCCAATCCACAAACGGGTGAAATCATTGCTGCTGACATCATGCTTGAATATGTATTTATGACCAATCGTTGGTTGTATGAAGGCATGTTTACTCAAGGTACGATGGCTGAACAACCCCATGACCACGCCTCATTGATGGATGCCTGGGCAGAAGAAACCTTAAATTGTTCCAAAGGCCATGAAATCAACATGGGGATGGCATTAGGTCAAATGATCGGTGGCCAAGGAACAACGGACATATATGATTTAGACAACAATGAAATCCTACGTCAGGGTTTATTGCATCTGACGTTGCATGAAGTCGGTCATACTCTTGGTCTCAACCATAACATGATGGCCTCACAATTATATTCACCAAAAGATGTCCACAATCCTGAGATTACACAAGGTGCCATTACAGGCTCGGTCATGGATTATGCCCCAATCAACTTAGCACCAGTGGGTGTGGAGCAAGGGGATTACTACGATTATGCACCGGGTCCGTATGATGACTGGGCCATTTATTATGGTTACTCTCCAGCACTAGCCGATCCAGAAGAAGAAGCGAAGCGACTAGAAGCAATATTGCAAAAATCGACGCAAAAAGAACTTGCTTTTGGTAATGATGCAGATGATATGCGAGCACCTGGTCGTCATATTGATCCGCGGATCATGACTGGGGACATGTCAAGCGATGCGGTCACCTATGCCGAACAATATATCGAACGCTTACATCACGAGGCCAAAACCCTCAAAGAGAAAGTTCTACAACCAGGCGAGAGCCATCAAGATTTAGTCGTCGCGGCAAATATCATTGTTGGCAGTATGGGTACTCAAGCGAATGTGATGTCCCGCTACGTAGGGGGCGTGTATATTAATCGCGCAGTAGTTGGCCAAGAGGGATATGATCAACCGTTCACTCCAGTCCCTCGTGACAAGCAAGTACAAGCCATGCAAGCGCTCAGTAAACATATTTTTGCTCCAGATGCGATTGCGGATATAGAGCCATTGTTTGCTTTCTTACAAAAGCAACGACGCGGGTTTGAGCACTACGGCAACAATGAAGATCCAAAGCCTCATTCGATGCTATTGCGGATGCAATCTCGCGTGATGGATCATTTACTCCACCCCAACGTGATGATGCGCATCACAGACAGCACTCGTTATGGCAACGGATATACTATAGCGGATATGCTTAATGATTTAACTGATGCGGTGTTTAAAGCGGATATTCGCAGCGATGTGAATACATATCGCCAAATGCTTCAAGTAGCATACGTCGAACGCTTGATTGCCATTGCAGGATTAGAAAAATCGAGTAAACACGACCTGATTAGCCGTGCTACGGCAACCTACATCTTGCAAGAGTTAAATGATACGCTCAAAACAAATCGCGGGGATAAGGCTACGAAGATCCATCGGAATTTCTTGAAAGACCGCATGAATCGTGCGTTCCACAAATCAAAAACCTGATTTAGGTTGCATCAATCAAAAAGGGCTGAATTTTCAGCCCTTTTTTGTATGTCAATATTACTCACCAGTGATCTGTTTGATGATCGCTGTGGTCGAAACCCCTTCCTCAAAGTGCATGATTTTGACCTCGCCGCCATTCGCAATGACCTCGGCGCCACCTGCAATTTGCTCCACCGTATAATCTCCGCCTTTAACCAAGATATCTGGCAACACCTCAGCAATCAGCGACTGTGGCGTATCTTCTGCAAAAGGCACGACAAAATCCACTGCACCCAATCCAGCTAACACCGCCATCCGTCGCGATACATTATTCACCGGACGACCTGGACCTTTTAACCGGGTAACAGACGCATCATCATTGACCGCTACGACTAAGCGATCACCTAACTCAGAGGCCGCTTGAAGATACGAGACATGCCCGGCATGCAAAATGTCAAAGCAGCCATTCGTCATAACGACTGTTTTGCCTTGCGCTTGCAATTGACGCACAGTATAAACAAGTTGCTCCGCATTCATCACACCACTGTCTTCATGCACGACATCTTGGATAGCTAGCGCAAGCTCAGTCGGAGAGACGGTAGACGTGCCAAGCTTGCCGACAACAATACTAGCTGCTTGGTTTGCTAACACACACGCTTGATTCATCTCTAAGCCGGCTGCAACAGCTACCGCTAGGGTTGCCACCACAGTATCGCCGGCACCAGTAACATCATAGACCTCTTTGGCTTTCGCCGGCAAATGATAATCAGGTCCTTGTGAAAATAGCGACATACCGTGTTCCGAACGCGTCACTAAAAGGTGTTCTAACGCTAACTGTTCACGTAATGCCTGAGCTTTTGTGCTCAATTCACTTTCACTCTTCACCGAACCTTGAATTTGTTGGAATTCCGACATATTCGGTGTAATCAAAGTTGCTCCGCGATAAGCGGTATAATCACTTCCTTTTGGATCAACGACCACCGGTACTTGTGCTTGTTTAGCCAATGTAATTAAAGATTCGGCATCGCTCAACGTACCTTTTGCATAATCCGACAATACCAGCACATCAATATCACCTAGTACAGAAGCAACTTGTTGCGTCAATACGACTTTATCAACTGCTGCAAAAGATTCTTCAAAATCTAAGCGCAACAACTGTTGATTACGACTCATTACCCGTAGCTTGGTTATCGTATCCATGCCATCAACAAAGGCAAAATGACACGTGACACCATGGGCGGAAAGGCGCTCCTCAAGCATCTTAGCAGCTTCATCAGAAGTCCCATCCTGTGCGCCACACAGACCAACCAAGTGCACCTGTGCACCAAGTGAAGCAGCATTGATAGCAACATTGGCAGCGCCACCAGGCCTAGCTTCATGGTCATTGACTTTAACCACAGGCACTGGTGCCTCGGGTGAGATCCTCCCAGTATCACCACTGTAATAACGGTCTAACATGATGTCACCGACAATCATAATACGAGTGTTCTGAAAAGACGGTAAATTAACCAACTGTTTCATATATGAATTCTTTTATTTGCTTGGTTTTGCGGTATGATTTACATCATAACATAGCGCATAAAAAAAGTGACAAGAGATGACTGAAATTGCGATTGATTCGCCCTATTTAGCCCAGGTCATGGAGCAATATAGTGAGCAATGGGATACCTTTCTTGCTGATTTCCCATTGTGCCACCCACTGCCGCAGAATATTCACCTGGCACTACAGGAACGCATACATCGAAGCCAAACTGAAACCGACCTACTGCGCGAATTACGTCAATTTAAACACTTAGCCATGGGACATATCACCTATCGAGATCTTTACCTTGGGCAGAGTATTGAGGAATCTGTACAACAAGTGTCCCTGGTCGCTGACGTGACTATCATGAGCGCATATTCCTGTGCTAAAGAACAATGCGTTCAACGCTATGGTGAACCTTTAGGGTCTCATGGAACACAACATCTATACATCTTGGGCATGGGTAAATTAGGCGGTCATGAGCTTAACTTTTCTTCAGATATAGATTTGATTTTTGCCTATCCAGAAGCAGGAGAATTCAGCGAGCGACGCAAACCATTTGAATACCAACAGTTTTTTACTAAAGTTGCACAAAAACTGATTTACTTGCTCGACCATACCACATTGGATGGCCAAGTTTGGCGAGTCGACATGCGCTTGCGTCCGTTTGGTGACAGTGGCCCTTTAGTCATGCCTTTTTCCGCACTCGAAGAATATTATCAAAGCCAAGGGCGCAGTTGGGAACGATATGCCATGCTCAAAGCTCGGATCCTAAATCCACAAGATAGCTATTACAATGAGCTTAGAGAAATACTGCAACCCTTTATTTATCGTCGATATGTTGATTTTAGTGTGCTGGATTCACTGCGTGAAATGAAACGTAACATTGCACAAGAATACCGTCGTCGGCAACTCTCCGATAACATCAAGTTAGGGCGTGGTGGTATTCGCGAGGTGGAATTTTTAGTCCAATGTTGTCAGCTGATCTATGGTGGTAGACATAAAGACTTGCAAACATCATCATTGCAAAGTGCCATAAAGCACATTACCCAACATGAGATTTTACCCAGCTCGGTGACCTCTGAACTAGAACGTGATTATTGGATATTGCGAACCGTTGAGCATCGCTTACAACAATACAATAATCAGCAAACCCAAACATTACCTCACGAGGACGAGCAAAAAAAGGCGCTTGCCAAACAACTCGGGAATTGTACTTGGACAGAGGCCTATGAATATATTCAACAAGTCTTACAGCGTATCCATTCTCATTTTAGGGTGTTTATCCAAGATGAAGATGAGCAAGATAGTGACCAACTCAGCACCTTTCAAGATATTTGGGAACTATCCTTAACCGCGCAAGAGATGACCGAAATCAGTAGCAACCTACATACAGATTTGGCGGAACAACTTATTCACGACAAAACGCTCACCAAACAATGGCAACTGGGTGAACGAGGGGCGCGAATTTTAAATCAGCTTTGCCCACTTTTTATTGAGTCTATCAGTGAGCGCTTTCATGGCGAACAAGTACTCGTGTGGCACAGTGTATTGCAACTATTACAAGCCGTGTCTAAACGCACTGCTTATTTGGAGTTGATGCTCGAAAACCAGAATGTACGTGAGCAGATCTTATTATTTTGCAACAAAAGTACCTGGGTCATAGAACAGTTATGTCAATTCCCAGTGCTCCTTGATGAGCTGATTCATCCGCAATATTTACAACACTCTGACTACGATATGACTGGCTGGCGCACTGAATATCAAACACAGCTGCAACATGCACTCTTGCGTATCGAACCAGATGATGTTGAAGCGCAAATTCAAACCTTAAGACAATTTAAACTCGCTCAAATGTTGCGTATCGCCGCTGCGGATATCTTAGATTATTTACCCATCTCTCATGTCAGCGACAAATTAACCTTATTGGCAGAGACTATTTTGGCTCGAGTCGTAAAAGATGCCTGGCATCATGTGACTGCGCGCTACGGTGTGTTGCCCAATACCAATGAACAGGATACGGGTTTAGTGATCATCGGTTATGGCAAGCTCGGCGGCATCGAACTCAGTTATCGTTCAGACTTGGATTTGGTCTGTTTATTTGACCGACCTAAAGACAGTGTTACTGATGGCAAAAAATCACTGTCAGCCATAGAGTTTTATACCAAATTTGTGCAACGCATTGTCCACTTAATGCATACTAAAACCTTGCTAGGAGATTTGTATGAGTGTGATTTGCGCTTGCGCCCATCAGGTAATTCGGGGTTATTAGTAAGCTCTTTTGATACGTTTTTGCACTATCAACAAAACGAAGCTTGGGTATGGGAACATCAGGCACTGGTTCGAGCTCGTCCAGTATTTGGTGTTGCGCAAAGTTGTACAAAATTTGCCGAATTACGCAAACATATCCTATGTCAAAAACGCGACGCGAAAACGCTTGCCAAAGAAGTTTTGAACATGCGCATCAAAATGCGTGAGCATCTCAAAGCAAAAGACAAAGGCGTCATGGCAGATATTGAGTTTTTAACCCAATATTGGTGTTTAACACATGCTAATACTTATCCTAATATCATTCATTATAGCGATAATTTGCGACAGCTAATTACATTGAGTGACCACAACATCATCTCAGAGAAGACAGCACAACAACTGACTCAATCCTACTTAACTTGGCGCCACCATCAACACCACATGAGTATCCAACGTTCCCAAGTTCACAGTGATGATACTCTGACCTCGCTGCAAAATGTTGTAAAAAACATATGGCAAAGTGTGTTTAACTAAAATTGGGAAGGACTGTAAGTCTCAAATCAGAATTGCCTCAGTAAAAACTAGCTTCTCCATCAGGCCGAGTTTTGAAACGCTTATGCATCCACAAATAGCTTTCTGGCTGTTCGAGAACCATAGATTCTATTTTTGCATTTAACTCAGTTAATGCTTCAATATCTTCTTGCTCAGCAAAATCTGGCATAGGTGGATAGAATTTTAATTTGTAGCCTGTCGCTGTGTATTGTGTACTCAACATTATGGGCACTGCACCAGAGCGACGCGGAAACATTAAGCAAGCGGATAATGTTGCGGTAGAGTCCACAGCAAAAAATGGAATAAAGTGACTGCCCCGACGACCATAATCTTGGTCTGGTAAATACACGCACAATTCTCCGTCGCTCAACGCTTCAATTAACGCTTTAGAGCTGCGTTTATCAATTAGATATTTGTTCGAACGCGCTCGTCCACGGTATTGCAAGTAATCCATTAACGGATTGTTATGAGGTCGATAAAACGCCACACTGGGCTGATACATTCCCAACAACCGACAGCTCACTTCTAAATTCATATTGTGGATCGACATGACAAATGCACCTTTGCCTTGTGCTAATACCTTTTCAATATGTTCTTGGCCTTCGATTTCTAAAAGTGGAGAGAGTCGTCGGTCTGGCCACCACCAACCCATTGCGGTTTCAAACAAGGCCATTCCAGCAACGCGAAGATTGTGCTCGAGCAGTTCATCGCGCTTATCCTGTGACCAATCAGGAAAACACTTTTCAATATTGACACGCGCAATATGCACCCGTTTTATTGCGAGTTTTTTGAGAAGAAACGTATTCACCACCGCAAGTTTACGCAATACCGATAACGGTAATAAAGTCACTAAGTACAGACATCCAACACCGAACCATACAGGCCAGTATTGAGGTAAGAAAAATGAATAAGTAAATTGCGGTTGATTGATTTTATTGGACACGTTACCCACTGTGTTTCGACATCTACTGAGGATTTGACTGGTACATTATATAGCAATGGAAACACTCTGCTATAACAATATCTGACCATTTGTCTTTTTATGTTTTAAATGGGGGTTAGATTCGTCGCCTCAATATAGTCATTAATAGTTTTGTGCAATGGTTTCAAGCTTTCGTGTAAAAGCGTCTTTGTGTTCGGCTTTGTCATAATCTAAGAAGTATTGATTGTGAAATCCAATGCTCATTTTGACTTGCGCATCCTCCAAAAACACCGTGTAACCATCGTGATCTGTGTACGCTTTGACCCCTTCTAAGAGGTAAGCAAATTCTGTACGCTGACCGTGCTGTCTGATCTTTTCAAACACAGACAGCAAAAATTTAGTCTCGATATCGTTTTTCATTTCTTTTGTTCCTTTTAATAATTTATACGAAAAACTTGCAATTTTGTTTTGGTGCGATTATCCTGAATCAACTGGTCGGACGTCTGAGGTCTTATGACTGGTTTTGATTTTAATTTTTTCCGAGGCAAATTGTAATGAGCTTACGTACCCAACTTAAAAAAGTCTTACCGCCAATTTCTGTTACCGAGCAAGAAGCACTCGATGCCGGCGACACTTGGATTGAAACGTCTATTTATCAAGGTAAACCAGATTTACATGCTGTACGCACTCTACCAGAAGCCAAATTAAACGAAGAAGAGCAAGCGTTTTTTGACGGTCCCTTGCAAACCCTTTTAAGCATGCTGGATGATCATGCTTTACTTGAAGGTAAACACATCCCGAAACACATTATGGATTTTTTGTGTGAAAACAAATTTTTCGCGATGATCATTCCAAAAAAATTCGGCGGTCTTGAATTTTCACCATACGCCAACTCAACCATCGTTGCGACCATTGCGACCAAAAGTGGGTCCATTGCAGTCACCGTCATGGTGCCGAACTCTCTAGGTCCGGGCGAACTTTTGATGCATTATGGTACTGAAGCTCAACAGAACTATTGGTTACCTCGTTTGTCTGCTGGTCAAGATATTCCTTGCTTCGCATTAACTAGTCCAGAAGCGGGTTCAGATGCGGGCGCAATCCCTGACGCAGGCATTGTGACGAAAGGTATGTATAACGGTGAGGAAGTATTAGGTCTGTCGGTCACTTGGGATAAGCGCTACATCACGTTAGCCCCCATTGCCACTGTCTTGGGACTTGCATTCAAGGTCTTCGATCCAGACCAATTACTTGGTGATAAACTTGAATTAGGCATTACTTGCGCACTATTACCAAAAGACCATCCTGGCGTTGAGTTAGGCAACCGTCACGAACCGATGGGGATGCGCTTTTATAATGGTACGACACGCGGTACCAACGTCTTTATCCCGATGGAATTCATCATCGGTGGCCAGCAGAACATCGGTCGAGGCTGGCAAATGCTCGTCAGTTGTCTAGGCGCCGGTCGGGGGATTTCACTGCCAGCACTAGGCACAGCGTCGGCGCACAGCGCATTCAAATCAACCGTTGAGTATTCCTTTGTGCGTGAACAATTTGGCGTACCGATTGGTCGCTTTGAAGGGATCCAAGAGAACATTTCAGACATCGCAGGCAAAACGTTCCTACTCGAAGCCATGCGTGTTATGACGACAGAAGGTTTAGGTGAAGGTTTAAAACCTTCTGTTGTGACCGCTATTGCAAAATATCACATGACCGAACTTGGTCGTGATGTTGTGAATTCAGCCATGGATGTACAAGCAGGTAAAGCGATTCAACGTGGACCACAAAACACGCTTGCCAATGGGTATTGTTCATTACCCATCGCTATCACGGTAGAGGGAGCGAATATTCTTACCCGAAACTTAATGATCTTTGGTCAAGGTGCGATGCGCTGTCATCCATATTTGAAAGAAATGGTGGATTTGATCCACTCTGAAGATGCTTCTGCAGATAAAGCGTTCCGCAAAGTATTAGGCAAAACAGTCTGGTTCAGTGTAAAAAATGCGTTTAGAAGCATGCGTAATGCATACCTTCCTTTTACACGTAATTCTTCATCTGAGTTACCTGAGGTGAGTGTGTATGAAAAACGCCTTAATGCTTTATCAGCTAAACTCGCGCCAATGGCTGACTTATCACTGCTTGTACTAGGTGGTGAATTGAAAAAAGCAGAAATGCTATCTGCTCGTTTAGGCGATGTGTTGAGCCATGTTTATGCGGCAATGGCTTGTATTCGCTTTTATGAACAGCGCGTCTCTGATCGTACTGAAGCGAAGTTGTATTTTGATTACGCTATGCAATGGACCTTGACGGAAGGTGAAAAAGCACTCGCAGAATTTATCAATAACTTCCCTAACACCCCAACTAAAGGCTTGATGCGTCTGTTGACAAATACTTACAGCAATCGCATTGATAGCATCAGCGATGAATTACGTCGTGATCTTTCGGTCGCTACCATGCAGGATAGCAGTATAAAACGTGAGTTATCTCACTTAGTCATTACGCAACCTGGTGATGGGAATGACATTAATGAGCAAGCATTTTTGGCTAAGCACGAGGCCATGCCGCTTTTAAATAAAGTGCAAAAAGCACTGCGCAAAGCGCCAGTTGTGCCCTTTATTTCCTTTGCCCATGCAGTATCTGAATTAGTACAAAAAGGTGAACTCACCAGTGCTGAGGCCGACATTTTGTTAGCTTATGACGATAAGCGCAAACGAGCGGTACGTGTTGATGAGTACACATTTGATTTAGAGCTTATTGATGCCACTCAAGAGAGTCACAAAGTAGCCGTTGACGCAGCATAAAGAATTGTTTTGATTTAATCTGGGCTGGTATTTACCGGCCCTTTTTGTATCTAATGGTCACTGTGATAAGATCCACACCCGATTAAAATTTGAGACTTTTTTGTGGCGCAACTTTATTTTTATTACTCAGCAATGAACGCAGGCAAATCCACTGCCTTGTTACAGTCTGCGTACAATTATGAAGAGCGAGGCCACAAGATATTGCTGTATACCGCGCAACTTGATAATCGCTACGGTGAGGGCAAAATCACATCTCGCTTGGGCATCAGTCGTCCTGCTTTGACCTTTCACACGGGAACCGATTTGTTTAGTGATGTCGTTGCACAACGTGAACATGGGAACATTGATTGTATTTTTATTGATGAAGCCCAGTTTTTGAGCAAGCAACAAGTTATGCAGTTGGTTCATATTGTAGATGATTTAGACATACCGGTATTGAGCTATGGGATCCGCACTGATTTTTTGGGGGAGACTTTTCCTGGCAGTCAATACCTTCTAGCGTGGTCAGATAAATTAACCGAACTCAAAACCATTTGTCATTGCGGTCGCAAAGCAAACTTTGTCGTGCGACTCGATGAGCAAGGCCACCCTATCCGCGGTGGTGAGCAGGTCCAAGTAGGTGGGAATGAGCGCTATGAATCAGTCTGTCGCAAGCACTTTAAAGATTTGGTGTGGGGACACCTGCCCATCTGATCTTCACTCTGTGTCGTAGCAACATTTTGTAACCGCTTTTTTTGTTATCCAAGCAAGGGTTTGCCTAGCGAAATCGACTTCTTTTTAGTATCCTTTACAAAAATGTTAACGGAGTGTTACGTGGATTTTACTTATTCAAAAAAATGTCAAGATACCCTACGCACAGTTCAGGATTTTATCGACGATCACATCGCTCCGATAGCAACTGATGTCTATGCATTTATGCACCAACACAACAATCATGGTAATTGGCAAGAATGGCAACTTCACCCTGAGGTAGAGCGCCTCAAAAAGCTCGCTCGAGAACATGGGCTAGCAAATTTATTTTTGCCCGATCCACAATTAGGGCAAGGCCTAACTACGCTAGAATATGCGCCCATTGCCGAAGCGATGGGACATTACTTATTTGCTCCTGAAATCTTTAATTGCAATGCACCAGATACTGGCAACATGGAAGTGTTATACCACTTTGGCACAGAGGCACAAAAAACAAAATGGTTAACCCCATTACTCAACGGCGAAATCCGTTCTGTGTTCGGTATGACTGAACCCGATGTCGCGTCATCTGATGCAACTAATATGGAGGCCACCATCGATTTTGATGGGGATGAACTGGTATTAAATGGACGTAAATGGTGGTCTACTGGTTTGGGCCATCCAAACGCTCAACTCATCATTTTTATGGGGTTATCTAATCCCGAAAATGACCGGCACAGTCAACACTCCATGGTTTTAGTACCGGTGGACAGCAACGGCCTTACCATTGAACGCATGCTGACAGCTTACAGTGATTTTGATGCGCCTTATGGGCATGGCCAAATGGTATTTGATAATGTTCGCGTCCCCAAAGAAAACTTGATTCTTGGCGCAGGTAAAGGCTTTACTATTGCCCAAGGTCGCCTTGGTCCTGGTCGTATCCATCATTGTATGCGTGCGATTGGGATGGCTGAAGAATCCTTAGGATTGGCCTTGAAGCGTTCATTATCACGAGAGGCCTTCGGCAGAAAACTATTTGAGCTAGGTGGCAACAGCGAACGCATAGCCGATGCAAGAATGAAAATTGAACAAGCACGTCTTTTAACCCTTCAAGCTGCGTGGAAAATCGATAATTTAGGCGTCAAAAATGCCATGGTCGACATCAGTGCTATCAAAGTCGTCGTTCCAAACATGCTGCAAGAAGTAGTTGATATGGCTATTCAAATACATGGTGGTGCAGGAGTATCCGATGATTTTGTACTGGCCAGATTAGCTGGTGCCGCACGCGTCTTAAGACTCGCTGATGGCCCTGATGAAGTCCATCGCGCCATGGTCGCAAGACTCGAAAAGCGCAAATATGCTGAGGCGTTGCGATGAGTCATGCCCAATGGCAAGACCGTGCGCGCTCTGTCAGAAGTGGAGAAGAACTGCCACTTGAGTTGTTGCAACCATGGTTACAAACGCATTTGGATTTGCCTGAAAAGGCACCAGAAATAACTCAGTACAGTGGTGGGGCATCGAACTGGACATATTGTTTGAGTTATGCGGAGCGCGAAGTCATTTTGCGACGAGCTCCTGCTGGGCGCAAAGCAAAAGGCGCACACGATATGGCTCGAGAATACCGGTTACAAAAATCGCTTGCTGATGTATTTCCATATGTGCCTGACATGCTTGGGGTATGTCAGGACGAGGATGTGATTGGTAGTGATTTTTATGTCATGCAAAAGCTCAACGGCATCATCCCAAGAGCGAATTTACCGCGTGGACTTGAGCTGTCACGTGACCAGATTGAAAAACTATGTCTCAATGCAATTGATACTTTGATTGCCTTACATAAAGTTGATTAC
>JAAZVZ010000046.1 GCA_018623155.1 Glaciecola sp.
GAAACCCGTCATATCAACATCATCAATCCTCCAAAAAAACGGATTACATTGTTCTTTTCAGAGGAAGAATTTGCTGACGTAGAACGAATATGCCTTTATCTCAACTTGAGTGCACGGCCATGGTTAAAGCAAATAGTGATAACTGAGCTTGAAAGGTTAAATGAGCAACGTGAGGCGCATAGTAAAGTTCACTAAATCACTCGCCATGTAATGTTAAAATAAGCGTGCGAGATGATGCATGATCCCTATGCTCTCCCAAATATATCCCTTGCCAAGTACCAAGTAATAACTTTCCATTGGCAATAGGAATACTCACTGATGAACCAAGCAAGCTCGCTTTGAGATGCGCTGGCATATCATCAGGTCCCTCATAGGTATGTTGATAATAGGGTTGGTTTTCTGGCGCGATAACGTTGAAGTGCGACTCAAAATCCATTCTAACGGTCGGATCGGCATTTTCGTTAATAGTAAGAGACGCGCTAGAGTGTTGAATAAAAACGTGTAATAAGCCTGTTTGACAATGTAAAAGTTCAGGAAGGTGGGAAGTGATACTATCGGTAATGAGGTGAAACCCTCTTGGATAAGCTGGTAAGGTTAGTTGATGTTGCACCCACATGAAGATGACCTGTTTATAGACGAATGAAAATAGTATTCGCTATGCTACTGCTGACTGGTCGTTGACTCAAGATCTTGTTTGATAAACGTCATATCACGCCAATTATGGTCATCTTCGATTTCGTTTTGAAAAGGGTGGAGGGTAAAATGAATGACTTCTTGTTCGGGATTTATCACAAAATGTACAAACGCATCGGAAGCCGCATTTTGATTGTCCCAGCGCACGACCCAAGAATGATCAGCAAAGGGCTCAAGGGTGCCGTTGAGGGTTTTCATCCGTTCTGAGACAAGACGGATATTGTTTTGCTCATCTTCAAAGATCCGCATAGTGCCATACCATTCACTTTGATACTCACCGAGATAAGCTGTCGTGGAGAGATTGACACTACCAGTGCCAATGGGTTTCTCTCCATAGCGCTTGAGCCATCTTGCCTCAACTTTGGCTTGCTGCTCAACATAATACTTGACCCAATCAATGACGGGAGCCTCAGGCATCAGAGATTTGATGATACTTTGCATAATGGATGAACGAACACCATAATTTGACCCGTTATTAAGGATGACCACTCCGAGATCAAGTTCGGGTAACAATGCAACATAGGCTTGATATCCTGACAAATTGCCAGTGTGAGAGAGCATCTCATAGCCATAAATATTTTCTTTACGCCAGCCAATGCCGTAAGCTCGAAAATGTGTTTTGTGGAGACTACGAGCGGTACTAGATACATTAAGTACGGTGTGAGAACGCCACATATTCGCTAATGCCTCATGACTAAAAATCGACTCACCGTTTGGTGTTTTGGCATTGTTTAGTAAAGCCTTGAGCCATTTGAGCATCCCATCAATATGACACACAATGCCACCTGCGGCCGCAGACATTAGTTCTTGACCATGTATGTTATTCCGGGGAATGGGATATATTCCCTTCTCATCATTATGACCATATCCTTTAGCAACATTAGTTAAGGCACTGGGTGGCATGTCACCGGCATAACAATCCATAGCTAGAGGTTGAAAAATTCGCTCATCAATAAACTGCGCCCATGGCATACCAGTGATCTTAGATACAATTTCTGCAGCGGTAATATACAACACATTAGAATAGCTATAGGTTTGCCTAAAGGAAAAACGCGGCGTTAAATAACGCAGATTATGAATGACTTCGCTGCGACTGAACCCAGATGGCTCTGGCCAAATCATCGCATCACCAGCACCGCTATCGAGACCACTGCGATGGGTGAGCAAATCAATCACTCGAAACTCTCGGGTAACATATGGGTCATGCATGCGAAAACCAGGTAAATGATCAATCACACGGTCGTCCCACGCTAATTTGCCCTCATCCACCAACATCGCGACCGACGCTGCTGTAAACGCTTTCGTTGTCGATGCTAGGCGAAAGTAGGTAAATGGATTGACGGGTAACTCATTGACCAAATCGCGCTGACCATATCCTTGGGCATAAACAATATCGCCTTGATGAATAACACCTACAGCCACTCCTGGGGTATGAAAGGTATGCATTGCGTTTTCAACAATAGAGTCGAGAGATTCTGGTGAAATAATTTTAGGGGATGAGGGGGAAGCGATTGAACGCTGTTGAGACTCATCATCTATTTGCGCTTCTGCTTCTTGAGCGGTAACAAAAGGAATGGATAATGCGAGAACAAATAGTCCTAACAGATTTACCGATAATGCCTTGCAACTGCTCATCATGTTACCAATCATACCCTTTATACAATCTGTATGAATAGAGTACTAGAGGGATACCAAAATGCCAATGCATAGATATAATTTGGAGGATCAATGTGTAACAAATCCCAGTTTGTTTAGTAATCCTTTCCGACGTAGGATGATTAAAATCAATGCGCCAAGATACATGGAAACCCCATAAACACCGCCAGCGATTGCATATTGTGAGTTACTCAAAAACGTCACTGCAATCAAAATGGCCATCGTCGCATTTTGCGTCCCAACTTCGATGCCAAGGGTCACTGCGTCATGAATATTGAGTTTACCGAATTTCGCTAGGAATACACCGGCTAAAGTAGCAATCAAATTGAGTGATAGGGTAAAAATAAATATTGTTGGAAATGAATCCATGAGCATTTCACGTTCGTCATACGCAATCTTCGCGATCATTGAAAATAAGAAAAAAGTAGACAAATGTCTAAAAAATCCCTCTGAACGCTCTGCAAATCTATGAGCAAAGCGTCGGATGGTCATACCGATTGCAATCGGAATTAATGAAATGACGAGAAGACTTAATGACGTTTTGATTAATGAAAATTGCTCATCTGGGGTTTCTGAAAAAAGACTGATCCCCCACTTAATAAGCAAGGGAGTTGTGATAATGCAAAACACCGTAGTAATTGCTGTGAGCGAAACAGATAGCGCGAGGTTTGCTTTTGCGATATGGGCCAACAGGTTTGATGAGGTACCACCAGGACAAGCCGCTAAAATCATAATGCCCACAGCAATATGGGGGGGTACTGCAAACAAGTAGATCAGGCCGATGGCTAAAACTGGCAGGACAAAAAGTTGCCCGACTAAACCTAAAAAAACAGCTTTTGGTGTCTGCAACAAGCGTTTAAAGTCGTTTAAAGTAAGCGATAGTCCCATTCCAAACATAATGACGGCAAGTGACAACGGCAGTAATATTTGGGTGAAAAAAGAAGCTTCCATTGTCTGTCCTAACTCATTTTCTTAAGGATGGATTTAGGTGCAATTCGTAAAATATATTGCAACCATGCCCAAGGCCAAGCTGGCACAAAATAGCTCTCACCTTCTTTCTCAATGGCTTTTACCATGGCTTTGCAACCTGTTTCGGTATCAACGATAAATGGCACTTTTTTGACTTTTTCATTGATTTCAGAGCGAATAAAGCCAGGATGAATAGCGGTTATTTTGATGGGAGTATCCATCACATCTATGGCTAGACCTTTTGTCATAGAAGTTAGCGCTGCTTTGGTTGCAGCATACACAGTTAGGGCACGACGATAAGGACTCACCGCACTCACCGACGAAATGGTCACAAGATGCCCAGCATTGCGTTCGCGAAAGATCTCCATTGCTGCTTCCATTTGCGCTAAGGCTGAGACAAAATTGGTCGTTGCAGTTTGCTTATTGGCATAAAAATACCCTGTTCCAATCGAAGCACCTTTGCCCATGCCGGCATTGACTATGATCCGGTCAAGTCCACCCATCTCATTGTCAAACTCTTTGAATACTGTAAAGACATCGTCATGCTCGTTGACATCTAACGCTTTGCAAACCACCTTAATATTGGGATTGATGTGATTAAGTTCGGCTTTGAGTTCATCTAATCGCTCTACTCGACGAGCGCATAAAGCCAAGTTTCTGCCCATCTTTGCATATTCGAGGGCCATGCCATAGCCTAATCCTGAACTGGCTCCGGTAATTAAAATATTCTGTCGCATGGTGCTTCCTTTGTTGTTGTTTTATTCATGCTCATTGCGTGGTTTAGCCTCGTCGATTAATCAATTGGCGACAACGATGCTGCAAATAATGGTTAAAAAACCACAGGTGCCGAAATGCTTTGTTCCGCGTCTGTTTATGGTGATAGCGATAGTAAATCTGTTGCACAATCGCGGCTAAGCGGAACAAGCCGTACACTTGATAAAATGTAATATTGGATACGTCTGCGCCAGTTTTTTCAGCGTAATACTCAATTACCTCACGGCGAGATAACATACCCGGTAAATGGGTGGGTTGACGACGCGTGCCTTGAGCAATAGAGTCATCATCCGCTTCGACCCAATACGCTAAAGCATTACCCAAATCCATCAGCGGGTCACCTAATGTAGCGAGTTCCCAATCGAGCACTCCAATAATACGAGTTGGATCGTCCAGGTCTAAAACTAGATTGTCGAAGCGAAAATCGTTATGGGTCAGACAAATTGTCTCAGTATCAGGCATGTTATCAAGTAGCCAGCTGCGGATCCCTTTAGCTGATGGAACTTGCCATGTCTTAGCTTGCACATAGCGTTCGTTCCAGCCGTGAATTTGGCGAGAAACGTAGCCGCTCCCTTTGGCAATATCACTTAAACCTGCATTGACGTAATCAACTTTATGTAAGGCAATCAAAGTATCAATTGCATTGAGACATAGTTTTTCAATCTGGTCACGTGACAGCTCAAGTCCACGCGGTAAATTCGCTCTTGGGATGATGCCGTTGAGCTTTTGCATGACATAAAAATCACTACCAA
>JAAZVZ010000017.1 GCA_018623155.1 Glaciecola sp.
CAAGCCTCAACATCCTCTTCTGGAGTAAAAGTTTCCATTGAGTCAATTTCTAACATTGGCGTAATCAAGTCACCTTGTAATTGCGCAAATAACTCAGAAAATTGCTTACCTGCCCCACAATAAGATTCGCAATATGAACTATCGCCTAATGCGGCAATCGCGTATTTTTTTCCTTGTAACGAAGGCAAATCCGCTTGTACATCGGCAAAAAACAACTCAAGGTTAGGAGGTACATCGCCCATACCAGTTGTGGATGTAATGACCAAAAAGCCAGCATTTTCGTTGAGTAAAGCGACATCAGGATCAGTATGTACGTTCACCTGATATCCCTCGGAAGCCAAAAATTGTTCAGCGTGTTCCGCTACATTTTGAGCATTTCCGTATACCGAACCTACAATGATTTCAATTTGTGCCATGATGAATAGTTTCTCCTAATGTATATATAGCCAATTTATCCATAACTTCACTCAAGTTAAATGGTGTCGGCGCAGTAATGGTCAGAGGCGCTTCTGATATTGGATGGATAAATTGTAACTCATGATGATGTAATGCCAAACGATGCAACCCAAAATGTGCTCGCATAAAGGCGTTTTGTTTGCCATCGCCAATCGTCGTATCGCCGACAATTGGATGGTTGATATGAGCACAATGACGTCGTATCTGATGTTTTCTACCCGTCTTGGGAAAACAATGGATTAAACTAAAACGCGCCTGCTGATATCGTCCGACAGGTACTGGCACAAGAAAATGGCATAAGTTCACAACTCGAGTGAATGCCTCTTGCGCAGGCTTTTCCGTATTCGCCTTTTTGTCTGTTATTTTATCGAGTTTCTCTTTCAACGCATAGTCGATGTCACAATTTTTCGCCCAGCCTCTCACAATCGCTGTATAGGCTTTTTGCCAGCGATGTTGTTCAATTTGAGTACTTAACAGGCGTGCAATATTGGCACTCAAGGCAAACACTAATACCCCTGAAGTCGGCTTATCCAAACGATGTACAGGATAGACATGCTGCCCGATTTGATCCCTCACCATCTGCATCGCAAATTCCGTCTCGTGTTTATCAATCATACTTCGATGAACGAGTAAACCGCTAGGTTTGTTTACGGCGACCAAAGCCTCATCTTGAAAAAGTATATCTAGCATGAAATTCCAACGGATCTGTTTATAATGTGCCTCATCTAAACAAGTTAGTGTGCGTAAGGCTATGCAAGATACACCAGAATCGACTATTAATTCAATCAGCGAGTTTTTACACGCTGCTGGTACTCAGTTTCGCATTGTTGATATGGGGCGAGGTTACCGCGAACTATCGGCTCAAACATTTGTCGATATCGAATACCAAAAACAGCCTGTACCCTATCCAAGACAACAACATATGTGGTTTGGCTGTATCTTTTGGCAATCGGGACAACATTATATTTGGTTTCTTAAACTTCCATTAGATGAGCGAGGATTACTGAACCAAGCTGCTCGCAACACATTTTTAGAAAAAGTCGTACAAGCATTAGGTGCTCAACTTGAAAATACTGAGCGAAAAAATGGTCAACTTGGCGACAACCCTTTTACGTTTACGCCAAACCAAAAGCAAGTTGCAGACTTTCACGCATTTGCCAAAAAAATACTCGTACAACCAGCCAGTCAATATCTGGCCTCGTGTTTAGAATATATACAATCTCCCAATTCTCAAGACTGGCAAAGCTTACCTGTGCAAGGATTAGCTGAAATCGCGAGCCGCTGCAATGAGGGCAATATCCAAGTACATTTACTCAACAACTGGTCAGCTATACCGAGAACCGTGAAGATTTCTTTGCTCGATAGCTTAGAGCACTATGGAATCAATAAACCGCTCGCTATTCTATTCAAAAAAGAAATTGAAATCCTGGTTCACTCTGAACAAATTGATTTTGGACTCCTTGCTAGTTATTTACGCGCTATGAGTCAATGTGACACGGCAATCCAAACAGAAACCATTCGGTTTATCTGTGGGCAAGCCGATGTGCCATCTGAATTATTACTCGTGATCGCTGCACGTAACTTTGTTGCACTGCAAGAGCCCGTAGTACTGCATCAATTTATTCAGCACCTGCTGTCATATGATGATGATTTCGTAATGGGGCTCTATCAGGACTTAGTTCAGTTACCACATACTCGTATGCATTTATTATCATTAATTCACAACCCCAATGACGTGACTGGACTATCACAACGCATCAAACAGGTTGCCACTGAATCATGACGCTTTTAGATATCCTTGTGTCAGTGTGTATGCTATGTGTTGCCACCGGCTTTTGGCGGATTCGAGCGAGCGCCGAAGTGGCAAGAAGAATGGCTCAACAATATTGCAAAAAAAACGACCTCATTTTTGTGAGTATTCATCGCAACAAAATTCACTTCTTTGGTCAACACAGTGGTGAAATTGATTACGTGATGAGTTTTACCACTGCTCCAGAAGTCACTTATGAGGGTATAATTACGATAAAAAAATCGCATATAGTAAGAATTAATATGCCCGTGTATAGAGAGCCTGATTAGATATAGGCCAAAGAAAAGGCGATAACCTATTGATTATCGCCTCATAATTTTGAGCTTCCTTCTCAGCGTTCCTTTGCTACTACAATCATCCCGATTAACATCCGTATACGCCCCTTTCCTTTTATTCCAACTCTTCCTAAGTTGGCCGCGATTCCATCCACGGGTCCCTTTCCATGTCTCCAGTACGAAGTTGCACATCCATACTGCAACCTACCTCCTTCCTAGAGTTGTTCCTTTTTGGTTGTTTCCAACCAATGTCCCTTAACTCAACATTGTCTTCATGACTTCGTCGTAGTTTCCATGTGACAGTGTCTATCTTATAGAGATAAAACAGTAGTTTGTTAAAAAATTGTAATGCAGTCTGTGGATAAATAGCCTCTCTCATTGGATCATGTGAAAATAGACTATATATAACAACACCTAAGAACAAGCTGTGAGAATCCTGTGGATAAAATAAACCAATAAGACTGACTTTTTTATGGCAAATGTCTTACACCTAAACGAGGAGCTTCACCCTAAATAGCCTACATTGACTTGTACATTATTTGACCCGTTATATTTTCTGTGGATAACTTTTTGATAAACGTAAACCCACCAGATGTAAAAAAGGACAAACACTTGTTAAGAGTCACAAATACACCAACCCCCTTTGAACCTTCAGTCGAGGACACGACTTCATTAATACCAGCAAGTAATATATGCCCTAATCCTCGGTCTTGGTGTTGAGGGTGTACGCCAATAAACGAAATCATATGACAATCTTCGGTAGGCAGTTCTGCCCTGACCAATTTTTCTTTGTGCAAAAGTTGTTGCGTCCCCAAAAATCCAGCGGTCATTAACATACGCAAACGCCAATGCCAATAACGACCATGACCAAAATCAGGATTCGGTGTGAGTAAGCATGTCACCGCCACTAATGATCCATCACGGTACACACCGAGCATTGGCTGCTTGGCTTCCCAAAAAGTATTGAGTTCTTCGCGAATTGCACTGCGTAAGCGCATCTCATAACCTTCTTCGTCTACCTTAAAAATTTTGCAAAACAGTGGATCATCAAAATATGCGTTATAGAGAATGGACGCTGCGACCTTGAGATCAACAGCACTCAAATGTTTAATTTCAAAGTCAACATCCTTTTCTGAATAATCAAGTGCTGCTGAATGCTCCATAATAGATTCTCCAAAAACCAGTACGCAAACATACTTGTTAATAATGTGTTAAGATTTATAGTGCTTTAGTTCGATAAAGGCAAGTAAAGTTCAATAAATACACAAAAATATTACGGCAATTACAAGCGTTACACGCAAGTGTAGTGTGTGTAATAACTTCCTTGTATAATCAATAGTTAATTATCAAGATTCATCCATACCATTGAACACATTGGCGATAAATTAGGATTATTAAAAATATGAGTGAAATTACCAAAGTATGTCAGGCACTTACAGATAAAGGGATCACTCCGACCGTTGGCCTAATTAAAGCAAAATTAACGCAAAAGACGCCCTTACCCGAAATCATTAATGGATTAAAGGCGTTTCAAGCGAATCAACCACATGAACCTGTCATCCAGAAGACACCGAATGTGTTGGATAGAATGATAGAACTCGAAAAGCGTTGGATGCATCAGCAAGAAAGTATTCAATCGCTCCAAGAACAAGTTGAAGCATTGCGCTTAATGGTCAAGCAACTGTCAAATAACGAATAAACTCTTGTAGGCTATTAGCCACAATTTGATGTGGAGTGCGACCAACGTATTCGAATACCACTTCCCCAGATGAAGGAATAATTGAAATCAGTTCTTCATCATCATCGGTAACCCCAATGAATATTGTATCGGGCTGCTTTAGTCTTCGTTTCATTAGAACGTGCCCAATTATATTTTCTTGTAAACGAACAAAGTCCTCTTCATTCCATACTTGCAATAAAGTCATTACCCTTCCATCAAGGTTAACCGCCAAATGATCGGCATAATACGCACAGTAAAAGTGCTCGATGATCTCGGGAATTTTGATCTCTAAGGCGGTTCCAAGGTGGTGTAAGTTAGCCGATGGGTCGGTTTGCCGTGAAATAGGTTGCCACTTGACCCAATGGTCTTTTGCAACATTGTCAGGATCAACTATGCACGGGGATGGCCATTGTGCATCATACTTCACCATGCACTCATTCTGAGATTGATACTGTTTGATGAAATCTTGCCAGAAAACATTCATAATATAATCATTATAAAAAATTACATTCGTAAAACTATGACAGATAAATCGCTTTATGCCAATGCTCAAAGCATCAAAGCCTTGACTCTTGGCACTGACGTCAACTATCGATCCCAGTACGCACCTGAGCTATTACAACCTGTGCCACGTTCCCTTAACCGTGAGCAAATTGGCGTGAATGGACAAAACTTGCCCTTTACAGGTGAAGACATTTGGAATGGCTACGAATTGTCATGGCTCAACCCTAAAGGCTTACCACAAGTGGCGGTATTGCGTTGTTCAGTCCCTGTAACGAGTCCTAATATCATCGAATCTAAATCTTTTAAACTCTATTTAAATAGCCTTAACCAAACCGTATTTAATGATTATGATTCACTTTCTACCACTATAGAAAACGACTTAAGTCAGTGTGCTGGAGAACGAGTGAACGTCGACATCATTCGTCCAGAGCAATTTATCAACGAGCAATTTATCATAACAGACTGGCAATGTATCGATGATCAAGACATCCAGATCGACGAATATCAACCCAATCCGTCATTGTTAAAAACAACCAGTCACGAAAATGTCACGCAAGCGTTATATTCTAATTTACTGAAGTCAAATTGTTTAGTCACCGACCAGCCAGATTGGGCAACTTTGTTTATCAAATACTCAGGCCAACAAATTTGTAGTGAATCCCTGTTGAGATATATTGTTTCTTTCCGGGAACACAGCGAATTTCACGAGCAATGCGTTGAGCGAATATTTAAAGATATTATCCAGCAAACGGGCGTTTCTAAATTAACGGTCTATGCGCGATATACAAGACGAGGTGGATTAGATATCAACCCATTTCGCAGTAATTTCGAAACCAGTTATGGCGATTGGCGATTGGTACGACAATAATCTTTCGGTTCTTAATCTTTATTAACTTGGACCGATATAAAAATAACCACAAAAGCAAGGATACGCGTTTTGACCTACAACTCTGTACAACTCAGCCCAGTGGGTTGGATGAGTCAGCTTTCACAAAATGAAATGGCGCTCATCACAGACCAAACCGACACAAAACATTATCAATTATTTCGCAACTGTGTCCTAGCAGTGCTCAATAGCGGCTCAGAAACCGATGATATGACCAGTATGCTAGATAAGCATCAGACATTTGCAATTGATCTCATTAGGCGTGAGCGAGGGGTCAAAGTTGAATTAGTCAACCCTCCGCATGAAGTATTTGTCGATGGCAAACTGATTAAAGGGGTCCACGAGCATGTTTTCGCTGTCATGCGTGATTTGTTGTATGTCGAAAGTATTTACCCTCATCACAACACCGAATCATGCAGTGGCTCAGCTGCTACGGATATGGTTTTTGATATGTTACGCCATGCCAATGCACTTGAAAATAATGACGGGATGAACACCGTCGTTTGCTGGGGGGGACATTCGATTGGCCATACCGAATATCAATATACCAAAGAAGTCGGTTACCAACTGGGTTTGAGAGGATTTGATATTTGTACTGGGTGTGGACCAGGTGCAATGAAAGGTCCAATGAAAGGCGCCGCGATCGGACATGCCAAGCAGCGGATCAAGAACGGCCGTCATGTTGGTTTGACCGAACCGAGTATTATTGCCGCTGAACCGCCCAACGCAATTGTGAACAAACTGGTTATCTTGCCTGACATCGAAAAACGCTTAGAAGCGTTTGTGCGATTTGGGCATGCAATTGTTGTCTTTCCAGGTGGGGTTGGCACCGCTGAAGAATTACTCTATTTATTGGGTATTTTGTTGCATCCCAAAAATCATACTCAAGAGGTCCCATTGATCTTGACCGGGCCAGAAGAGAGCTCAGACTATTTTGCAGCCATTGATGCCTTTGTCGAATCCACTTTAGGCGCTGAAGCCACGCAAAAGTACCGAATCATTGTCGATGATGCCAAAGCAGTTGCACAACACATAAGCAAACAACGTGAAGTTATTCACAATCATCGACGCCAAAATGGCGACGCATACAGCTTCAATTGGTCACTGCATATTGAACCTGAATTTCAAATTCCCTTTGTCCCAACTCATGACAATATGGCAAATTTAAACTTACAACGAGAGCAGTCACCAGCAGAACTTGCTGCGAATTTACGCAAGGTATTTTCAGGTATTGTCGCAGGTAATATCAAAGCTGATACGATGGCTCATATTGCACAAAAAGGGAAGTTTAAATTAACCGGTGATGCAACGCTCATCAACATGGTTGAACAACTATTAGAACAGTTTATTTCACAGGGTAGGATGAAACTTCCTGGTGAGGCTTATGAGCCCTGTTATGAAATAGTAAAGAATGAAGTAAATTCAATACAACTATAGTCCACAATCTTCATTTTTAGTAGAGATTGCTATGTGGCTAAGTTAAAATATAAATACTTAACGACACATCCATTTCTATCAAAGGAATATTCATGACACAACAACGAATTACCGTCATTCGTGGGGACGGTATTGGACCCGACATTATTGACTCAGCCATTCAAATCTTGGACAAGGTTGGCTGTGATTTTGCTTATGACTACGCAGACGCTGGTCTTATGGCCTTAGAAAACCACGGTGAACTTCTCCCTCAAGAAACACTCGATTTGATCGCAAAGAACAAAGTTGCGTTAAAAGGCCCTTTAACAACACCCGTTGGTGAGGGATTTACCTCTATCAACGTCAGTTTGCGCAAGCAATTCCAATTGTACGCAAACGTACGACCGGTATTGTCATTCAAAGGCACCAAGGCTCGTTATGACGACATCGATATCATCACTGTACGTGAAAACACTCAAGGGATGTACTCTGGTCTTGGCCAAATCGTTTCTGACGATGGCACTGAAGCTGAAGCAAAAAGTAAAATCACTCGCGATGGCGCTGAAAAAATCGTGACCTTTGCCTATGAATTAGCCCGTCGTGAAGGCCGTAAAAAAGTGACCGCAGTTCACAAAGCGAACATTTTAAAATCGACTTCTGGTCTATTCTTAAAAGTTGCTCGTGAAGTCGGCGAGCGTTATCCAGATATCGAATCAGCCGAAATGATTGTGGATAACACCTGTATGCAGCTTGTTATGAACCCAGGTCAGTTTGATGTGATAGTGACTACCAACTTATTTGGTGACATTTTATCTGACTTGTGTGCTGGTCTTGTGGGCGGTTTAGGCATGGCTCCAGGGGCAAATATCGGTGAAGATTCAGCAATCTTTGAAGCTGTACACGGCTCAGCACCTGACATCGCAGGCATGAATCTTGCGAACCCAACTTCCGTGATTCTTGCGTCGATTCAAATGCTTGAATACTTGGAAATGGGTGACAAAGCTGAAAAAATCCGCGCAGCATTAAAAGACGTCATCGAATCAGGTGACCGTACAACTCGTGACTTGGGTGGCGAACACGGTACAACTGACTTTACTCAAGCAGTGCTTGAGCGTTTGTAATCTTATTCAAACACTCTCTATAAACCGGGTTGAGGGTACTCATCCCGGTTTTTTTATACCTGTACACAAGAACAGAATTGCTTTCTAACCGCAAAGACTGGCCAATTTTGCTCATAGTATTCGTTACACTTATCACCACTTAGCAAAATGCTAAGGAACACAAATTTTAATTTATTGCAAAACAAGGTATCGAATCATGAACAAAATCTTATTTATAGCTGTTTTACTATCTCAAGTTTTTCTATCAACAAGTGCATTAGCGAAAAGCCAATCAGACCAAGGTTCACAACCTGTTAGTGCAGAGAGTAAAGCTGTGCGGTATGTCAATATTAATACAGCAAGTGTTGCTGAACTTCGAGTGTTGCCAGGTATCGGAATCAAAAAAGCGCAAGCGATTGTGGCGCATCGTACGGACCGCGGCAACTTTAGAAAAAAAGAAGAATTAACCCAAGTCAAAGGTATCAACGTAAAGCTGCTAGCCAAAATCGAATCGCATATTAGAGTGAAATAAAAAAGCGCCACTATCCTTTCGGATTTGGCGCTTGTTGAGAACTAGGTCAACACTCTAACCGTTTTTACTTGCTAAATACTCTTTGATTGCTGGACCTATTTCTGGATGACGCAATGCAAAATCAATATTGGCTTTCATATACCCAATTTTAGAACCACAATCGTGACTTTTACCTTTCATGTAATAGGCGTCTACTTGTTCAAGTTTCATCAAAGAGGCAATGGCATCAGTGAGTTGAACTTCACCGCCAGCCCCAGGAGGGGTGAACTCGAGTAACTCCCAGATTTTTTCAGACAAAACATAACGACCGACAACGGCTAGATTTGAAGGTGCTTCATCTATCGCTGGTTTCTCAACCGTAGCATGGATCTTAGCAGATTGACCTGCGGTAATTTCTGCACCATCTAAATCCACCACACCAAACTTACTGACTTCTTCTTCTGGTACTTCTTCAACCATAACTTGCGAAACACGATTGGTATTAAAGCGCGAAACCATCTCAGCTAGATTGTCTTTTTTGAGATTACTTGCCGCATTATCCATTATGACATCAGGTAAAACGACAGCAAATGGATTGTCTCCAACAACAGGGTGCGCACACATAATAGCGTGACCAAGCCCATTGGCAACACCTTGACGCACATGCATGATCGTGACATCTTTGGGCACAATAGCTTGTACATCTTCAAGCAATTGACGCTTAACGCGTTTTTCCAAAGTAGCCTCTAACTCAAATGATGTGTCAAAGTGATTTTCTATAGAGTTTTTAGACGCATGTGTCACTAACACAATCTCCCGAATACCTGCAGCAACACATTCATTTACAACATATTGAATAAGCGGCTTATCTACCACAGGTAGCATCTCTTTGGGAATGGCTTTGGTAGCAGGTAGCATTCGAGTACCTAAACCGGCAACGGGAATGACCGCTTTTTTAACTTGACTCATTGATTTAATATCCTTTTACTGAAAGACCTCGTCCAATACCGTAGTACGCAAGATCGTAACCTGACACAATATTCGGCTCGTAGATATTGCGCCCATCAAAAATCACTCTATCAGTGAGAGTGGATGCTAAGAAATCAAAATCAGGTGCTCTAAACGCTTGCCATTCTGTACACACGACGAGAGCATCTGCACCTGTCACCGCAGCCTCTTTGGTGCCCATCAGTCTGAAGTCGGCGCGATGCCCATATATTCTCTGTGCTTCATCCATTGCTTCTGGATCATAAGCTTGAACATGAGCGCCAGCTTCCCAGAGTTTTTCCACTAACACACGAGCAGATGCCTCGCGCATATCATCGGTATTGGGTTTGAACGCCAATCCCCACAGCGCAATTGTTTTACCGGTTAAATCACCTTTATAAAAGGACATTAAATAATCAAATAACTTTGACTTTTGATTTTGATTTACTTGTTCAACGGCTTCTAGCACCTTAGCTTGATGACCGATTGCATTGGCCGACCGGATTAAGGCTTGCACATCTTTAGGAAAACACGAGCCACCGTAACCACAACCAGGATAGATAAATTGATATCCAATGCGCGGGTCAGAACCGATACCTTTGCGTACATTTTCGATATCCGCCCCAAACCGTTCAGCTAAATTGGCCATTTCATTCATAAACGAAATCTTAGTCGCTAACATACAGTTGGCGGCATACTTGGTTAATTCGGCACTGCGAATATCCATTTTGATAACACGGTCATTATTTCGGTTGAATGGATAATACAATTCACGTAGTTTTTTCTCGGCACATTCAGAATCGGTACCGATAATGATGCGGTCAGGTCGCATACAATCATTTACGGCCGCCCCCTCTTTCAAAAATTCAGGGTTGGATACCACATCATAAGTCATTTCTTTTTGGAGGTCGCGCAAGGTCGTTGCAACTTGTTCTTTGACTTTATCAGCAGTACCGACAGGCACGGTTGATTTGTTAATGATGATGGTGTGTTTGTCCATATGCGTTGCGATGGTTTCAGCCACTTTTAGAACATATTGCAAATCTGCAGAACCATCTTCATCAGGAGGAGTACCCACCGCAATGAAAATCACATTGCCATGCACAACGCCCCTGGCAGCGTCGGTAGTAAAATCGAGTCGTTTCGCTTCATAATTTGCCGTAACAAGTGGCGTAAGGCCTGGCTCATAGATTGGAATTATCCCGTCTTTTAGTGCATCCACTTTGCGCTGATCAACATCGATGCATAACACATCATGCCCGACATCAGCGAGGACAGCTGCCTGAACTAGGCCAACATATCCAATACCAAATACTGTTACTTTCATACTCATCCTTAAATATAGAATCCAATCACTTTCGTTATCGGCACATTTCCATCAATTTAAAGATAGTCTGGTTTCACGATTATGAAATATAAAAGACAGTTGAATTAAATCTACCATCAAACAACAGTTTCCCCTATTATATACAACGCTTTTTCATGTCATATAAGAAGGTATAACAATGACAACAAAACACCTCGACAAAACACTCGACACTGGCTTTTTTGGCCATCCAATGGGTTTGCAAACGCTTTTCATGACAGAAATGTGGGAACGTATGTCTTATTATGGCATGCGTGCTTTATTGGTCTTGTATATGACAGCCTCTCTACAAGAAGGTGGTTTAGGTATTACCGTGGCCATGGCGGGAGCAATCTACGGTTTATATACTGGCGCGGTATATTTTATGGGATTACCAGGAGGCTGGTTGGCTGACCGACTTATCGGTGGTCAAAAAGCAGTATGGTATGGCGGTATAATTATTATGCTTGGTCATATAATTCTTGCCATTCCTGCCGCAAGTTCATTTTATATCGGTCTCATATTTGTTGTGGTAGGTACCGGTTTACTCAAGCCCAACATCGGCGCCATTGTTGGTCAACTATATAGCGCGGAAGACCGCCGTCGTGACTCAGGGTATACCCTATACTACATGGGTATTAATATTGGTGCAGTGATTGGCTACACCGTATGTGGATACCTACAGGTCGAATTTAGCTATCACCATGCATTTGGTGCAGCGGCAGTTGGGATGTTCATTGGTTTGGTGCAATATAAACTGACATTAAAAAATCTCGGTTCCGTTGCAGCAGCCCCTATCCAACCTCTTTCTCCTAGTGCACAGCGCAATACCTATGCCGTTATTGTGGCATTCTTAATCATTGTGGCAATAATTACCGGCATGGCGATGTCTGGGACGCTAATCATTGACCCTGTGCCCGTTGCCAAATCAGTTGCAGTCATATTTTGTTTGATATTTTTAGGTTATTTTGGCGCAATTTACTTTGGTGGAAACCTCACGCCAAATGAGAAAAAAGGCATGAATGCCTTATTTTTAATTTGTATCGCATCAGCTTGTTTTTGGTCTGGTTTTGAGCAAGCCGGATCCTCGTTAAATTTGTTTGGTCGTGATTATACGGACCGTATGTTAGGCAATTTTGAAATCCCAACAGCTTGGTTCCAGTCTGCTAACTCGTTTTTTATTATCATTTTGTCACCCTTTTTTGCGGCTTTATGGATAAACCTGGCAAAACGTATGATTACCCCTAGCTACACAGTCAAATGTGCGATCGGTTTAATCATTATGGCATCCGGCTTCATCGTCATGTTCTTTGCCTCTCAATATGCTGCTGCGGGCCTTAAAGTGGCTCCTTACTGGCTAGTAGCGACCTATTTCTTGCACACTGTGGGTGAACTCTGTTTAAGCCCAGTTGCATTATCTGCAGTATCAAAACTCTCTCCACAACGTTTCTTGGGACAAATGATGGGCGTATTTGTTCTGACCTACTCGATTGGTAATGTCATTGCAGGACTGTTATCTGGTAACTTTGATCCCAATAATGTCGAGCAAATGCCGAATTTATACCTCCAGATTTCATTATTTGGCATCGGTGTTGGAATTATTTTGGTATTATTGGCTTTCAAATCAAAAGGGTGGGAACAAGCTGCTGAAGCAGAAGCTGAGGCCAACGCTCAAAAAGCTTAAATATATTTATGATGAAATTTCATTTTTCAACACAATCCATCGAAAGTCTGCGTCAGTATTCACTGACGCAGCGCATGGCTTATCTAGATGAAGCTGCAAAGAAAATGACAATCCCTGAGAAAACGTTGCTAAATGTTCTCAAACTGCTTGTCATCGTCCCAGTGTTTATTTTGCTGTTACGCATTGTGAACGATTGGACATCACTTTTGTGGGCAGGATTGATTTTATTACTTTATCCTCTAATTATTCGGCCGATACAACATTCAATGAGTATAAAATACCTACCTAAGGTATTGCCCAAAGAATAGATTGAGTGGCACAGGAACTTCCTTAGGTAGTCTTTTGACAATCTATCAAGGAAGTATCGATGCAGACAATTCTCGTGACGGGTGGAGCTGGTTATATTGGCTCCCACACTGTTTTACAATTACTTGAACAAGATTACCGCGTTGTCATTCTGGATAACCTTTCCAATTCTTCAGCTGAATCGCTCAAACGCGTGTGTGAATTAACCCAAAAAGATCTCACTTTTATTCAAGGAGATATTCGTGATAAAGCCTGTTTACATGAAATATTTACACAATACGACATTGACTCCGTAATACACTTTGCTGGGTTGAAAGCCGTCGGAGAGTCTGTTGAAAAACCGCTTAGTTATTATGAAAATAATGTGTATGGCACCATATGTTTAACGCAAGTTATGGCTACACACGGCGTCAAAAACATCGTGTTTTCTTCCTCTGCAACCGTCTATGGCGACCCCGTAGAACTACCATTACGAGAAGACATGCCCACAGGGTCACCAACCAATCCTTATGGCAAAAGCAAATTAATGGTAGAAGAAGTCCTACAAGATCTTCACGTAGCAGACGCACAATGGCAGATCGTTATTTTGCGCTACTTCAACCCTGTAGGCGCACACGAATCTGGTGTAATTGGCGAAGATCCCAACGGGATCCCTAATAACCTCATGCCATTCATCAGCCAAACTGCGATGGGCAAGAGAGAACGTGTTAATGTGTTTGGTGATGATTATCCCACTGAAGATGGTACAGGTGTGCGTGATTATATTCATGTAGTTGATCTTGCTACAGGTCACTTGCAAGCTTTACAGCGATTTAATCAAAGGATAGATGTAGATATCATCAACCTTGGCACAGGTATTGGATACAGTGTTAAACAGATGCTAGAAGCATTTGGACAGGCTTGCGGTCATCCTGTACCATTTCAAATTGTAGAACGTCGTCCAGGAGATATTGCTGCATGTTGGGCAGACCCAGGCACCGCGTTATGCAAATTAAACTGGTCAGCCAAACGAGGCATTACAGAGATGTGTACCGACGCGTGGCGCTGGCAATCGAATAACCCTAATGGGTACAAATCCGCCTAGAGAAGACCATTAAGTCGACAGTTCTGATAATTGTCGACTTAACCTATTGTACTGGAGGTGAGTCTTCCAATAAGTCATCGAAAGCCTCAAAATCATCTAATAATTCATCATCCACCTGAGATTCAATTTCTCCATCTTTTACTTGAAACTCTAAGTTTTGAAAATAAGCATTTTTAACCAATGAATATGGATCTAACGAGCTTTGTAAGTTGGCTTCTTGTTCTAAAGCTCTGGCTCGGCCTTCCAACACACTGACCAAAATCGTCGCAAGATTAAAATGACTGCTTAATGCCTGCATTGGAAACACCTGTGAATCAACTACATCACCCGTCGTAGATCGAATATCAGTAGGTCCACGCGCTGGTAACATCAGATATGGGCCCGTTTCTAATCCCCATACTGCAAGTGTTTCACCGAAACTCTCCTCTTTGGCCGATAAATCCATCATATCAGCCACATCAAATACCCCTAACACGCCCACTGTGGAATTAATCAAAAAGCGGGCAAGAGATACCATCGTCCCATCTAATTTACCTTGGGCTGCGTTATTCAATAAATTTGCCGGCTCTTCAAGATTTTCAACAGCATTACGAAGTCCGCTGCGAACTGGTGTTGGAGTGACCGCAACATACCCTTGAGTGACGGGCTTTAATAAAAATTTATCCAAGACCTCATAGTTAATATCCCACATAGTGCGGTTAAAACCCTCAAATGGGTCCCTGGGGTCACCTTTAGCTTGATTTGCCTGGGAAGGATCTGCACTGTTCTGTGTAGATGCGCAGCCACTGCCGAGAACCAAAATTACGCTCAATAATATGCACTTTCCAAGGGTTAATCCTTTCACTTAATTTCCTCTGTAATAGTAATAGTAGCGGCTTGAATCTGCTCTTTGCGCACGGGCATAATGATGCTTCCTGTAAACTCACCAGGAGCAGGTGCAACATTATCGTCATAAGACAACCGTACAATTAACTCAACTTCTTTGACGCTATTAAGTGACCAATTGGCTACCATCGCATCGGTATCAACTAAATTAACTACGCTTGGAAGTGAGGTCAAGTTTAGTTTTTTTACTGCAACAGGCAACGGCCTTGAGCCAGCCGCATCACGAGCAAATACAAACATGGTAGTGGGCGTCAACTGATTATCCGCTTCTAACCTGCGATTAATGATGTCTGTTGCGTTAATTTTAATGGTAAAACCGGTTGGCTTCACCTTACCTTTGGCCTGAAGTTGTTCTATCTTCGTACGAATTTGCACTACAGCAGGGTTGTCTTTGGGCAGCAAATTAGACACTTGCGACAAATACAATTGTGCTGTTTCCGCATCGTCCAGTTGTGACGCTGTCAACGCCATCATGAGTGCAGCGTTATTGTTTTGTGGTTCCCTCTCAAGAATATACTGGAGTTGTGTTCTAGCACGGCGTAAATAATCTATCTGGTTTGGCATCATTAATGCCTGGGCGTAATTTTCTCGCGTATCCATATTATTGGGTGCGATAAGTAATGATTTATCGTATGCCTGATAGGCTTCTTCAAACATTTGCATGCTCGCGTACAGTCGACCCAATAACATCCACCCCGTGCCATCTTCATTTTCAGGATCGATTCGGGTTCGAATCGCAAGACTAAAATCTCGCACATCTTGCAAAGTGATATCGCCTCCCTCACCCATAATGATTTTTTGGGTTAATGCATCCATACGCTGATGTACATCATGCACATGAGCTAATTTGTCCACACTATTGATTCGCAAGTACAAAACCACACTCAGACCAACTAAAACAATAAAGCTGGCCCAAATAAGCATTGAATTTTGTGCGCCTGATACAGAGTCTGTCCGAGTCGTTTCATCTACTAGGGCGAGCTTTAACTCTTTTATGGCTTGCTCTTTATGTTTTTCTGTCATAACACCTTGAGATACTTCTTCTTCAAGTTCTGTAATGCGCTGCTTTATCAAACGAGTATTAGATAATTGATAATCTGAATCATTGAGAAGTTTGCGACCACGCCATAAAGGGATAAGCAAAAACAAGCTTGCAAGCACGACCAGGCCAATGCTAATAATCCAAAATGTTTGCATGAGAGGTGTTCCTATTTATCTTCGTCAAGCAAAGCTTGTGCTTTTGCTAGTGCGGCTTGTTCATCTTGAGCAGGCAGTGAGTGAGGTGTTCTTCTAAGCACTACAACAAAGCCTAATAGGACGACAAAAATCGGCAAGACCCATAACCAAATTGTCGTACGGGTTACGGGTGGTTGATAATAGACAAAATCTCCATAACGCGACTTCATAAATGACACAATTTGTTCGTGGTCTTGGCCTTGAGAAATTAACTGAAACACTTTACGTCGCATATCGTGTGCAATCATGGCATCGGAGTCTGCAATATTTTGATTTTGGCACATTGGACAACGCAGCGTAGCAGTGAGCTCTTTAAATAATACTTGCTGTTCAACCGTGTCAAATTGGTAGTTTTCTTGTGCAGCAAACGTCGCGACACTAAGAAGCGCAAAAGTAATCACCAAAACGGTTTTCATTTTTCCTCTACCCCTGTAATCGTTTGGCTCGTGAGCTCCGCGTATACATCGGCAAACTTATTCTGCCAAACACGATTATTCACATCCCCGATGTGATGGACTCGAATAATCCCATTTTGATCGATCAATAACGATTCGGGTGCGCCAGTCACACCTAAATCGAGAGACGTATCGCGATACACATCAAAAATATTGTAAGCAAAGGGGTTGCCCAAACGGTCAGTGATATCAATGACCTCTTGTTGCACTCTTGCTAACGTTTTTATGCCAAAATCAGGGTCGAGGTCTTGGTCGTAATATAGACCAACAATCTGTACACCCTGTTCAGATAATGCTGTTAGATACGGTAATTCTACCTGACATGTTACGCACCATACGCCCCAGACATTGAGAAGTGTCACTTTCCCCTTAAAAACGTCTTGGGTATAAGTGATTTCTGGTTGCATCAAATCCGGTAACGCAAATTCAGGCATTGGTCGATCTAACGTCATGGCATCACGTGCCTGTGGGTCAGAAAATAACCCTTGGAATAAAAACAGACATAGCCCTAAAAAAAACACCAACGGGACAGCAAATTTAAGCTTATTTTGCATGACTCGGCTCCGATTTTGCAGGTGATGAATGAGCTGTTAATACGTTTTTTAACTTGGCAATACTGGCGAGACGGTAGCGTTTATCAGCCATTGACAACACCCCGCCAAGACTCATAATGCCTGCACCTAGCCAAATCCAAATCACAAAAGGCTTGTAATAAACTCGGACCGCCCACGCCCCGTTATCCAGAGGCTCTCCCATTGCAATAAACAAATCACGAACCAAGTTAGAATCAATACCGGCTTCTGTCATCGTGGTTTGCTGAACTGGATATAAACGTTTTTCTGGCTCTAAATGGACGACAAACTCACCGTTTTTGTAGACATCGAAAATACCCCGATCGGCAGTATAATTCGGACCTTGAATCGTTTGCACATCATCAAAGCGAACCTCGTAACCTGCAATGGAAACGCGATCGCCAAACTGCATCCGGACATCTCTCTCAGTTTCAAAATTACTGACTAAGGTAATCCCAATCAAGGAGACGGCAAAGCCAACATGCCCCAGAACCATGCCCCAATGCGAACGAGTCAAACGTGAAAGGCCAGTTACCAATGACACGTTTTGTTGCGCATTAACCCGCTGATACACCTCTTGCACAGTGGAAATTAAAATCCAAAATGCCAACAGCATGCCCAGCGTAGCGGTATATTTTTCCCCGTCGTAAGCATTTACCACGAGTATCGCTGCACTCAGTGCAAGCCCAAACGCGATGATTAACTGATTCCGCAAAGCCGTTAACGATTGTTTTTTCCAACGGCTTAATGGTCCGATAGCCAAAAACATAACAAAAGGCACAATTAACCAGGTAAACATTTGATTAAAAAACGGAGCGCCAATCGAAATTGAACCCAGCCCCAATTCTTTGTGAACTAGGGGAAACAAAGTCCCTAACAACACCACTACCGTAGCTGCACACAACAAAATATTGTTGCCAAGCAACATATTTTCACGTGATAAGAGGGCAAACTGAGTGCGCGATTGCAATTGTGATGCACGCAAAGTATACAATAACAGCGAACCACCAATCACAAGCACCAGTAGTCCTAAAATAAACATGCCACGAGATGGATCCGCAGCGAATGAATGCACTGAAACTAAGATGCCTGAACGTACTAAGAACGTCCCTAATAAACTCAAAGAGAAAGCGGCGATGGCAAGCAACACTGTCCAAGATTTGAAGGCTTTACGTTTTTCGGTTACCGCTAATGAATGCATCAAAGCAGTTCCCACAAGCCAAGGCATAAAAGATGCATTTTCAACTGGATCCCAGAACCACCAGCCGCCCCATCCTAGCTCATAATACGCCCACCATGAGCCAAGTGCGATACCGACTGTCAAGAAAGCCCATGCTGCAATCGTCCACGGACGAGACCATCGCGCCCAAGTTGAGTCTAATTGGCCTGAGATTAAGGCAGCTATTGCAAACGCAAATGCCACAGAGAAACCGACATACCCCATGTAAAGCATAGGTGGATGTATGATCATCCCAAAATCTTGTAGAAGTGGGTTTAAGTCACGTCCATCAACTGGAACATAAGGCAACAAAGTATTAAATGGGTTAGAGGTCAGTAACATGAATAAATAAAACCCAATCGAGACGATACCCAATACAGATAATACTCGAGCTAACATAACCGCTGGGATCCCTTTGCTAAATAACGCAACGGCGACCATCCATACTGCAAATGTCAAAACCCAGAGCAAGAACGAACCTTCATGGCCGCCCCACACCGCAGTGATTTTGTAATACCAAGGCAACATACTGTTTGAATGATTCGCGACATAAGCAATGGAAAAGTCATCATGGAGGAACGCTTGCGTCAAACTAATATAGGCAACCAAAGTAAAAAACAACACACCCAATGCGAGTGGCTTTGCGCTAGCTATCATCCACTTTTGCCCTGAAAAGCTGCCCCACATTGGATATACAGCTAAACTCAGTGCCATCAACATGGCCAATACACTGGCTAGATTACCGATCTCAGCAAACATCATTAATACCCTGCTTCAGATGGCTTAACGTGTTTGATGCCCTTCATCTGCTCGGCGAGTTCTGGTGGCATATACTCTTCATCATGCTTTGCAAGAACTTCATCTGCGATGATGATATTACCAGCTTGTAGCACACCTGTTGCGACGATGCCTTGTCCTTCGCGAAACAAATCAGGCAAGATTCCACTGTAACTCACTGTTACTTTTGGGCCGGTATCGACTAAATCGAACTCTACCGCTAGTGAATCCTGATTACGCTCAACTGAACCCTCAACCACCATACCTCCAATTCGTAAACGTTGGCCTATCTGTGGCTTTTTACCCTCTTTACCGTTGATTATTTCTGATGGCGTGTAAAACAAATCAATATTGTTACTTAATGCATAAAGCATTAACCCAATCGCTCCCGCTAATAGCACACCGATTGCCGAAACGGTGATCAAGCGTTGTTGACGTCTAGGGTTCATGTTACTTTTCCTGTGATTGTTTTGCTGCTGCAATTCTCGCCTCACGAGCTTGCTCGGCAACAACATGTTGCGTTAACTGTCTTTTTTGACGTTTTATATAAGTGATATACAGCACAATGCTGAGAAAACTGACTCCGTAAGATAGCCATACAAAAAAACCATAGCCACCCATCGCAATAAAATCTGCAAAACTATCAAATGCCATTATTTTGTCTCCCGCTCACTTAATAGTTGCTTAACCCAAGGACGATGCAGTTCTCGTTCAATAATCACATTTTTGAGCTGCATTAAAGTCAAAGTACCAATCAATCCCATAAAGCCAGCAATAGATACAAGCAATGGCCATTTCATCGATGGCGCAATAGACGGTTTGCCAATTTTGGTGATGGTTGAGCCTTGATGCAAGGTATTCCACCACTCGACGGAGTAGTGAATAATAGGAATATTGATGACCCCAATTAAGGCTATGATCGCTGCTGCTTTTCCTGCTTGTTGCCGATCATTAAACGCGTAATACAACGCCATTACGCCAAGATACAAAAATAATAAAATCAGTTGTGATGTTAAACGTGCATCCCATATCCACCACGTTCCCCACATCGGTTTACCCCATGCTGCCCCAGTGAACAAAGAAATGAAGCACATCAATGCGCCCACTGGCGCCATGGCGATCATACTCATATAAGCCGTTTTCCATTGCCAGACTAATCCAACTAGTCCTGCAATCGCCATCGCAACATACGTGCCCATGGATAAAATCGCAGAGGGCACGTGAATATAAATTATCCGAAAGGAATCACCCTGTTGATAATCAGCTGGTGCAAAAAGCATCCCCCACACCAGACCCACACTCAGTCCCAAAATCGCAGCGGATAAAAAATACGGCATAAGCGTATTGCACAACGCATAGGCTCGCTCCGTTTTGGCATAAGGATGTAACCAGACAAACATTATTGATGACTCACTCTAATCGCATAACTCATCGCGATGGGCGTCAAGGCCATTGCGATACACAACATTGCTGCAATAATAGCAAGTTGTGGTAAATAATTTAATCCAAACATAGCGGTGTCGACCGCTGATGTAGCAAAAATCAGTAAAGGGATAAATACAGGGATAATAATCAGAGACAATAAAATCCCGCCCTTCTGAAGCCCTACTGTTAAGGCTACCGCAATGGCACCTAATAAAGATAATATTGGTGTACCCAATAGTAATGTTGCAAGTAAAGCCCAGTACATCGGCATAGTCAGATTTAAAAACAATGCCAACAATGGTGATATAAAAATCAGTGGTACAATGCTAACCAACCAATGAGTGAGCACTTTCGCAAACATGATCCACGACAAACTCAATTTGGAAAGCTGCATCTGCTCTAACACTCCATCGTTAAAATCATCACGAAATAATCTCTCCATTCCCAACAGTGCCGATAAGATGGCTGCCACCCAGATGACACCCGGACCAATTTTTTGTAACGTTTCTGGTGCAGGCCCTACCGCGATCGGAAATAACGTTATCACCAAAGCAAAAAACGTAAGCGGCTGGAATATGTCTGCTTTTTGTCTCATCGCAAGTGTAAAATCACGATGAATAATACTGTACAGTGGACTCATATCCGATACTCCAATGCCAGTTCCTTTACTTGATGTGAAGACAACAATGCTTGATGTGACGTCATAATGACACAGCCACCTTGTGCGACAAATTCGTCAACACGTGCCTGTATAAAAGCAATTCCAGAAACATCTAATGAAGTATAGGGCTCATCCAATATCCACAATGAGGTGTCAACTAGTTGTGTTCGAGCTAGAGAGACTCTCCTTTGTTGACCGGCTGATAACTGCCCTGTAGGCAGGTCCTCTAAACCGACTAACTCATATCGTGCAAGCACCTCATATAATTCATCAAGGCTCGGATTAACTCGGTGTAATGCCGTCCAATAAGTGAGATTTTCTATGGCTGAAAGGTGTTTGTTCTGTGCTAATTTGTGCCCAAGGTAGAGTAGCGGCACATCAGATTGAGAGTTTGAATGAACTTGAACAAGACCACTTTCAGGTAGTGATAGCCCAGACAAAATTCGTAATAAGCTGGTTTTACCTGCTCCGTTGGGACCGGTCAAATGGACTAATTCACCAGCACGTAAAGTCACGTCTAACTCTGAGAATAAGGTCCTATCTTGTTTCACACACGTTAAATTTCGTGCAACTAACACATCCAACGATTAAGTACTCTGTCTATCATTAAAACCATACGAATCATATCATATATGGAGGTTTTTTGACTATTTGTTGTTGCACAATTAGTGGGAGCATCTCCGTAAAATCAAAGGTAGGGTAAATAGATGACACGTTGCATTAGTGAAGATTCAATATCAATTGAGTATTTTGCCAATATACAAAAAAGCCCGAGTAAAACTCGGGCCCTTAATCACTTGGTTGTTTATTCTGCGTCTTCGGTTTCTTCTTCTGCCGGTTTAGCTTTACACAGTAATTCAGCACGGATTTTCTCTTCAATTTCTGCAGAGATAGCTGGATTTTCTTTTAAGAATCGAGTGACATTGGCTTTACCTTGTCCAATGCGATTGCCGTTGTAGCTATACCACGCACCAGCTTTTTCGACCAGTTTCTGCTGCACACCTAAGTCAATAAGTTCAGCCTCTTTACTTATGCCTTGCCCATACAATATCTGGAATTCAGCTTGTTTAAATGGAGGTGCGACCTTATTCTTCACAACCTTAACGCGGGTTTCATTTCCGACTACTTCATCGCCTTCTTTGATTGCACCAATACGACGAATATCGAGTCTTACGGATGAATAGAACTTCAACGCATTACCGCCAGTTGTCGTCTCAGGGTTACCAAACATAACACCGATCTTCATACGAATTTGGTTAATGAATATACACAAGGTATTTGAGCGTTTGATGTTTGCTGTCAATTTACGCAAGGCTTGTGACATAAGACGTGCTTGTAAACCAACATGTGAATCACCCATATCGCCTTCGATCTCAGCTTTTGGCGTTAATGCGGCAACGGAATCAACAATCACCACATCCACTGCACCTGAGCGAACGAGCATGTCAGTGATTTCCAAGGCTTGCTCGCCGGTGTCTGGCTGAGAAACCAATAACTCATCAATATTGACACCTAATCTCTCTGCATAGATTGGGTCAAGTGCGTGCTCAGCATCAACAAATGCACAGGTTTTACCAACTTTTTGTGCCTCTGCGATGACTTGTAGCGTCAAAGTAGTTTTACCTGATGATTCAGGCCCATAAATTTCAACAACTCGTCCACAAGGCAAACCGCCTATGCCAAGCGCAATATCTATGGTCAATGATCCTGTTGAGACAGACTCAATATCCATTGCTTGATTATCGCCGAGTTTCATAATAGAACCCTTGCCAAATTGTTTCTCAATCTGACCTAAGGCGGCGGAGAGTGCTCGTGCTTTGTTATCGTCTGACATAGTGGCTTAACCTTAATATTATTCGCTTTGGAAGCGTTGTTCTCTATTCAATGATTCAGATTATAATACTGTATGATTATACAGTTCAAGTTTTTTTACTGTATTTATATACATGTGTTTATTATGTGTATCTTAATGCAACACATATTAGACTGATTGACTTACCTTGTCAGCTGTCTATAAGAAGTGTTTACGCCTGCAATGTATTTGCGATCAATGCAATAGCATGTTCAATCGCGGCCATGCGAACTTCACTTCGATTGCCATCAAATAACACAGAGTGTGTGGTCACCTCTCCTCGAAAACAGATACCAAACCAGACTAAGCCAACGGGCTTTTCAGCGGTACCTCCACTAGGACCAGCAATGCCACTTATGCTGATGCCAAGATCACAACTATAAGAAGAGACTAATCCTTGCGCCATTGCACTGACTGTCTCTTTAGAGACCGCACCATAGTTTTCTAAGGTTGCTACAGGCACCTTAACCAGCGTTTCTTTTGCGCGATTGGCATACGTCACAAAACTCTGCTCGAACCAAGCTGAAGCGCCAGCTTGTTCTGTCAAGATATAAGCCAGTCCACCTCCCGTGCATGACTCTGCACAGCTAATGGTCAAATCATGAGCGGTACAGTAGGTACCAATCGCTTCGAGTTGAGTTTTTGTATTTTCTTTTAGATTGCACCACATTTTTTTAGTATGCTTATATCACAAACCGTCATCTCAACTTATAACAAAAGCCAAAAGTGAGTCAATTGAAAACCACCCATACCCCAATGATGCAACAGTATCTTGCAATCAAAGCCGAGCACCCTGAGGAGCTTTTGTTTTATCGTATGGGAGATTTTTATGAGTTGTTTTACGACGATGCAGTGCGCGCGGCCAAACTGATTGATCTCACATTGACGGCTCGTGGCAAATCAAACGGTGCCCCCATACCAATGGCAGGTGTGCCTTATCACGCAGTTGAAGGATATTTGGCAAGATTGGTCGAGATGGGGGAAGCCGTCGCGATTTGTGAACAAATTGGGGATCCTGCCACCAGTAAAGGCCCTGTTGAACGCCAAGTCCAGCGTATTGTTACGCCTGGCACGGTCACTGATGAAGCCCTTCTTAATGCTAAACAACACACTCTCATTGCCGCTGTCTTTGCCCACCAAGCTCGAGGCAAAACCCAATTTGGCCTTGCCAGTATAGCCCTGAGTACGGGTGAGTTTACATTGAGTGAAGTCACCTCGGAACAGGCCCTTTCTGCTGAATTAGAGCGTCTGCGACCTGTAGAGATTTTGTATCCTGAACAATTTGCCTTTGAATCGTTACTGCATTCGTACAGTGGTTTGCGCCGACGTCCAGTGTGGGAGTTTGATCTCGATTCAGCCATGCACTTACTCACGCAACAATTTGGCACTCAAGACTTAAGTGGCTTTGGCATCGCACAAGGGCATTTTTCTCTAACGTGTGCTGGCTGTATCTTACAGTATATCAAAGACACGCAACGTTGTGCCTTACCTCATATAAACAAACTGACTTTGGATAAACCTCAAGATACCGTCTTGTTGGATGCGGCCACTCGGCGTAATTTGGAGTTGACTCGTAATTTGAGTGGTGGAGTTGACAATACCCTATTTGCTGTACTCGATAGTTGCCAGACTGCCATGGGATCACGCCTTTTACAGCAATGGATCCAACGACCTATAAGAGACCATTATCGTCTGAACCAACGCTATGACGCCGTTACTGAACTGTCTGAAGCCGAAATCTTTGATCTGTCACAACACCTTAAAAACATCGGTGATATCCAACGCGTCCTTGCTCGTTTAGCCTTGCGCAGTGCCCGCCCTCGAGATTTTGCCAAGCTTCAAGCTTGTTTTAACGAATTGCCATTGTTGGCAACTACCCTAGCTCAGTTTTCTACCACCAAGCTTAGCGCGTTAACTCAGCAAATAAATACTTATCCTGAGTTTGCTGATTTGCTGAATCGAGCAATCTGTGAAAATCCACCGGTCGTGATTCGTGAAGGTGGCGTCATTGCCGATGGTTATAATGCTCAACTTGACGAATTAAGAGCATTATCTAAAGGTGCTACTGATTATCTGAGCGAACTTGAAGCACGAGAGAAAGACGCAACAGGGATTAGCACACTTAAAGTCGGTTACAATAAAGTACATGGCTTTTTCATCGAAATCAGCAAAGGGCAAGCTCATCTTGCGCCAAGCCATTATATTCGTCGTCAAACTCTCAAAAACAACGAACGTTACATCATTGAAGAACTCAAAGCACACGAAGAAAAAGTACTTAATAGCCAAGCCAATGCATTAGCCTTAGAGAAACAATTGTATGAAGCTCTATTTGACACTTTATTACCTAAACTAGACGCCTTGACTGCAACGGCCAAGGCGCTTGCAGAATTAGATGTTTTATTATGTTTTGCTCAACTGACTCAGAATAAACAATTGTCTCGTCCCACGTTAATCGACAAACGGGGCATGCAGTATCAAGATGGTCGCCATATTGTCGTCGAAGACGTTCTCAACTCACCCTTTATTGCAAACCCCTTAGCGCTTGATAAAAGCCAGTCAATGCTGTTAATCACTGGTCCAAATATGGGGGGTAAATCTACCTATATGAGGCAGACTGCACTGATTGTATTAATGGCACACATTGGTTGTTTTGTCCCTGCAACTGCGTGTGAGATAGGGCCAGTTGATCAAATTTTTACTCGGATTGGCGCCGCGGATGATTTGGCCTCCGGACGTTCTACTTTTATGGTCGAAATGACCGAAACCGCAACAATTTTAAATAACGCCACAGAACACAGCTTGGTCTTGATGGATGAAATAGGACGAGGTACATCTACCTATGATGGGCTGTCATTGGCTTGGGCATGTGCGGATTTTTTGCATCACAAAATTGGCGCTATGACACTCTTTGCCACTCATTATTTTGAACTCACACAGCTAGCTGATAATACAACGGGTATGGCCAATGTGCACCTCAGTGCAATCGAACACAACGACAGCATCAAGTTTATGCATAATGTCAAAAATGGTGCAGCAAACAAAAGTTATGGCCTTCAAGTTGCTCAACTTGCGGGTCTTCCCAACACAGTGATTACCGCTGCCCGAACTAAACTCAATGAGCTTGAGTCATCAAGCACAACAATAGATAGAGCCACGCCTCAAAATTCTTTAGATGCAACACAATCTCCTGTGCAATTACAGCTCGATCAGACTGATTCAGCTATATTTGAAGCGTTGGACAATACAGACCCCGATGAACTCTCTCCAAAACAAGCACATGAATTATTGTATTTACTCAAAACTTTAAGGCAAAAATAACCTTTTTTGATTGTCTTAAAATCCCCTTTTGCGTATACTATTGCTCCATTCAGCAAAGACGGTATCGTTGCGTATTCTCACGCAATCTTAGGTCTTGCTAAAACGTATTCATACACCATTATTTAACGCCTTGGGTTATACATGACACATTATATTTTCGTCACCGGTGGGGTGATTTCGTCATTGGGCAAAGGAATTGCAGCAGCCTCTCTCGCAGCCATATTGGAAGCGCGTGGCCTCAAAGTGACTATGCTAAAACTAGATCCTTACATCAATGTCGATCCCGGCACGATGTCGCCAATTCAACACGGTGAGGTCTTCGTCACCAATGATGGAGCTGAGACAGATTTGGACCTAGGGCACTACGAGCGTTTTATTCGTACTCGCATGACCAAACGCAATAACTTCACCACAGGTCGAATTTACTCATCAGTGTTAGAGCGTGAACGTCGCGGAGATTACCTAGGCGCCACGATTCAAGTCATTCCTCATATCACTAACGAAATCAAGCGCCGCGTTATCGACGGTGCCGAAGGCAATGATGTGGCCATCGTTGAAATTGGTGGAACTGTTGGTGATATCGAGTCACAACCGTTTTTAGAAGCGATTCGTCAGTTAGGCACTGAATTAGGTCGTGAAAAAGCCATGTACATGCACCTTACTCTTGTACCTTACATGGCGGCCTCAGGAGAGGTGAAAACCAAACCGACACAACACTCGGTAAAAGAGTTGCGTTCAATTGGTATTCAACCGGATATTCTGGTATGTCGTTCAGAAGCCTCTTTACCAGCCAATGAACGGGCCAAAATCGCCTTATTTACCAACGTTCAAGAGAAGTCGGTCATTTCTATGAAAGATGTCGACAGCATTTACAAAATCCCGGCTCATCTGAAAGCACAAGGCATGGACGACATTGTTGTTCAACGCTTTGGCCTCGAGTGCCCTGAAGCAGACCTATCCGAATGGGAAGCTGTTTTGTATGCCGAATCCAACCCAACTGATGAAGTCACTATTGGTATGGTAGGTAAATATGTTGAACTTCCTGATGCATATAAATCCGTCAATGAAGCTCTTAAACATGCAGGTTTAAAGAACCGTTTATCTGTCAATATCGAATATATTGATTCATCCGATATCATTGCCAAGGGTAATCATATCTTGTCGCATCTTGATGCGATTTTGGTTCCGGGTGGATTTGGCGAACGCGGTGTAGAAGGTAAAATTGAAGCAGCTCGCTATGCCCGCGAAAATAATGTCCCCTATCTTGGTATTTGTTTAGGTATGCAAGTTGCGTTGATTGAATATGCTCGCAACGTTGCTAATATGCCAGGTGCTCACTCAACGGAATTTGATCCAGAAACGCCCTACCCTGTTGTTGGCTTGATTGAAGAATGGCTAGATGCATCAGGCAACAAAGAGCAACGCACTGAGGATTCTGACCTTGGCGGTACCATGCGTTTAGGCTCGCAACTGTGTCATCTAATTGAAGGCAGTCTCGCCCATCAATGTTATGGCAATGTAGAGATCTATGAACGCCATCGTCATCGCTACGAGGTCAATAACACCTTACGTACCCAAATTGAAGAAGCTGGCCTAAGAGTCAGTGGTTTATCAATGGATAAACAGTTAGTTGAAATGATCGAGATCCCTGAACATCCGTTCTTCATCGCTGGTCAATTTCACCCTGAATTCAATTCGACCCCGCGCGACGGCCATCCGTTATTCGAAGGTTTCATCGCTGCTGCAGGTCGTTTTAAGAAAACTAATCACTAAATTTGAAAGGAAAATAACGCAATGGCAACAATTAGCCGTATCGTTGGCCGTGAGGTCATGGATTCACGTGGTAACCCCACGGTTGAAGCAGATGTTTATTTGGATAATGGCGCAATGGGTCGTGCTTGTGCTCCCTCTGGAGCTTCAACAGGCTCTCGTGAAGCACTAGAACTGCGCGATCAAGACCCTGACCGCTACTTAGGTAAAGGAGTCTTAAAAGCCGTTGCCGCAGTGAATGACAAAATCGCGCCTGCTCTAGTCGGTCAGGACGCAGCCAATCAACGCAACCTCGACCAAATCATGATTGATTTGGATGGTACGGAAAACAAAGAAGTACTTGGTGCAAATGCCATCTTAGCGGTCTCACTTGCCGCGGCAAAAGCCTATGCAAATGGTGCGGGTATTCCCTTATATCAACATATTGCTGATTTAAATGGCACCTCTGGCCAATACTCCATGCCGGTACCAATGATGAATATCTTAAACGGTGGTGAGCACGCAGATAACAACGTTGATATCCAAGAATTTATGGTACAGCCTGTAGGCGCGAAAAGCTTCTCTGAAGCATTGCGCATGGGTGCAGAAATCTTCCATAACCTCAAAAAAGTACTATCTGCAAAAGGTTTGAATACAGCGGTAGGCGATGAAGGTGGTTTTGCGCCAAACCTTACTTCTAACGCTGAAGCATTAGCAGTGATCGTAGAAGCGGTAGAAAACGCTGGTTACAAAATGGATGAAGATATCACGTTGGCACTTGATTGCGCTGCATCTGAGTTCTACAAAGACGGTAAATATGTATTAAGTGGTGAAGATAAGTCGTTTGATTCAGAGGGATTCAGTGACTACCTTGGTCAGCTAGCTACAGATTATCCGATTGTATCGATCGAAGATGGCTTAGATGAATCTGATTGGGACGGCTGGGCATACTTGACCAAACAAATTGGCGAGAAAGTTCAGCTTGTCGGAGATGATTTATTTGTTACAAATACTAAGATTTTGAAACGCGGTATTGATAACGGTATCGGTAATTCAATCTTAATTAAGTTTAACCAAATCGGTTCACTGTCTGAAACGCTTGACGCAATTAAAATGGCTAAAGACGCTGGTTTTACAGCCGTTATCTCTCACCGCTCTGGCGAAACTGAAGATGCTACCATCGCGGATCTAGCAGTCGGTACCGCAGCAGGTCAAATTAAGACAGGTTCGCTTTGCCGCTCTGACCGCGTTGCGAAGTACAATCAGCTATTGCGTATAGAAGAAGCACTAGGTGCGGATGCGCCTTATCGCGGTCGCAGTGAAATCAAAGGTCAATAGTCACCGTTCATTGTGTAACAATTGATTCAAATGAGAAGCGCGTATTCACTCAACCGATACGCGCTTTTTTATTTGTGCTTTATTTTTGATCATAATCTGTCGATAATAGCGAGATGATTAAACAAGACGACATTTTTGGCCATAATCAAGACAGCATTCAATTTGCTGAGCTTTGCAACGCCTTGTATCAAAGAGAATGTCAAATTCTGGCCGAGTCCTCCTCCACCCAAATCAATCTTCTCAAACGCAAACTTAAGTTTTTACCTCAACTTGTGCAGGAATGTGCTCGTGGTTTGCTTAACAACCAAGCTGCGCTGAGCGTTGATTATTACAATGCCTCTTATCAAGCTAAACAAGCTGCCACTTGTCCAAGTCTAAAGCAAAGTATTGAAATAATTTCACAATACTACACAAAACTCCCTCAAATTGGGCGGGTGTTACCAATTGAAGTCAAAACCATTGATGGGTACCACATTGAATTGGACTCAGTCGATCGAATTGACGAGGAAAACCACCTTTTGCACGTTAATAAACACGGTTGGTTTTATTGTGATGGACAGTCACAACAGACCAACGACACTATAAAATTAGTCAAACCTACCAAGGCAGTTATGCAAGCTGCATGTTGCGGTCATCAGTGGCGCTGGAAAGGCAAAGGGATCCCTCGCGCACTCACGTTACGAGAGTTAAAACTTTCATTTCATATTCAGTGGTAAACACCTAATCACTCCACTTCTAAAAGTGATTATAAAAAACGTCAACTAAGAAATTTTCCTAGGAAAATGGCTGATTTCAAGATGTATTGAACTGCGGTACTGTTGTGATATCTAAAATGGTTGTTTCAAGGAGTTTTCACCACGGATGGTGTTATTCTTTAGTATATACATCATCTTTTCTCTTAAATAACGCCTATTCACGCTTGACCTATCACCTTCTTAGCAGTACATTTACACATATGAAAGCTTTTAACACAACCTTCACTCTATTACTCTTATTACTGGTAGGATATCTGCACGGGTGAGCTTGTCTTAAATATCTAAAACCCGTGCACTGCACGGGTTTTTTGTATACGTTTATAAAAACGAAAGGATAGTGTTATGTCACAACATGTCAAAATATTCGATACCACATTACGCGATGGTGAACAGGCCTTACCTGCAAGCTTGACAGTCAAAGAAAAACTGCAAATTGCATTAGCCCTCGAACGACTCGGTGTTGACATTATTGAAGCCGGCTTCCCCGTTTCAAGCCCTGGGGATTTTACCTCCGTGCAAACCATTGCTCGTGAAGTCAAAAACGCCACTGTCGCAGGCTTATCAAGAGCGCTAGCCAAAGATATTGACGCGTGTGGTGAAGCACTCAAGGTGGCAGAACACTTCCGTATTCATACCTTCATTGCCACGTCAGACATTCATGTTGGTACCAAATTAAAGAAAAGCCAAGACGAAGTCGTCGAAATGGCAGTCAAAGCGATTCAGCATGCTCGTCAATACACAGACGATGTCGAGTTTTCTTGTGAAGATGCAGGTCGCACACATATCGACTATTTATGTCGAATGGTAGAGTCTGCCATCAAAGCTGGTGCAACCACAGTCAATATCCCTGATACCGTTGGCTATACCACTCCGACCGAGTTTGGTAGCATCATCCAGCAATTGTTTAATCGCGTACCAAACATCGATCAAGCGACCATTTCAGTCCACTGTCACAATGACTTAGGTCTTGCAGTCGCCAACTCATTAGCAGCTGTTGAGCAAGGTGCACGTCAGGTAGAATGTACCATTAATGGTATCGGCGAGCGAGCGGGTAATGCTTCTTTAGAAGAAATTGCAATGATTTTGCAAACTCGTAAAGAACGCTATCAGTTAGAAACAAATATTAAAAGTAACGAAATCTCTCGCACATCTAAGCTTGTCAGCCAATTGTGTTCAATGCCCGTTCAAGCAAACAAAGCTATTGTGGGAGCAAATGCCTTTGCACACTCATCAGGCATTCACCAAGATGGCGTATTAAAAGGTCAAAATACCTACGAAATCATGACCCCAGAAAGTGTCGGTTTGAACAAAAATCAATTGAATTTGACCTCACGTTCAGGACGCCATGTCATCAAACATCGTTTGCATGAACTGGGCTACAGCGACAGTGACTATGATTTAGATGAGGTTTATGCTGCCTTTTTGCGACTTGCCGATAAAAAGGGGCAAGTGTATGATTACGATCTTGAAGCGATCCTCTTCTTTAACCAACAAAAACAAGATGACTCGTATTATTCTTTGGAATATTTGCATGCCAGCTCGGGCAAAGAAATTATCCCAAGTGCAACCGTGACGCTGAATATTGATGGTCAGCCCACAACGCATAGTGCCATTGGTAATGGCCCTGTCGATGCGGCTTACAATGCCATCATGCAAATGATCGGAGAAGATGCGATAAACATCGTGGATTTCAAACTGGACTCCAAAGGCGAAGGTGCCAATGCGTTAGCGCAAGTCAGTATTGTAGTGCAATACAACGAGCGACGCTTCCATGGCATTGGTCTAGCGACAGACATCGTCGAATCAGGCGTGAAAGCCCTGATCTTTGTATTGAACAATATGCATTTAGCCGACATGATTGATGAGCAGAAGCTTCAGTCGGCGACAGGAGTATAAATGTCTACTTATCAACTAGCCGTCCTAGCTGGCGACGGGATTGGCCCCGAAGTCATGGCACAAGCCAATAAAGTACTTGATGCGGTCGAGCAAAAATTTGATCTAACCTTGACTCGTACAGCATACCCAGTCGGGGGCTATGCCATCGACCATCACGGCGAAGCCCTCCCAGCTGATACACTTAAAGGCTGTGAAGACGCTGATGCGATTTTATTCGGTTCCATTGGCGGGCCAAAATGGGATTCACTGCCACTCGAACAGCGTCCTGAGCGCGCTGCATTGTTGACCCTTCGCAGTCACTTTGATTTATTCTCTAACCTTCGCCCAGCGAAGATTTATAATGGTCTGGAAGATTTGTCTCCCCTGCGCAAAGACATCGCCGCCAGTGGCGTTGACGTGTTGGTTGTGCGCGAACTGACCAGTGGTATTTATTTTGGCCAGCCCAAAGGCTTAGAAGGTGAAGGTGAAGAACAAGTCGCATTTGATACCATGCGCTACACCAAAGCCGAAATTCGTCGCATTGCGATTTCAGCCTTTGAAGCCGCCCGCAAACGCAGCAAAAAAGTCACTTCAGTCGATAAAGCCAACGTTTTAGTTTGCTCCCGTTTGTGGCGAGAAACGACCGAAGAAGTTGCCAAAGATTACCCGGATGTAGAACTCGAACATATCTATATTGATAACGCGACGATGCAGCTCATCAAAGATCCTGCACATTTTGACGTTATGTTATGTTCAAATTTATTTGGTGACATCATTTCTGATGAATGCGCCATGATCACCGGTTCCATGGGCTTATTAGCGTCGGCGAGCATTAACGGTAATGGCTTTGGTCTCTATGAACCCGCCGGCGGTAGTGCCCCAGACATTGCTGGACAAGGAATTGCCAACCCAATTGCACAAATTCTCTCAGCGGCGATGCTGTTGCGCTATTCATTAAACTTGAATGACGCTGCAGATGCTATCGAAAATGCAGTCATCAAAACCCTAAGTGATGGGATCTTAACGGGTGAGTTATTGCCACCAGAAAAACGTAGCCAAGCCAAATCTACTGAGCAAGTGGGCGACTACATCACGCAACAAATTTTACAAGGGTAACGTCATGGCTAAGACTTTATATGACAAAATATGGGATGCACATGTCGTCCCCAAAACGGGTGATGATGTTCTGTTGTACATTGATCGTCATTTGATCCATGAGGTGACCTCACCGCAGGCATTTGCCGGTTTAGATGAGATGAATCGCACTGTCCGTTGCCCAGAAAAAGTCCTTGCGACAATGGATCATAGTATTTCGACTCGCTCAATTGCATTGGATGCGTGTGGCCCTGAAAATCAATTACAGCTTCAAACATTGGTGCAAAACTGTGAAAAACATGGCATTGAGCTATATCCAGTTGGCCATCAAAAACAAGGTATCATTCATGTTATGGCACCAGAAGTGGGTGCTATCCTTCCTGGTACAACTGTTGTATGCGGTGACTCGCATACGGCTACTCACGGTGCGTTTGGTGCACTGGCTTTTGGTATTGGTACCTCTGAAGTTGAGCATGTATTAGCAACGCAAACATTAAAGCAAACCAAAGCAAAAAACCTCAAAGTCGAGGTCACAGGTATCTTACCTGTCGGTGTCACAGCAAAAGACATCATCTTAGCAATTATTGGTGAGTTAGGTCACGCTGGAGCTACTGGTCACGTCATTGAATATTGTGGCGATACAATTGCAGCGCTTTCTATGGAAGAGCGCATGACTATCTGTAATATGAGCATTGAAGCAGGTGCAAAAGCTGGCTTGGTTGCCCCTGACCAAATCACTTTTGATTACCTTGAAGGTCGCGAAAAAGCCCCTCAAGGCGAGCTGTGGCAAGAAGCCGTTGCATACTGGCAAACGCTATACAGTGATGCCAATGCCACATTTGATAAAGTCATTACGCTGCAAGCCAAAGACATCAAACCACAAGTCACTTGGGGCACTAACCCTGGCCAAGTGATTGCCGTAGATGCACCAGTGCCTTCTCCTGACGAATTTAACGATCCCGTCACCAAAGAGTCTGCCGCGAAAGCACTCGCATATATGGGCCTTAAACCAGGTGATAAGCTAAGCGAAACCCCGGTGTCTCATGTGTTTATTGGCTCTTGTACGAACTCTCGTATTGAAGATTTGCGTGCTGCCGCAAGCATTGCTAAAAGAGGCCAAGTACAACCTAGCGTAACTGCCATGGTTGTCCCAGGTTCAGCCCAAGTCAAAATGCAAGCAGAGAGCGAAGGTCTTGATAAAATCTTCATCGAAGCGGGCTTTGAATGGCGCTTACCAGGCTGTTCGATGTGTTTAGGTATGAACGATGACTTGCTTGAAGCAGGTGACCGCTGTGCTTCAACCAGTAACCGTAACTTTGAAGGCCGTCAAGGTCGAGGTGCACGGACTCACCTGGTTAGCCCAGCGATGGCCGTTGCGGCTGCATTAACAGGCAAATTTGCCGATGTTCGCGATTTTCAGGAGTAAGACATGAGTGCATTTACCGTACATACTGGCACCGCTGTGCCATTGGACATTGCCAATATTGATACTGACCAAATTATTCCCAAACAGTTCTTAACTGGCGTAACCCGTCAAGGCTATGGCAAACACTTATTTCACGATTGGCGTTACTTGGATTTACATGAGCAAGAACCCAACCCTGAGTTTAATCTAAATAAGCCAGAATTTGAGGGTGCCTCTATCTTGGTCACTCGTGAAAACTTTGGTTGCGGTTCTTCTCGTGAACACGCGCCATGGGCATTAAAAGATTTTGGTATTCAAGTCGTTATTGCAACCAGCTTTGCGGATATCTTTTATGGCAACGCAATCAATAATTTCATGCTGCCAATTGTGCTGGATAACGACCAAATTGATGAAATCATCTCGTTAATTACAGACAATCCTGCAAGTCAATTAACCATTGATTTACCTAATTTGTTAGTTAAAACGCAACATTCCGAGTATTCCTTTTCGATTGCACCGCACCATAAGTACAATTTGGAAAATGGGTTGGATGCGATTGGGTTAACCTTAACTCATGCTCCCGCCATAACTGAATACGAGGCTTCTGCAAAAAGCTGGCTCTGAATGCATTGAGTCTCTCTTGTGGCTAGACTTAGTCGTGTCACAAGAGGGATTTATATTGAACAGAACCGTCAGTACTTCTCTGACTTATTACTCATCGATAAAATCGGCCAACAAGCTATTCAAGTAGCGCTGTCCGTGTTGGGTAAGCTTGATCTGCTGTTGCCGTTGCACCAGAAAACCTCTCGCAATTGCTTGGTCAATCACCTCTTTCGTTTGTGCTGGTAAGGCATGAAGTGTTCGTGTCTCATAATCATCAAGAGTAAATGGCGCAAACAAACGCAAGCGATTCATAAAATATTCAAATGGCATGTCTTGCGCGTTCACTTCATTGGAGCGATAGAGATAATCCTGTTGCAGATCCATATAACCGCGAGGGTGTTTGATTTTTTCTGTACGAAGAATTTTGCCTTGATATGTGACTTTGCCATGCGCACCACAACCAATACCAAGATAATCGCCAAACTTCCAGTAGTTCAAATTATGCAGGCATTGTTGTCCTTCTCGAGCGTATGCTGACACTTCATACTGCACGTATCCAGCTTGTTTTAATAAGGCATGACCTTGTGTTTGAATATCCCACAATACATCATCATTAGGCAATTCTGGGGGTTTAGACGCAAATTGAGTATTGGGTTCAATCGTCAATTGATACCATGACAGATGTGGGGGGGTAAACGATAATGCTTGTTTTAGGTCAGCCAAACCTGCAGTAGTAGATTGCTCTGGTAAACCGTGCATCAAATCAACATTGAATGTTCTTAAACCGACGCCTTTGGCTTGTTCGATAGCAAACTGAGCTTGCTGCTGATCATGAATACGACCAAGGGCTTTGAGTTGCTCAGTCTGAAAGCTTTGGACCCCAATCGAAATGCGGTTCACACCCGCTTGAACAAACCCCGAAAATCGACCTGTTTCGACTGTACCAGGGTTAGCTTCCAAAGTGATCTCTATATTTGGTGCAAACTCAATGCGTTTGGCAATGCCTTCTAGAAGTTGTTGGATGGCCTCTGCAGATAATAGACTCGGCGTTCCTCCACCAATAAAAATCGACTGTAACAAGCGCCCTTGTACATATATGAGATCTTGATCAAGGTCTGCCAACAAGTGTGCAATGTATTCTTTTTCTGGAATGGTTTGCTTAAGTGTATGTGAATTAAAATCACAATAAGGGCATTTTTGCACGCACCAAGGCACGTGCACATACAGTGCTAGTGGAATATGCTTAGCCACCGAGCACCTTTGTCAATTCGGGTAATAAGACGGATAAAGCTAGAGCTCGATGGCTCACCGAGGCTTTCTCTGATTTATCTAATTCGGCAGCGTGTCGCCCTGTTCTTGGACAAAAGAAAACGGGATCGTAACCAAATCCCTGCTCACCATGTCGAGCTTGGGCAATTTGTCCATGCCAACGCCCTTGCGCGATGATCGGCGATGGGTCGTCTGCATGACGCATAAATACCAGTACACAGGTAAAATACGCAGAACGTTGGGTTTGCTCAGCTAATTCGCTCAGTAGTTTATCAATATTACTTTCATCCGTCGCATCGGAACCTGCGTAACGCGAAGAGTAAATCCCAGGCGCACCATGAAGTGCCTGTACCACCAAGCCTGAATCATCAGCTAACGCTGGCAGTCCAGTTACCTTAGCCGCATTGCGCGCTTTGATGATGGCATTTTCGACGAAAGTTGACCCGGTCTCAGGCACCTCTTGAACACCCAACTCGCCCTGAGCGACAACATGACAACCCAAATCAGATAAAAGATGATTAAACTCTCTTATCTTACCTTGGTTCCCGCTGGCTAATACGATTTTGTCAAACATCACCTTAATCCTTAATCCTTTGCTTTGGGAGACTTTGGCCCACGTCCAACTTTCTTTTTCTTTTTAACGACGGTTTTGCCTTTGGCTTTTTTCTTCTTTTTGGTTGCTTTAGGGGGTCGGTGCTTCGGCTCTAAGCCAGAAATATTGCGTGGTTTAATCACTTCATTCATGTAACGAGAAACGCGACCTAACATCGCAAAGTCATGTGCTTCTACCAATGCAATCGCTGTTCCTTTGGCCCCTGCACGGCCAGTGCGACCGATACGATGTAAAAACACATCGGCGCTGCGTGGCATATCAAAATTGATCACATGCGACACATTATCGACATCAATCCCACGAGCAGCCACATCGGTCGCAAGTAAGATATTTATCTCTTTGTTTTTGAATCTGAGCATCGCAGCATTGCGTTTATCTTGGGGCATTTCACCTTGCAACCAGCACACCTCTATACCATCTTTGGCTAGGTTGTCCTTGAGTTGCTGTAAACGCTCTCGGGTCTTGATAAACACAACTGCCGACTCAATTTGCTCAGTCAAAATATGCTTTAAAATAGCGTACTTGTGTGCATAGTCATCGCACAAATGATACCACTGAACAGTTTTATTCTTTTCTTTGCGCGATGGGTTGGCCTCAATAAATTCAGGGTTTTTGAGGATCTCCTGAGCGAACTGGCTGATCCCTTTCCCTTCTAACGTAGCCGAAAACAACATGCTTTGTTTACGCCATCTCGCTTCTGCTGAAATCTGGTTTACAATTCCGCGAAACCCCATATCTAACATGCGATCCGCTTCATCAAGAATGAACATCTCGATATCGCGACAATCAAAGGTTTCTTTTTCGATGTGTTCGAATAAGCGTCCTGGTGTGGCCACTAGGATATCCAGATTTTGTTCTAAAACCGCTTTGTCCGTTCCGTAATTGATGCCACCAGTGATCACGCCACATACCAAATCGGTGTGCTGAGTAATAGCACACGCTTGCTCATAAATCTGAATGGCCAGTTCGCGCGTTGGGGACAAAATCAATACCCGACATGCACCGTGTTGCTGCCTAGGAAAGTCGAGTAAAAATTGGGCAGCAGGAAGCAAAAACGCAGCGGTTTTACCTGTGCCAGTCGGAGCGGTTGCCAAAATATCACGACCATCCATCGCATGCGGGATCACCGCTCGTTGAATACTAGTCGGGGCAGAGAAACCCATATCGGTGACGGCTTGACATAAAACGTCATCCAGTTCGAGCGCTGCAAACATGCAAAATTATCCTGTTTAATGATTCGAGCTCAGTTTACCACATCACTTAGCAATAAAGGACTGAATCTTATCGATGTGGGCTTCTCGTAAAGCCGATTTGATTGCTGAACCTTGATGTCCTTGTGCAATAAGATCAGATGCCTTAATTGACCTAATAACCTGCTCAGCGTCCGTAAAAAACGTCCTAATGTCGGTTAATTCCGGATGGCACACTTGTGCTATCGAAAGCAACACTTGTAATCGTGCTGGACGACGCATCACATCGACGCGATACAGAAGTTCTACTAATTCATCTGCGCGTAAGTCTTTGTAAGCAAACAGTTGGTGATTGTGGTGTTGCCCAAGGTCAATTATATCTTTAATTTCATTAGGGACTGGCATGCGCTGACAAAAGGTCACTTGTTCTGGAACACTTAACATCGACAACAATACAGGCACTCTGACAGTATTGTTAAACGCTTGCTGGGCATGCTGTAACTGTGTTTGCCAAATTGACGAGGCTATCATCTGAGGCGTAAATTCGGCAAACCAAGGTGAGAGTCCACCTACTTGCAGCAAAAGTTCAAAAAACGCGGCGGGATCCGGTTCTTGTAATACCTTTACTAATTCCTGCCAAACTCTTGGTGCCGCGAGTTCATGTAATACGCCTTGAGCAATCATCTCCTGCATCATAGTTTGTGTTTCAGGTGCGACCGTAAAGCCTAATGCACGAAATCTTGCATAAAACCGCGCCACGCGAAAAATGCGTAACGGATCTTCACTAAACGCTGGAGACACATGCCGTAAGACTTTGTTGTGTAAATCATCTTGACCGCCATAAGGGTCGATGATATTCCCCATTTCATCTTGCGCCATGGCATTAATGGTTAAATCACGACGCAACAAATCTTCTTCTAACGTTACCGAGCTATCTGTGTTAAAGGCAAAGCCAGTATAGCCCTCTCCTACTTTGCGCTCTTGTCGTGCAAGGGCATATTCCGCTTTTGTATGGGGATGCAAGAAGACCGGAAAGTCTTTGCCTACCGGAGAATACCCCTGTGCTAACATTTGACGCACCGAACCGCCGACCACAACATAATCGCGATCAGATACTTCTATCCCTAATAATGCGTCGCGTACTGCGCCACCGACCAAATAAGTTTGCATAGTTTTGCTACCCCTCATCTGCGCATTATGCCCTAAAAGCGCATAAAGTCGGATAATTTTTTGATTAACTTTTGACAAACGTCTATAAGATGTTTAGCTTTAAAGATACTTTCATAATAAACGATCAAACTATGTATTTATCGTATTTTGGGTTACAAGATAATCCATTTTCCATTGCACCAAATCCAGCCTATCTTTATATGAGTCCTCGTCACAAGGAGGCACTTGCACACTTGACTTATGGTCTACGAGAAAGTGGTGGCTTTGTCATGCTAACCGGAGAAGTCGGCACGGGCAAAACCACCGTTTCGCGAAAATTACTTGACCAGTTACCTGAAAACACACAAGTTGCACTGATATTGAATCCGACGTTATCGGCAATGGAATTATTGGCAACGGTATGCGATGAATTCGGTATTACCTACGACATCAATAAAAGTAGCTTAAAATATTTTACCGATCTTATCTTGGCTCATCTTGCGAGCAACCATGCAAAGCACATTAACACCGTATTGATTATTGACGAAGCCCAGCATCTACTGCCTGAAGTACTTGAGCAATTACGCTTGTTAACCAACTTGGAAACCCATCGCGAAAAGTTGCTTAAAGTGGTGTTGATAGGCCAACCTGAACTCCAAGCTTTATTACAACGCAATGAATTGCGTCAACTGGCTCAACGTATTACGGCTCGCTATCATCTTTTGCCCTTAAACACCGAAGAAGTCAAAGCCTATGTTGCTCATCGATTATCGGTTGCAGGAGGTGATATCAGCACGTTTCATCCAAGGGCGATTGATACCATTTATCAAATCACCGGCGGGATCCCAAGAGTGATCAACCTGTTATGTGATCGCGCATTAACTTTGAGTTTTACGCAGCAATCACCAGCCGTTAAAAAACATATGATGCGCCTCGCCGCTTCTCAAATTTTAGGTGAAGATGTGGTAGAGCAACGCTTACAAAAACAACATCATTGGTATATGGGACTTACCTTCATTGGTGCAGTAGCCATCGGTGCATTGATTGCTGGAGGTGTGCATGGCTGATTTACGGATAATACCAATTGATGCGCTTCTTCCCGGCATGTATGTAGTGCAAATCACAAAACAAAATGGCCCTGTCAAAATTCGTAAACAAGGTCATATCAACAGTCCAGATATGGTCAAAGGCTTGCAGGAAATGGGCGTCACTGAAGTGCAAATCGATATCACACAAAGTATCGATATTGAGCCCGATCTTTCAGCTGATATCCAATCCAGTTATACGCCAAGTCAAACCCAAGCTTTGTTGCAACAAACCCAAGCGCGTAACTTAGACAATGAGATGTCGGAACAGTTTAATCGCAGTATCTTTTTACCGAGTATTCAACGTATGCCCTCAATGTGGGAACGCCTGCGAGGGGATATTGTGCGCTATACGATGGTAGCTAGTTTAGGTCTGACCTTCGGTTACCTTGGTATGTGGGCATATGTCAGTCAATCCGCGGTTGATACAATCGAGCAGGCACCAGTTGCTGAACACACGCCAAAAGTCGAGCAAGCGCCTTCGTCAGAACAAGGCATATCTAAAGTGGGTACATCATCTACAGCTGATGGATTATCTACAGCTGATGGCTCCTCACCTAACACGATACAAGAAGCGAACAACCTTCCCAACGAACCCAGTGCCGCGGTTGAAGTAGCATCTGTATCAGAAGTGCTCATAGAAGAACAAAGTCCCATCATACAACCTGAAGACGAAGGACGCTTACTGACAAATACAGAAGAAGACAGTACAGCACCTTCTCCAGAAATACAGGCTAGGTTAGCCGAAGCCTTGGCTGAACTGGACGATTTACCGTTACCTGAACCGGCCCCTCAGGTCAAAGTCACCTCAAGTGACGATTTACCCCGTATCGGGCAATTGCCTGCAAGTCTCTTAACTCGTATGCCTTCAATGGTATTTGCCCAACACATGTATTCGAGTGAGGCTGATGCGCGTTGGGTGCGAGTCAACAATCGTCGATTGCAAGAGGGCGACATGATTGAAGGGCGAGTCAAAATTGAAGCTATTGAACCACAACATGTCGTGTTATCCATCAATGGTACGCGCTTTACAATGGCAGCACTCACTGACTGGTAGTGCGTTAAAACATCGACATCGTTTAGTTGACCCTAAACTACTGTAGAGCCAAACTCAAGATAATGGCCGTGACAACACCATTTACGCCTAATGCAAGCGAGGCAAATGCACCTGCTCGCTCGGATATCTGCAGTGCTTTTGCAGTTCCTATACCATGGGCAAAAATACCCAAAGTTAGTCCTTTTACTGCATCTTCCTTAATTTTTGCAAGCCCAAAAACCCAGGGACTAAAGACTACTCCCACAATTCCGGTCATGATCACTACAATCGCCGCAACGGGTGGGATCCCACCAATTAATCGAGCGGTGTCCATCGCCAAGGGAGTCGTAATGGATTTGGTTAATATAGTCAGTTGTAATGCAACACTGCTATCTAGAGCATACAAAATCAACCAAGCGGTTAAAGGCGCCACACATCCACCAACCAGTATCGGTAAAAGCAGCCCTATACCTAATTGCTTTACGAGTTGAGTTTGCCGATAGATCGGAATAGCCAGCGCAACGGTGGTTGGACCCAATAGCCAGTGCAGCAGATGGATATCTGAGACAACCTGTTGTAACGGTACATCTAGTACATAAATCAATACCAAGATCAGTAACGCAGACACTACAATCGGGTGGAATAACGCGTTGTGGTGTGTATGGTGATAAATTCTTAACGCGACACTATATGCAAATAGAGAGAGGCCAAGCCAGATGATTTCAGTCATGGTTTAAATCGCTTTTGCTGAGTTTCCCTTGATACCAACGCTCAGTCGCTGCGCCAATCACCGCCATACACAACACCGTGGCGACAAAAATAGTCAAAAACAATGCCCAAAAATCTTTCACGATTTGCGCTTGATACAAGGGCACACTGACAAAGGCTGGCACAAAAAATAAAGACATGTGTTTGAGCATAAATTGCCATGGTATAGCTATACACTCTGGCACGTCCCCATACACAAAAAAGCCCAACAACAAGATCAGCAAACCAATCAAAGCCCCTGGCAAGGGCACCCATTGACTGAGCCAAACACTGAATGCAAAAATTCCAAAAACTATTGCTAACCCCAATAAGGAGTGAGCAAAATCGCGTTTACGCATTATCTACCAAAAAATTAGGTAACTGAGAAGAATGTGCGCATTTTAACTGAGAAAGTACCTGTGTGTACTGTTTTAAGAGCATATTAATGGCATGTTCACCACCTTTTTCCCCTAAAGCCGCGACCGCATAGACAAACGTACGCCCCAAGAAGGTAAAGTCAGCCCCACTGGCGAGTGCTGCTGCGATGTCGGTACCCGATCGCACGCCACTGTCAAACAACAAGGTAATTTTGTCCTGGAAGTCTTGACGAATAGCTTGTAAACCCGCGATTGAAGATTCACCGCAGTCAAGTTGACGTGCACCGTGATTAGAGATCACGACACCATCGGCACCCAGTTCAACCGCTTTTTGTACATCGTTTGGATTGACTACCCCTTTGATAATAAATTTCCCAGGCCACAGGTCGCGAAGTTCTTTTAACGCCTCAAAGTCGACTGCACCCATTACCGTTTTATTCATAAACGCCGCCAATTGATCCGTTGGCATATTGGGGGGCATATAAGGGATCAAGGTTTGCATTTTGGGCTCACCTGCCATTGCCGTTTCCAATAACCAGCGCGGCGATAAGGCCATTTGAGCAATATTGGATAAAGACATCTTGGGTGGCATGGACAAGCCATTTTTGATGTCGTTAACGCGATAACCAAATGTCGGCACGTCAACCGTTACCATCATATTTTGGTATCCACTGGCTTGTAAGCGATTGATCAAATCAATGCGAGTTGCTTTGTCGGTCGGATTATAGAGCTGGTACCACGCCTTACCCTCACTGATTTCAGCAATACGTTCTAAACTAGCCGATGAAACTGTGCTGAGCACGTATGGAATATTCATTTGCGCCGCGCTCTTTGCCAAGATTTCAGGTGCACGAGGCCACATTAACCCCTGCAAACCTACCGGCGCAATCCCAAATGGCGCGGCATACGTGTGACCAAACAACTCAACGGAGGTATCCACCGTTACACTCGGCTGAAGGAGTTCACTGCGCAAACGTACGGCGATAAGTTCTTGGTTATTGCGATCCAACCCGTGTTCGTCGATGCACCCTCCTTGCAAATACTCATAAGCAAAACGGGGCATGCGAGCTTTCGCCTTGCGGCACAAACTAGCAGAATCAGGGTATTGGGGGGCAAAAAAGTCGTGCATGATTGATTATCCTATTTACAATAAAACAAGGATAAAGTCTCGCGATATAAATGAGAAGTTAGATTTTGGTGTTAATCTTGTGAAAAAAATACACAAATCAAACTCGGTCTTTCCACAATCGCTTCTGAAGGGTTTCAAGAAAAAGCAGCTGATCTCAATATCCTTCTGAGAAAAGCTGCCTTGGGGCAAAACAGAATGTTTTCAGTTGTGAGGTAGAGGTTTATTTTTTTGCGAAACGGCGAATGCCCAGTAAGCCAAGTCCCAATAACCCTAAAGTATGCGGCGCTGACACCGGCACGATGCGATTGACAATATTGTCAAACTCAGCGGCTCGGCGAGTTGACTCAACTTGAATTTCATCAAAGGTCACACCGTCATTAAAACTGACGTTCACGTATTGACTCGAGCTAGTACTGCCAAATTGTAAGTTTGAAATTTCAGTGGCAATGTCGTTGCCTGTTACCGTCAGTACCTCGACATCATCATTAAGAAACGTAAACGTATTGTAATTATCCACAGTCGCCCAATAAAAGCCTATATAATCCATGGTGACTGGAACACCATACAATAGGGCTGCACTATCTAATATGGGTTGAAAATCAATGTTCACAGAACCACTACTATTTCCGCCTTCAGATGGGGTGTAAGCAAAACAATTATCTGGATAGCCAATCACTGCAACCCCACCTTTATCCTCTGAACGGACCTCAAAGTCACCTGATGCAATTACGCCGCTGGCCGCGCCATTGACCGCACACTCAGTGTCATTAACATCGCTATCGGTATTAGAGTTAAAAGCAGTAGATACTGCACCAAATGGACTACTTGGACCCAGAGCACTCCCCAGCTGTGTTGCTTGGTCAAACGTTTCAACGAACAATCCTGTGTTATTAATTCCAGTCAAACCAGTGTTGGCTAAATCGGTCGCGGTAACGCCAGCGAGCAATGAACTGGTGAGCGCAGAATTGTCATAATCTGAAACGACCCCACCTAGTGTAACGGTCGCATTAGTATAGATAATATCGGCACTGACATGTATAGAGGTGGCTAAAAGCGCTGCAGTCACTAGTGATCTTTTGGTTGTATTCATGTGTCGCGTTCCAATTAATTAATATGAAGAATTAAGTTTATGGTACTAAGCCAAACTCGTGCCAAAATCACAAATATATGATTTAATTGAATTTTTACAGAATAAAAATCATTCTCAATTCCTTCTTGTAAAAGAATCCGACACTTGGCCTATATGAATTCGTATTCACACCCAAAGGCCTTGTTGTACTCGATTCATCGTTCTAGAATCAATCTACTTACATTTTTGAGTACTATTAATGAAATTCCTCATCAGTTTATTAATTCCTCTGTCCTGTTGTGTCTTAAGTGCCCAGAGTGCCGAATATCAGGTTTTTTTCCTCGGAGGTCAATCCAACATGGAAGGGTATGGATATGTTTCTGAGCTTCCTGCTCAATTGGAAACGGCTCAACCTGTGATGATTTTCCACGGTAACGGGGTCTTTGATAATCAAAAAGGAGGTGGACTGGGGAAGTGGACACACCTTCAGCCTGGCCATGGTGCTGGATTTCAATCTGATGGTAATCGCGTCACGTATTCTGAACGATTTGGTCCTGAGTTGAGTTTCGCACAAAGCATCACAAATCAATTCCCGAACAAGCGCATCGCGCTAATAAAATATGCAGTGGGCGGGACTGGGTTGCATCTTAATACCGGTTTTAGCAACTGGTCACCTGATTTTGTAGAAGGGACAGGTCAAAATCAATATGACTTTGCTTTGAATACCATTAGGAATGCATTTTCATCACATGATATCGACAACGACGGTGAATTAGACACATTGATCCCCGCAGGAATTCTATGGATGCAAGGTGAAGCTGACGCCCATGACAGTTCGGACTCTGCACACGCCTATTTTGACAACCTGACAAGATTAATGGCATTGCTCAGAGCCGCTTTTCACAACGACCGTATTCCGATTATCCTTGGCAAAATCACTGATTCAGAATTAGGCAAAGAAGACATCATGCCCTACATTGATATCGTCCACGCCGCCCAAGTAAAGTTTGTTAAACAAGATCTATGCGCAGCCTACATGAGCCATTCAGAAGGCTATCCTTATACAGATTCAGATCATTGGCACTATGCCAGTGATGGTTATATACAAATGGGGCATGACTTCGCAAAGCTATATGCTACACTCATTAAAAAGTGTCATAACAAATAGGAGATTGAACGATGCGCTGTCATGAAGTGGATTACGAGATTATTGGCAATTCAATGCAACTTGTCGAAGTTGAACTAGACCCCCAAGAAACGGTTATTGCTGAAGCCGGAGCCATGAGTTACATGGATGATGGTATTGAATTTGTGGCTAAGATGGGAGATGGCTCAGAAGCGGATCAGGGCGTAATGTCAAAATTATTCTCTGCAGCCAAACGCTCATTCACTGGAGAATCTATTTTTACAACACATTTTACCAATGTTGGTACCGGCAAACGTCGAGTGGCATTTGGTGCGCCTTACCCTGGACAAATTATTCCGCTGGATATGACTCAAGTTGGAGAGCGTTTTGTATGCCAAAAAGATGCGTTTTTATGTGCTGCGCTTGGCACGCGCTTAAGTGTAACGTTTAACCGCAAACTAGGTGCTGGATTTTTTGGTGGTGAAGGGTTCATTTTACAAACCATTGAGGGCGATGGTATGGCATTCATCCATGCCGGCGGCACATTGGTCAAAAAAGAACTGCGCGGTGAAACCATTAAAGTCGATACGGGCTGTATTGTCGGATTTTCAGAGGGGATCCAGTATGATATCCAACGCGCAGGAAATTTAAAATCCATGCTATTTGGTGGTGAAGGCTTGTTCTTAGCGACCTTGCAAGGACATGGCACGGTGTATCTGCAAAGTTTACCTTTCTCACGTCTGGCCGATAGAATCATTCAGGCAGCCCCAAGTTCGGGTGACTCTGGAGGAAGCTTGTTGGGCAACATGATCAGTGGTGACCATTAAGCCTGCCTTGTATCTGGCAATCTAACGGTATTTGGCCGCAGTGATGAATTCGCCAAACGTTTCGCACCAGATAATGACCGCCTGATATTGGGATACGTCTACCTGGCTGGGGATATCAATGACAAAGGCATCAAATGTTTTGATATCTCCTACCCGAACCATGGTCGATTTTAAGCGTTTAAACTCCGCTTCTGTTTCAACAAACTGAGGGGATAAATAAAGCTTATAGTCGGGCCCTGGAGCAAGCTCACCGCTAAAGGTAATATGCTGAGCACCGATAGTGACTCGCCCTTCCCCCCAGTGAAATGCATCGCTGTCTTGTAGATCTTTTTGAAACGTTGCTGAATATTGTGCGGTTGCCGACGCTTGCTCAACATCTGAGACGGTAGGTGAAGCCGGTGCAATTAATATGGGTAACATATAAATACCCAACGCAAAGCCAAAGCCTAACGCAAAAAGGTGCGTGGTTATACTGATTAATACGGATTTGAGTTTCATAGCCACTTCACACTTACCTGTCTCAAAAGACCCATAATATCGAGAACCTCTCAGTTTTCAACTAACTTTTCATTATCCGGTTGAACTTCCACAAGAATTCTGTACATATGTCCTTTAATTACTGTGGCGGTACTGTGCAGAAGAAATGCGGGTGTATTGTCGTGCTTTCAGTATCACTGGCAAGGCCTTACCAGTTTTAAAACACCTTCTTTTTCGATTTGAGCTAGGCGGAAAGTAACGGAATTCAGCTGAAATCCGAGTAAATAAAAGGGGGGCGATTAAGCGGAAGTTTTACGTAAACATGATGAGCAATGGGTGGTTCGCCTCGTAAATACCTCACAGATAAACAGCAAGAGAGACCAAAAGCCACTATAGACTCCACCGCTGGAGTTGGCAGAAGTTGTCTCAGCTTGAACTGACGCAGGGTTACTCGTGGTGGGGGTTGAATTTTGATTCGAATTATTTAATGAAACGGTTTGAGTAGCGGACACTTTACCTCTGGTGGAAGTTATCGTGACATCAAAACGAATATTTTCATCTGTAGCGAGTTCCGGCATCGTAAAAGAAATTCTGTCTTGGTTCACCATTGCCACCTCAATGTCCCGCTCGGTAGTTTGTTCCCACTCTACCATTTTGCCAACCCCTCCAATATCTGGCGCTGTCAACGTCACGGTTTGTCCCGCATCGACAAACACTTCTTTGTTTTGCTCAGAGGATGGTAAACTTGGATATACATACTCAAAAATGTCACTTTCCGTTTGCGTAAACCGATATTCATTCACGAATATTTGCATTTCATAAGGCCCAGGATTGGGATTAATATCAAAAATGGATGCATTCGCATCAAGGCTAATTTCATTACTTCCTCGACCAAGTGTCACAGTGAACATGAGACCAGGAGTGATCATCGC
>JAAZVZ010000018.1 GCA_018623155.1 Glaciecola sp.
GCGTTAGTTGCCAAGGAGAGTTTAGTGCCAATCTGGGCATATTGTTATTGTGGCTTAATCATTGCTGGGACCATTTTTAACCTTTTTGATAAGGATAAAATCAAAACCGTTTATCAATTTTCTGGTGAAACCTTGTCTGGTATTTGTGCGGTTTCTATTTTCCTAATTGCCTACAATATTGTTCATTTTAAAAACTCAGAACTTTTAAGTACCTTGTGTATTTGCTACGGGTTCTTTTGGGCTTATCATGCTCATAGGCATTATCTAAATTACGATAAGTTTAAGTCCGATATTCATAAATCTGCTATCGAAGTGCATGAAAATATGCTCAAAGAGCTAGCAGAGATGAAAGAAGCTGCAATTGCTGATGGTGCAGACCCCAAAGAGGCTGATAAGCAGTTTGCTGAAGTTGAACAGGATTATGACTTTGATGAAACAGAAAAAGAAGCTTATTACCTTTATACTGGGGTGCTAGTTCTTCTTAGTGCTTTAGTAATTCCGTATTTATATGTTTATTTGATATCGATAGGTGTTGTTGGCAACTAACAAGTTACTCAAAAGGACGTAAAACGCTTGGCTTGCGCTCCTTCGTCGCTAATTTCAGCCAAGTATTTATGCGCCCATTAGTCAGGCGTTTGCTGCTCAAGTAGACCTAGAGTTGCACATAATGCTGTACATGTATTTCAAATTACAATAAACTTGTCTTGTTTATTGTACATGTTGGTTTGATTATGAAAATTGTCTCTTTTACTGAAGCCAGAAATAGCTTAAAAACAGTGTTAGATTCTGTCGTAAACGATGCAGATACTACTGTGATAACTCGTAGAAATTCCGAAGATGCAGTTGTTATGTCTTTAGACTATTACAATAGTTTGATGGAGACCGTTCATTTGCTTCGTTCTCCAGCAAATGCAGAGCATCTCGAAAGATCTATCAGCCAGTATAAAAATGGCAAAACAAAACAGAGAGAACTAATCGGTGAGTGACAGGCTGTTATCATGGACTGATGAAGCTTGGAAAAGCTATCTGTATTGGCAGATTCAAGATAGAAAAACGCTCAAACGTATAAATAAGTTAATAGCGGAAGTTTTACGTTCACCATTTGATGGCATTGGCAAACCAGAACCATTAAGGGAAAATTTATCGGGTTTTTGGTCACGTAGAATCGATGATACAAATAGGCTGGTTTATGCTGTTGATGACGAAGCAATTACCATTATTTCTTGTCGCTACCATTACTGAGCACGAGGCAGCTAACAAGCCGATTAATTCATTCCCTTGGGTCATTGAGACACAGCCTTTGCTTGCGCCAATTCTGCGCTCATTATCGGAGCGTTATAGCTCCTGATAGCCTATTAGTTGACGGTACTATTTTTTAGTACTATGATTTAGTCATGAAGAAAAAACACCAAAAAACTTTATCTCTCATTTTTTCACGTCCAGTGAGTGGAAATATTAAATGGAAAGATATTGAGCAATTATTTATTGAACTCGGTGCTGAGATAAATGAGGGAGAAGGTTCAAGAGTAGGTGTCAGACTCTTCGGAGATAGGCGTGTATTTCATAGACCACATCCAACTCCAGATACTGATAAAGGAGCAGTAGCAAGTGTGAGGAAGTGGTTAGAGTTAAATGGGGTGAAACCATGAAAAATGTAATGAATATAAATGGCTATGAAGCTGTTATTAATTACGATCCAGAAATTGAGATGTTTAGAGGGGAGTTTGTCAATCTCAATGGAGGTGCTGACTTTTATGCATCAGATATAAAAGGATTGCATGATGAAGGGGCTGCTTCGTTAAAAATGTTTCTGAAAATGTGTGAAGAAGACGGGGTTGAGCCTAAGAAAAATTTTTCAGGAAAGTTCAATGTCAGAATTAGCCCTAAATTACATGAGCGCCTCGTAATTACGGCATCTGCAACAGGAAAAAGCATCAATCAAATAGTTGTGGAATCATTATCTGAGAACGTAGTTGGGGAGCTATAACAAGTGTTTTATGTACGCAAGCAAGCTTGCCGGATTCACTGCGTTCAGCGTACAAACAAGCGTTATTTTTAGTTTTAAACATTTAGGAAAGGAAGCAAATGGAATCTCTACAAAGCAATAAACCAAAGAAAATGGACATTGTGCCTTTACTATTTAGCTTTAGGGGCAGAATAGGTAGAACTCAGTTCTCAAAGTGGTGGATACCGCTAACCTTATTCACTATTCCTTTTTACAATGTGGAAATATATTATCGCGATGAATAATTTATCAAGAGTCTACTTTTTTAAGATTTTCGCCACGATTATATTTTGGTGTATTCCTCTCTTATTTTTCCCAAAGGAATGGTTACAGAGCTTTGGCTTTCCAAAACAAGAAACGTATATGTTTGTTCGTATGCTTGGTTGGGCTTACCTTGCCCTTTGTGTTGGCTATTTTAATGGTCTCCTAGCTTCTCTCAAAGGAATCAAGCTTAAGGGGCCAATTTATGTGGGCTTGGTTAGCAACGGTGGTGCTTGTTTATACCTTTCATACTATGCAGTTTTGGGTACATGGAATAATTGGGGAAGTGCTATTCAATTCATTGGTTGGTCTTCCATTATTGCTACATTTTTAATAACGTTAGGGTTGTTTGTTTTTGGTATGTTAGGTACTGATGAAAATTAGAGAAGCTATACAATCCGATTGGGACCAAATCTGGCCAATTTCTTAAGAAATCGTATCGGCAGGTAAAAGAATGAAAATCCTATTGTTATTAATATCTCTTATGACCTTATGCTCATGCGCCACCTCAGTTATTTTAGTCGGTTGCGGGGCAACAGCCATCAATATGCCGTCTGCTGAGCCAGTTCACTTTAATGCCGTATTGGATGTCGATACTCAATCAGGTTGGGTTCAAGATTCGTTGACGCTCACTTGCGAAGTTAAAGAGCGAAAATGTTTAGGAGGAGACTGGCGTGTCGTATGGAAAGAACAAAACATTGCGAGTTTTGATGTACCATTATCTCCACAATATCATGGGTCTATTACGGGACCTTCTTGCCGAAATGCCGAGTCCATGTCGATGAGTGATCGTTATGGTTATGTCGAAAAGATAACGGTGTTTGATTCATCTTCTATGCAATCAGTCTATGAGGGAGTTGCAAACAATGAGAAGGTGAAGAAATATGGTTTCATTTCATTATCTGTTAACGTAAACAAGGTTGATTTACCCTAATTCAGTATTGAGCATGTGAATATGTTCTGGTGTTACTTCACAACACCCACCAATGATCCTAGCTCCCATTGAACGCCATGACTGTGCAAATTTGGCATACTGTTTGGGCGTAAAATCTGTTCGTGTCTGAAGTGTTTTGACGGTTTCTCCGGGATAAAGTGAAGTAACCGATTCAAAGCCATTGGCATAAGCACCAAATGTCACTCCATACCCTTCAATAATGGGCAAGGCTTGTGTGATGGATTCTGGCCGAGAGCAATTTAACAAAATCGCATCAGGAGAAAGGGGCAATAAGGCATGAACCGCATCGCGCAATGACTCTCCTCCACGCAAATGATCTGGCTGAGTATCTGACACACAGAGCGCTACCCACACTGGCTTATTAGATGTTTTTGCTGCCCGACAGGCACTAGTTGCCTCGACAATAGAGGACATGGTTTCACAAATAAACACATCACTCGCAGAAGCCTGTAATGCCACCAGCTTGGTATAACTTTCAAAAGCGGCGTTTTCATCCGGTGCCACATCCGGTCGATAGCTTGCAATGAGTGGTGGCAAACACCCCGCAATCAAAATATCTGGTTTGCCACTTTGTGCAATCGCTTCTTGAGCTGCTTGAATGGCCTTGTTGTGCAAGGGTTCAAGCCATTGCGATACATGATTGGCTGCAAGTCGATCTGGCGTAGCAGTGTAGGTGTTTAACGTAATGACGCGTGCACCAGCAAGAATAAATTCAAGATGCAGTTGGGTAACTAGTTCAGGCTCATGAAACATGATTTCGGCAGACCACAAATTGGATAGTGGTCTATTTGATCGTTGTATGAGGGTTTGTCCCATCCCTCCATCGAGCGGAATAAAAGAGGAAACATTGGGGAAGGAAAGACCAGCGAGAGATATTGTCATTAAATGATACAAACAGATATATGATTTAAATTGATTATACCGAGGAATGCACTAAGATTGAAATCGTATGCAACACACACTGTGCATGATTTCAGGTAGTATTTAATCGACTATCTGAGTATATGGAATTATAAATATGACGACACGCGCTACTTTTCCACTATTACCTGCATTAGCAGTATTGTTCATTTTGGTAGGGGGAATTGCTTGTACACCACCAAATGCACCTAAGACTGAGCAAATTTTGCCCAAGGAGACGCAGAGCGTGACTCAAACGAATCATGTTAAACCAGTAGTTTATCAAGTGTTTACCCGTTTATTTGGCAATACGAAAACAACGAATAAGCCTTGGGGCAGCCGAGAAGAAAACGGCGTAGGCAAAATGTCGGACTTTACTGATGAAGCACTCATGGGCATACGCGAATTGGGGGTTTCACATATTTGGTATACTGGTATACCACATCATGCTTTGGTGGCAGATTACACCGAATATGGTATTTCTCTCGACGACCCAGATGTGATCAAAGGACGAGCAGGTTCGCCTTATGCTGTCAAAGACTACTATTCCGTAAACCCTGATTTGGCAGATGACCCAGCAAAGCGCATGGAAGAGTTTGAAGCCTTGGTTGAACGTACTCACAAGCATGGCATGAAAGTCTTGATCGATATTGTGCCTAATCATGTGGCGCGTCAATATGAATCCTTAGGCAAACCCGAGGGTGTAGAAGACTTCGGAGCAGGTGATGATACCACCGTTGAATATGCTCGAAATAACAATTTTTATTACATTCCTGGGCAAGATTTCAAAGTGCCAGTATCGACCAACGGTTATCAACCTTTAGGAGGGGATACCGCACCTCGATTAGACGGAGAGTTTGATGAAAGTCCTGCCAAATGGACTGGTAATGGCTCACGTTTAGCCCAGCCCAATATTAATGATTGGTATGAAACGGTTAAAGTGAACTATGGCTTGCGTCCAGATGGTACGTATGACTTCCCAACGTTACCTCAAGAGTATCGCAAAAAGGGGCTTGCTGAACACCACGCTTTTTGGCAAGGCAAAGACTTACCAGACTCGTGGTATAAGTTTGAGCACATTGTGCATTTTTGGTTAGATAAGGGGGTCGATGGCTTCCGTTTTGATATGGCCGAAATGGTGCCTGTTGAGTTTTGGTCGTTTTTGAACTCATCGATTAAGCAAAAGAATCCAGAAGCGTTTTTGTTAGCAGAAGTGTATAACCCATCCTTATTTCGTGACTATCTCCACCTTGGCAAAATGGACTATCTATACGATAAAGTCGATTTTTATGACTCGCTCAAATGGGTGATACAAGGTCACGGCAGTACCGATGCTCTTGAGCGTATTCAATCTGAAGTACGCGATATTGAACAACATATGTTGCACTTTTTGGAAAATCACGACGAACAGCGCATTGCAAGTCCTGATTTTGCGGGCGATATGCACAAAGGTAAACCTATGTTAGTGGTGTCTGCGCTCATTAGCCGTTCACCAACCATGTTGTATTTTGGCCAAGAGGTCGGTGAAGATGGGTCAGAAGAACCGGGATTTGGCGATCCGACCCGCACGTCTATTTTTGATTATATGGGCGTGCCCGCTCATCAACGTTGGATGAACGATGGCAAATTTGATGGCGGACAGCTCAGCGATGAAGAAAAAGCCCTGCGTGAATTTTATATCAAAGTGATGAATATTGCCGCGTTTCATCCAGCTATGGCAGGGGAATACCTTTCACTTCATAGCGCGAATAAAGCGACCAGTGGTTACACGGATAAGTATTTTGCGTTTACGCGATTTACCTTAGAAGACCGTTTGATTGTGGTGAATAACTTCACAACAGAACCGATGCAAACGACTCTTACCATTCCCGCAGCAGTGGTCTCTCAATTACAGTTGCGCCCTGGGGAAAACACAATGAAAGATTTGCTCACCAATACGGATTTTTCGTTATTAGTAACAAACGGGGTTGGAGAATTAGCCTTAAATTTATCCGGCCTTCAGTCCGTTGTACTTGAGATCAATTAAGATGAAATTACTATCTTTATTAAGTAGTCTGTATTGTGTACTGTGGAGTTTCACAATATCGGCTCAAGTGCTCTCTTATACGCATAATAACGAAACTCTTATTGTGCAAACTCAGCAATATCCGGTGCACATTACTCAGCGTGATAGTGGTGTTTTTGAGATAGTGGTTGAGGTCGAAGATAACATGCTACCGTCTTTTGCCTTACCTGAGCAAACCAATATTAAAACGGCTCATGTATTGGATACCATTGATGAAATCGTGTTTGGATCTCAAGGATATGCGGTCCATGTAGATAAAGCGACAGGGCGATTATCTTTTGTTAGAGATAATGAAGTTTTGGTCACGGAAGAGGTCGGCGCTTTTGTTTATCCCAATATGCGAGGGTTTCGCTTTGGGATTGATCCGGGCGAGCGTTTTTACGGTGGCGGTCAACGCGTGTTGGGTATGAACCGGCGCGGACATAAAATGCCATTATACAATCGTGCGCATTATGGTTATACCACCGAATCCAATCAAATGTACTACAGCTTACCTGCGGTGATGTCAGAAGATGATTATGCGATTTTGTTTGATAACAGCGCCAGCGGTGAACTCGATATTGGTGCTGATGAGCCTGATATTTTGGAATTCACAGCACAGGCTGGGCGGATGGCATACATTGTGGTCATGGCTGAAAATACCGCTAGACTGTCGCAGAAGGTGACGCAAACAACTGGACTACAGCCCGCTCCACCGCGTTGGAGTTTAGGTAATTTTGCGTCGCGATTTGGTTATCGTACCCAAGCTGAAGTGCTTGCTATCGCGCAAAAATTCCGTGATGCAAATGTCCCACTTGATGCCATTGTTCTGGATTTATATTGGTTTGGCGCTGATGTGAAAGGCCACATGGGAAATCTTGAATGGGATAAAAACGCTTGGCCGACGCCTGAAAAAATGATTGCGTCGCTTAGAGAGGATAATATTAAGACAGTCGTCATTACTGAACCCTTTATTCTCACCACGTCGAAACAGTGGGACAGTGCAGTTGAGAATAATGCCTTGGCAATGGGCTTAGACAGTAAAGCGAAGCGCTTTGACTTTTTCTTTGGTAACACGGGGCTGGTCGATGTGTTTAACCCACAAGGCAAAATTTGGTTCAATCAGTTTTACCAATCCCTTGCGGATCAAGGTGTTGCAGGCTGGTGGGGCGATTTGGGTGAACCTGAGGTGCATCCTAGTGATGCACTGCATCAACTTAATGGTATTACCCGTAGTGCTGATGAATTGCATAATGCCTATGGCCACCAGTGGGCTAATAACGTCTATGAACTATTGCGGCAACACCAACCACAAAACCGTCCATTTATTATGATGCGATCTGGGTTTTTGGGTTCTCAGCGTTTTGGTATGGTGCCGTGGACTGGAGATGTTTCGCGCAGTTGGGGAGGGCTGCAAGCGCAAGTAGAACTGGCACTGCAAATGTCGGTATTTGGTTTAGCTTATATCCATTCTGATGTAGGTGGTTTTGCCGGTGGCGAGACATTTGATCCCGAGTTATACATCCGATGGACACAACATAGTACTTTTAGTCCGGTATTTCGTCCGCACGCACAAGAAAATATCGCACCCGAGCCGGTATTTCATGAAGGCCCAGCATTGGATATTGCTAGAGACTACATTCAGTTGCGTTACCGCTTAATGCCCTATATTTATTCGATGGCTTTAGAAAATAGCCTCACGGGTATGCCTCTAATGCGCCCATTGAGTTTTTATGATGAAAAAGCTTTTGCAGATGAGATAGATAACGCAAAAGCTTACTATTTTGGCGATGCATTATTAGTGACGCCAGTGACAGAGCCAGACGCTCGTACTCAAGAAGTTCAATTACCTGATGGTGTTTGGTTTGATTATTGGACAAAAAGCAAACTGAATGGCAATCAATCCATCACAGTTAATGCACCACTAGAACAGATTCCGTTGCATGTCAGGGCAGGAAGCTTCATCCCAATGTTGACAGAATCGACAATGCACTTAGATAACTATTCTACTGAGGATGTTGTGATCGAATACTACGCTGACAGTAGTGTGCAGAGTGCTACACGTACTTGGTTTGAAGATGATGGAATATCCCCAGATAGTCTTAACAAAGCTGATTATCAAAGTGTCGTAATGAGCGCCGAACATCGCTCCAACGTACTTGCGTTGCGCTTTGATGTTGTTGGTAAGTATACGTCAGCCCCGAGTCAACGTTCCATAGCGCAAGTCATATATGGCCTTACCGAGCCAAGTCAAATCAGTGTTGACGGACGGTTTTTGCCAGCGTCAGAGTGGAGCTTTGTCGAGGGTGTACTGCAGTTTTCGGTGTCTTTACGTGACTCTGTGAATATTTCTATCGTTTTGTGATGGTTTAGTGCTCTAATAAATCTGAAATGGTTTTGATTAACACTTTATTTTTAAACGGTTTTTGAACAATAGCATCGGCACCATCAATGATAGCTGTGTGCAGATACTGATTGGCAGATCCAGATACAATGATAATTTTTATATGAGAAAATCCTGGTTGTTCGCGAGTAAATTTTAGGATATCTAAACCGTTAATGCCTGGTATATTTACGTCCAACGTCATGACCGAGGGGCAGTGTTCATGTAATAATTTCCCCGCCTGAAAACCATCCGCTGCTAAAATGGGTTCCCAGTTAGATTGGCGTATGATGCGGCCCATACTCTTTAGCATTTCTAAATCATCTTCTATCACTAAAACTTTAGGTTTTTCCAAAAGCGCTTCGACTTGTTCTGGACACGGTACTGCATGGTCTTCACAAAATTTGGCAAAATCTTGAACACTCACTCTGTTATTCCCTCTACCAGGAAGTTTATGCGCCTTTAAGACCCCGTTATTAATATAACGTTGAATGGTTCTTGGGGTAAGAGAAAGGAACTCAGCTATTTGTCCAGTTGTTAGATATTCCATACATAAATCCTTTTATTGATTATTCATTGCCAGCTTAAAAAATGTATCGGCATATCTTTGCGATAATGAAGCGTAAGATGCGACAAATACGAAGAGGTTAAAACAAGTGGATGGATAAGTTACCACTCAATGTCATTGTTTATTCATGCATCATTTCAATTAATTATTTTTGACTTTCGAAAACCTCTAATTAAGACTAGACTTAGATAAGGATTCGAACGATGTATTTGCGATATCAAAGATTAAAGCTTTTGATATTTGTTACCGATATAAGAATAGTCCCAAAGCATGAGTCGAAAGGCGATTTAAGCGGCATGGAAATGATGAATCTGTCGGTTAGGAAAGGAAAAGAAAAGGTTTCGCTTTGAATAAAGTCTCACATTATAAGTAATTTATATGAATGAAAAAAAAGCCTCCATCTTAATTGTCGATGATGAAATTAATATTTTAAAGTCGATGAGACGATTATTTAGTAACAATGGTTACGAGGTGCACACTGCTGAGTCTGGAGTTGAAGCGTTAAGCGTTCTTGATGAAACGCCTGATATTCAACTTGTTTTATCAGATTTTAGAATGCCCAAGATGAATGGTGGTGAATTACTTTATGAGATAAAGCTTCGTTACCCTCATATCGTTAGTATGATCATCTCAGGCTACACTGACTTTAATTCAGCTTTAACCGTGTTAAACAATGGCACAGCATTTAAGTTTTTGACCAAGCCATGGGACAACGATAAGTTGTTGGCAGAAATGGATGAAGCGTTGCAGCATTCCAAGGCACGAGAAGATCAGAACAATCTGTTGGGTGAGACTAATTTTTTAAAATCTCAAGGCGCCTTTCAAAAGGCCGTGGAAGAGTGCCAATTCAATGACGATAATCACTGTGCAATGTATTTTGCTATTGATAATGCATTGGATCTTAAGCGCAACGCATTCGCTTTGGATGCCATTTTAGTTTCCTTGGCTCAGGAGATTCAGAACTTTTGTCATATTCCAGTTCGCTTTTTTCAACCAACTGACTCAGAACTACTTGCATTAGTGCAATGGCAAGACAATGAAATAATCGCAACCAACATGTCGCAACTTATTCGCAATATTTGTGACTCTAAGTGGTTGACCGAATTTGATTTGGTCATTGATTTGGCGTCGAGTTATTTTGCAACAAATGATTTGAACGGCGCACAAAGCTTCTTATATGAAACGTTGAAAGAAGCAAAGGTGTTATTGCGTTCGCAAGAGGAGTTTGTTGCAATCACTGAGCAATACATCGAAGCCAAAAAACGTCAATTAACAATCAAATCTGATGTGGCCAAAGCCTTAAATATGAATCAATTTACTTTGTTATACCAACCCAAAGTCACATTGGCTAATGGTTTAATACAAAGTGCTGAAGTTTTGTTGCGTTGGCAACACGAAACTCTTGGATGGATCTCACCGGACGAATTTATTGAAATTGCTGAAAACGACGGTCAAATTATTGGAATAGGTGATTGGGTAATCAAACATGGTATTGCTCAACTGTCTCGTTTAGATAGGATGAGTCATGATTTTGAGCGTTTATCGATTAATGTCTCTGTTAACCAATTAACAAATTTGAATATTATCAATACGATTAAGCAGTATTTGAGTAGGTATGAAGTAGATGCGTCAAAATTGGTTTTAGAGGTTACTGAAACGAGCCTTATCAAAAACTTAAGCCTCATCAGTAAAACGCTAAAAGGCTTAAAGCAACTTGGTGTCAAAATTGCGATTGATGATTTTGGAGTAGGGTATTCATCGTTTGCCTACTTAAGTAAGTTACCAATCGATGTTCTTAAAATTGACCGGGCTTTAATTGATGATATTGAGTACAATTTAGATACTCAAGTGCTTATTGCTAACCTGGTACAAACCTGTCACAAATTGAATATAGAAGTGGTCGCTGAAGGAGTAGAATCTAAATCTGTACTTGAAAAAGTCAATTTGGCTAAGTGCGATTATGTACAGGGGTATTTTTACTCTCCACCTGTACAATCCAAAGAAATTGAACAGATGTTTGTTGCTCAACCGTTTCGTCAGCAAACATTATCTCTTTTATAAAACAAACGCCAGTTTTGTTGTGGCGTTCTAATAATGGTGAAGCGTAAACGTTTAACACTAAGTTGTTGTACTTGTATTTGGCCAAAATATTTGCCTTCCGATACAGATCCATTACACTTGTCGCCCACGTCATTGAGTTGAGGTCTGTATGTTTACGAAAAGTGTTCTGTCCAGTGTTTTTGCTCTTTTTATTATGCTCTTAAGCTTTATCGTGTGGGCAAACAATAATGAATCAAATACTCATGCCCCAATTGCCATTGCATTACACGGTGGAGCCGGAACGTTATCCCCTCAACAATTCACACCAGAACTGAAAGCGCAATATTATGCGAAACTCTCAGAGGCATTAGAAGCAGGCTATCGAATATTGCAAACGGGTGCTGATGGACAAGAAGCCGTGGTTGCCGCCATTATGATTTTGGAGAATTCTCCTTTATTCAATGCCGGCGTTGGCGCGGTGTATACATTTGATACTGAGCACGAACTAGACGCCTCAATCATGCATGGTAAAACTAGAGAAGCCGGAGCAATAGCCGGTGTGAAACACATCAAAAATCCAATTTTGGCAGCGCAAGCGGTCATGAATCATTCGGTACATGTCATGCTCAGTGGTGATGGGGCTGAAACGTTTGCTGAACAATTTGCGATTGAACGCGTAGACAACACCCATTTTAATACTGAGCGTCGTTTGCAATCTCTGCACAAAGCCAAAGCACGTATCAAGCGACAAGCTTCGCTGAATTATCAACACCCAGAAAAATTTGGCACCGTCGGAGTGGTTGTGCTCGACCAATTAGGTAATTTAGTGGCAGGTACCTCGACCGGTGGCATGACGGCAAAACGTTTTGGCCGCATAGGTGATTCGCCAATTATTGGTGCGGGGACGTTTGCTGATAATACTTCTTGTGCCGTTTCGGCTACAGGTCATGGTGAATATTTTATCCGATATCAAGTCGCAAGTGATATCTGTAAACGGATTTCCTATCAAAATATATCCTTAGCTGAAGCGGCTGATATAGTGATTAATCGCGTGTTAGTTGACGCCGGTGGTGATGGTGGTGTAGTGGCAGTTGATGGCCAAGGCAATGTCGCGATGCCGTTTAATACGACGGGGATGTACCGTGCGAGTATTGATGCAAACGGTGTCAAAACAGTTGCGATTTTTGAGTAATTGTTACTGATGGCATTCACTCCAGAGCAGCAAGCTCATAGACAATCACAAATCCCAGACATAGTGTATCCAGATTTACCTGTTGCACTCAAAAAAGATGAGATCAAAGCTGCACTTGAAAAACATCAAGTGATCATTGTGGCAGGAGAGACTGGTTCAGGTAAGACGACACAGTTGCCGAAAATTTGCTTAGAATTAGGTCGCGGTGTCGGTGGTATCATTGCCCACACTCAACCACGCAGGTTAGCTGCTCGTTCAGTTGCCGATAGAATCGCTTCGGAACTAGGTGTTGCGGTAGGCGGTGTGGTTGGATGTAAGATCCGTTTTAGTGATCGTTCAGCTGATAATACCCTAGTCAAGCTCATGACTGATGGCATATTACTTGCCGAAATCCAACACGATAAGTTATTAACTCGCTACGATACCATTATCATAGACGAAGCACACGAACGCTCATTAAATATCGATTTCTTATTGGGCTATCTCAAACAACTGCTGCCGCGTCGTCCTGACTTGAAGGTGATTATCACGTCGGCGACCATTGATCCTGAACGTTTTTCTAAGCACTTTAACGATGCTCCAATGATCACCGTCTCAGGTCGTACATATCCGGTCGAAGTGCGTTATCAACCTTTATTCGATGAGCACTCTGATGGTGATGGGGATTTAGCCACAGGCTTGGTGGAAGCGGTGAATGCACTACGGCGTGAACCTCTCGGCGATATATTGATATTTTTGAGTGGTGAGCGTGAAATCAGAGAAATTGAAACCTTACTGAATAAGCAAAAATGGCGCAATACTGAAGTTGTACCATTGTATGCTCGTTTAGCCGCCAGCGAACAAAACAAGATTTTTGCCCCGCATTCGGGGCAACGGATAATTCTTGCTACCAATGTGGCTGAAACCTCATTAACGATTCCTGGGATCCGGTATGTTATTGATCCAGGTTATGCGAGAATCTCACGATATAGTTATCGAACCAAAGTACAACGATTACCGATTGAAGCGATTTCTCAGGCTTCTGCTCAACAACGAGCTGGACGTTGTGGTCGCGTTGCAGATGGTATCTGTATTCGATTGTACAGCGAAGACGATTTTCTTGCCCGTCCTGAATTTACCGATCCTGAGATATTAAGAACCAATCTTGCTTCGGTTATTTTGCAGATGCTTGGCCTTGGCTTAGGTGATATCCAATCTTTTCCATTTGTACAGGCACCTGATCAACGTTTCATCAATGATGGTATGCGTCTTCTTGAAGAATTGAATGCCATTGTCAAACATAAGCGTAAACTTGCACTCACCCCATTGGGCAAACAATTGGCTAAACTACCAGTTGATCCCCGTTATGCGCGGATGGTTGTGTCTGCCAAAAACTCACCAGCGTTGTCGGTTGTGAGTGTCATTGTTGCTGGTTTGAGTATTCAAGATCCGCGTGAAAGACCATTGGATAAACAGCAACAAGCAGATGAAATTCATCGTGAATTTGCCGACGATGATTCTGACTTTATTACCTTGTATAACATTTATGAGGCATTTATTTCTGCAAAAGCCAGTCTGAATAACTCTCAGCTGCGCAAATGGTGCAAGAAGCATTTTCTGCATTATTTAAGGATGCGCGAGTGGCAAGATATTATCTTCCAAATCCAACAAGTCGCAAAGCAACTTAAATTCTTGCACACAGGTGAGCAAGAACCTGATTATCGCGATATCCATTGTGCGCTTGCATCTGGCTTACTTTCTCATGTCGCCATGCATGATAAAGATCGAGATTTTATCGGCGCACGCAATGCCAAGCTGATGATTTTCCCTGGCTCTCCATTAGCTAAAAAGCGCCCAAAATGGATGATGGCAGCAGAACTTGTCGAAACCTCTCGCTTATTTGCCCGGTATGTTGCTCGAATTGAGCCTCACTGGTTAGAGCCACTGGCGCATCATCTGAGTAAAAGTCATTTATCTGAGCCTTATTGGTCGGCCAAAAAGGGGGCAGCGATGGCGATTGAAAAAATCACGCTTTTTGGCCTTCCTATTGTGGCCCAACGGCGAATCGTCATTAGTCAGCGTGAGCCACAAATTGCAAGGGAGTTATTGATTCGCGAGGCGTTGGTAAATGGTTTTACGCGGATGAAGTATGAATTTTTACAACACAACCAAGCACAAGTCGATGTCGTGGTGGAGTCAGAACAAAAAACACGTCGACGAGACTTACTAGTGGGTGAAGACGTGTTAGTCGATTTTTATCAAGAGCGTATCCCGCAGCACGTTGTATCAGAAGCGAGTATGCGCAAATGGCTACAGAAGCTCACTGACACGAGTATTCTGAAATTTGATGCCGCCATGCTGTGGCACAATGAAATTTCTTCTAATGCGCTACTCGCTTACCCAGATACTTGGCAACAAGGTGCTTTGACCTTGCCATTGACCTATGTGTTTTCGCCAAATAGCGAAGATGATGGGGTGACCGTTCATATTCCGCTTGCGTTACTCAATCAGGTGACACTGAACGGGTTTGAATGGTTGGTACCAGGGTTGAGGCATGAGTTGTTAGTGACGCTAATCAAAAGTCTCCCCAAACGCTTAAGACGTAATTTTGTCCCAGTTCCTCATTATGCGGATGCATGTCTTGCCGCATTAGATCCCACGGATGGTCAGGGGGCATACTATGCTTTGTTACCTGTACTCGCCGATAAGCTTAGTAAAATGAGTGGGGTACCTTTTGAGGTAGAACAGTGGGAAGGTATTGTATTACCCGAACATTTGCAGATGCGCTATGCCATTGTCGATGAAGAAGGTAATACAATCCGAGCTGGACGTGATTTATTAGAGTTAAAAGAGGCTCTTAAAGCTCGAATTCAGGCGTCCTTGGAACAAGTAGCAACACCAGAATTAGAACAATCAGGGCTGGTAGAGTGGAGTTTTGTCGACTTACCAGAAACCTTTACCCATAAAACGGCTGGGTTTTCAATTCAAGGGTATCCTGGTCTTGTAGCTGAGTCTGATTCAGTTGCCATTAAAATATTCGACCAGCCACATGTTGCTCATGCTTCCCATCAGCAGGGGTTGTATAAACTCATACAACTTGCGATCCCTTCGCCGATTAAATATTTACACGAAAAGCTACCGAATAAAGCCAAGTTAGGATTGTATTACAATCCGTTTGGCAAGGTGGCAAGCTTGATTGACGATTGCATTATTGCTGGGATTGCGCATTGTGTAAACACCTATAAAAAGCGCAACGAGGTCCCAGACATTCGTGACAAGGCTTCATTTGATGAAGTGTGTGAATTTGTCCGCGCACAAATCAATGATGAGGTATTAGCAATTGCTCAGCAAGTTGAATCAGGTCTAACGTGTGCAAATGACATTAAAAAATCAATCAAAGGCAATATTCCATTGACTATGCTTGAAGCGGTAGGTCACATCAAAAGTCATTTAGACGAGCTGGTGTATCCACATTTTGTATCGGACATCGGTGCTGAAAAGCTAGGGGATTGGCAACGTTATCTGCAAGCCTTACATAAACGTGTAGAAAAGCTTAAAGTGGATCCAACAAAAGATCGTTTGCATCAAATTCAAATTGACAAGATCAATACACATATCCAAAAACTGAAAAATACCCTGCAAACAGGGACGCCTTTGCCCGAGACGTATTTTGAACTCAGGTGGATGGTTGAAGAATTGCGCGTGTCATTTTTCGCACAACAACTTGGTACTAAGTATCCGATATCGACTAAGCGGATTGAACAAGCTATCGCAAAGCTCTTGTGAAACGAGTCATAAATCGTTGAATGTCATTTTTTGACAAATGCGTTATTTGCGCCTACACCTTAATAGTGGCATTGGTATTCTTCCGGAGTGAATAAAAAATGTTGGTGTATGACGATAATCGCAATTTTTACCGCATGTTGATCAATGCACCATGCAAAATTAGCTTTGATCAACGTCAGGTCATGGGCATTTGTAAGGATCTAAGCGCAACAGGCATGTCGTTTACGTTGAAACAACAAACATTTCCCGTTGGAACGTTCTTAGAGATTGAAATTGAGTCGCAAGAACGTGAAATCCCATCTTTTTCCGCGCAAGCGGAAGTGATTCGACCAGCGGTTGAGCGCGGCGATGAGTATGTGATTGGGGTTAAGTTTCACAAAATGAACTAAGTTTGATAGCCGGTATCGGGCTGACCGTTACCGGCTTTTGCATCTTCTGCTGCTTTTCGCGCCAGTTCATCACACCGCTCATTTTCAGGGTGGCCTGAATGCCCTTTGACCCAAAACCATTCAATAGTATGCTGAGCGATCGCTTTATCAAGAGCTTGCCACAAATCAACATTTTTTACAGGCTGTTTGCTGGCTGTGCGCCAGTTGTTTTTGCGCCAATTGTGGATCCACTGATTTATGCCATTTTTAACATACGTACTGTCCGTAGTGAGACTCACATGACAAGGCTGAGTTAACGCCTGCAGTGCTTCAATCGCAGCTAATAACTCCATCCGATTATTAGTGGTTAAAGTAAAACCAGCAGCAAGTTCTTTGCGTTTATCCCCATAAGATAAAATCGCTCCATAGCCGCCTGGACCAGGATTATCGAGACAACTGCCATCTGTCCATATTTGCACATGTTTCATGCTTATAACTTCCACTAATTTGGTAAAATCTTGATATACTCAACACAAGCATAACACACAGTGAGTTTAAACATGCGTCAAATTGTTTTAGATACTGAGACGACTGGGATGAACCGTGAAACAGGCGGTCATTTTACTGAAGGGCACCGGATTATTGAAATCGGTTGTGTTGAGTTGGTTGATCGAAAGTTAACCGGCAATCATTTTCACGTATATATCAATCCACAGCAACCGGTTGATCCTGAAGCATTCGCGGTACATGGGATAAGTGACGATTTTTTGGCGGATAAACCCGTCTTTAAAGACGTTGCTAGAGATTTTATTGACTTTATCCAAGATGCCGAGGTGATTGCACATAATGCTCCCTTTGATGTGGGTTTTATGAACCTTGAGTTTGCTATGAATCCTGCGACAGCACTCGTACGCACAGAACAGATTTGTCAGATCACGGACAGTTTGGATCTTGCAAAAAAACTTCGTCCTGGGCAGCGCAACAATCTCGATGCCTTGTGTAAAGAATACGGTATTGATAACTCGCATCGAGACTTGCATGGCGCTCTATTAGACGCAGAGATCCTTGCTGATGTCTATTTGTTAATGACTTCTTCACAGGAAGTACTGAGTCTTGACCAGCATGCCTCACCAGAGGATGCGTCTGGAGTTGTACGCATAACGCCTCCCAAAAAACCTCTCAAGGTATTAACTGCGACCGCCGATGAAATAGATGCGCATGAAGCGCGACTCGATATCATTGAACAAGCGGGAGCTGCATGCTTGTATCGCCAACAATGATTAAGAATTCAATTTATAAGCGAAAAACGTCCGTTTAAAAAACCATCAACCTCTAATGAGTTCGGGTAATTTGGTATATTAAAGATCCAAAAACAGCTGTTTTTGCGCATTATCTGTTCAAACTCAAAAATATGCTTCATTTTGTTAAAAAATCGGTTGACGAGAAGGGCTCATGAACGTATTATCTGCGCCCGCAATGAGGTAAAACACATTGCATGATGAAACAGCGGAGTGGTAGTTCAGTTGGTTAGAATACCGGCCTGTCACGCCGGGGGTCGCGGGTTCGAGTCCCGTCCACTCCGCCATTTTTCATCTTTGTTTACACGCGCTGGAGTGGTAGTTCAGTTGGTTAGAATACCGGCCTGTCACGCCGGGGGTCGCGGGTTCGAGTCCCGTCCACTCCGCCATGTAAACGACACCTATCTTTTTGATATACTGCGGAGTGGTAGTTCAGTTGGTTAGAATACCGGCCTGTCACGCCGGGGGTCGCGGGTTCGAGTCCCGTCCACTCCGCCATGTATCAGCGTAACACTTTCCTTGTTATTGAGCTTCTTAATAAGTTCGTCTATCATCGTAAAAAATTTTGTCCACAACTCTATGGATCCTAAACAACTAGCAGTATGTTTATTGCAAACAGCTGACCATGTCTTTTTAACATATGATCTTTGTCATCGACAGAGTTATCCTTTAATTTTCCGGGTGGGCGTTGGTAAAGCGACCTATTATCAATCTTCGAGGAATACATTGTGGCAAAGCCAGCCCAAACGCCAAATTACAATTGGGGCAAAGATGGTTCAAGATAAGTTATCTTCTATCAATAAAGCCAGATTATGGCGTACAGCAAAAGAAATTAACACAATGCGGTATTGGGATGGAAAACTGACACCACAAACCCTTTTATGCCATACATTGCTCCACGAATATGCTCATTACCATCAAGAAACAAAAGGATATAGGCGAGAAAATAGTGTACACGACGCTGGTTTTTATAGATGTCTCGATGCCTTATATGAAGGTCCAGTGGCACAGAGTCTGATGCATGCGTTAATGGATCATAACGCATTTAGTGAACTGGATTTTGCTGAATCAGATGAGGCCATTGGTCCAGCAAATGCTCATTTTTACGTCGGTCAAATCATATCTTTTGACTATGCTAAGGAGACTCATGTCGCAACGATCTTGAGAGTAAACAAGGTAAGGTTAACCGTTGAGTTAAAAAGTGGCTCTAGAATGTACGTCCCAAAATCTCTTGCCCGACCATTTGGCGCAGATAAAAATTAAGGATTGGGGATCTTTAGGGTGCGACTGGCGATACTGACTTCCATAAAGAAACTCAGCATGCCACCGGTGATGGCCAACATCCCTAGAATAAACAAACCCAAAATAATATTGTCTAGAGGCGTTATCAGAATACCGTTAAATAGTAATAAAATAACGGTTAAACACACAATGATTGCGGCAGCGGTCACAAAGTTAATCGCAAAGTTAGAAAAGCGCATGCGACGGCGTAACGCATCAAGCTCTGCAATATGTGCTTCATTAAATTGTTCAATGATGCCTTGGCTATGGCATTCTTCATACCAACGTGCCCGATCAATAATGCGAGCTAACCTGCCGGTCATGACGTTCAGCATTTGACCGATACCTACCAACAAAAATACCGGTACAAGTGATAGTTGTATGAGTTGAGAAACCAAATTGTTATCTATGTGAATTTCCACAATGATGCTCTGAATAACCTATGACCATAATATTGTAACGTTAAAGGCCTATTTTTGACCACAAAAAATGCCCCCACCGCATAAAAACGAGTAGGGGCATTGGACACACACAATGATAAGGGTAATTAAGCCAGTTTAATGATGACCGCTTGCCATGGCTTCAATTGATAATGATCAGACGCGACCACCAAGTCATCGTAATTATTCAATTTCACATCAGATGACAACAGCTCACTGTCTAAGCAGACCGTCTGGTTATCACTAGAATAGTTTAATAAGATCAATAAGGTTTCATCGTCCAACGTGCGGGTGTAACTGAAGATGTTTGGGTCCTCTAGTAAATAGACTTTAAACGCACCATATATCAATGATAAGTGGTTTTTGCGCAATGCAGTCAATGACCGAAAGTAGTTCAAGGGTGATTTTGGATCATTTTCTTGGTTAGCAACGTTGATAGTTGGATAATTTGGAGTCACTTTTAACCAAGGTTTACCTTGGGTGAAACCCGCATTCGTCGAACTGTCCCATTGAATTGGCGTGCGCGCATTGTCTCTGCCACTGAGTTTATGAGAGTCTAGTAATGCTTGGGTATCACCGCCTTCTTGTTCGGTTAATTTGTACCAATTGATGGTCATCAAATCGTTATAATCTTCAATGCTCTCAAATCGAGCATTGGTCATACCGATCTCGTCACCCATGTAATAATAAGGGGTGCCTCGCATAGTAAGGAGCATCGTACTGAGTAGTTTAGATGACGCTTCACGATGTTCGTCACTGTCATCACCAAACCACGATACTTGACGTGGAAAATCATGATTAGTATGCCATGTTGTACCCCAACCAGCGTGATCAAACTCAACAGCCCAGTCGCATAATATCTTTTTATATTTTACGAGATCACGATGGTCAGAGTTGACCATTTTCCTTGCATTCAACCCTAGCTCAACATGTTCGAAATGATAGTTCATATTGAGTTCTTGACGTGTTTCGTCTACTAGATCGTGGATGTTGTTAATATGCGTACCCGGCCCTTCAGCCACTGTCATGATGTCGTAGTGTTGCAACACTTCACGATTCATTTCGTGTAAATACTCATGCAAACGTGGTCCTTGAGCATACACATCGATCATGGCTTCACCATGAACACCCTCAAAAACAGGATAACCATCATGTTTAGAGATAAATGTGATCACGTCCATGCGGAAACCATCGATGCCTTTTTTGAACCAAAAATGCATCATGTCATAAATCTCAGCACGGACTTTTGGATTTTCCCAATTTAAATCTGGTTGTTCAACCGCAAAATAGTGTAAGTAATAAGAGTTGGTTGCTTCATTGAAACGCCAAGCACTGGCGTCAGGGGCAAAAAAGCTCCAGCGCTCTGGTGGAGTACCATTTTCAGCCGGCCACCAATGGAAATAGTCGTAATACGGGTTATCTCGGGATTGAATGGCTTGTTGGAACCAATAATGTTCGCTGGAGCAGTGGTTGACGACAAGGTCCATGACAACTTTGATACCACGTTCATGCATACCCTTGAGCAATTCATCAAAATCCGCCATATCACCAAACTCTGACATGATGTCGCGGTAATCTGAAATGTCATACCCATTATCGTGATTAGGCGACTTATAAATTGGGTTAAGCCATACTACGTCAATACCAAGTGATTCAATGTAGTCAAGACGGTTAATAATTCCACGTAAATCACCTATGCCGTCACCATTACTATCTTGAAAAGAACGAGGGTAAATTTGATAAACAACGGCTTCTTTCCACCATTCACGATTCATGTTTGATAATAACATCGAATTAAGTCTCCAATGACACCTGAAATAAGTAATATTCAGGTGTTAATTTATTGTTATTGAGGATATGAAAATATTTTAGACTTAATCGTTTAAGATTGCAATTTGTTTGGCTAAGAAGAAAGTAAAATTATTGTAACAATGCGCTTTGATTTGACCTGATATCTTGGTCAGCTAACAGAGAGATAACGGGCTTTTCACTGTCCAAAAATGTGTAAGGGATGAGCACTGATTCCATCGGAGTATTATCTTTTTGACCAAGTGGTATGGCCGTTGCGCGTATACCATAGGGTAGGACCGTTAAGACACCTGATTTGGTCGGTACATTATGTTCACTAAACCAAGCAATCAGTTCTTCCATGACATTCTCTTGGTAAAAAAGTGGTCCATCGGCTTTCACGAAAACTCCGGTAAACTCTATTGAGGCACTGATTGCGTCATGCAAAACTAGGGTTTGGCGAATGGCTTGTATGCGTGTTTTTAGTTCATCATTCACAACCAGTAACAACATCATATTTGGTATATCGTGAGGAGCACTTAAAGGTGCTAAAACAAAAGAACTGGCCATACTACTTACCTTGGTCGTAATGTCCCTAAATGTTATCAAATCCTCTAAAAAACTGCCCATTTGAGTGTTTTACTTGAGTATTTTCTGGGTCAGGTTGTTTTTTGAACAAGAATAAAATCAAAGATTTATAGGCAAAGCATAGGGCATTTGCTAACATTATCGTATTATTTGATTTGTATAAAAAAGCAACAAGATGCATCTGAAGTGTCAACACATCTCGAAGGCCTACCATGATGGAGGCGATTCTATTTATGTTCTTCAAGACATCAATTTCGAATTAGCGGCTGGCCAGTCAATGGCAATCGTCGGCAGTTCTGGTTCAGGTAAAAGTACGCTCATGCATATTTTAGGTGGCTTGGCCTCGCCAACTTCAGGTTCAGTGAATATTGGTGAAAAAAACCTAGCCGATTTAAATGATGATGAGTTGGCCAGAATTCGCAATCAGCATATTGGCTTTGTGTATCAATTTCATCATTTGTTACCTGAATTTACTGCGCTTGAAAATATTGCAATGCCTTTACTTATTCGCGGTGTCTCTCGTAAGGACGCTATGCAAGAGGCACAACAATGGTTGGATCGTATTCAGTTAGACAATCGCGGTGAGCATTTTCCTTCTCAGCTCTCCGGTGGCGAGCGACAACGAATAGCCATTGCAAGAGCAATGATTACTAAACCAGATTTGTTGCTAGCGGATGAACCTACTGGAAATCTAGACGATGCTACCGGTCAAATCATCTATGAACTTTTGCTCAATCTGCAGCGCACTCATCACACCGCATTAGTCATTGTGACTCATGATATGAATCTAGCCAAAAAACTCGAACGTCAATTTGTTTTGCATCATGGGCAACTGTCGTTATGTCCTTAGCATGGTTTCTTGCTAAACGCTTTCGAGCTCACACACTTCAAGGAAGTAGCCGATTTATTAAAAATGCGGCTGTAACGGGCATTGCCTTGGGCTGTTGCGTTTTGATTGTATTATTATCGGTTCTCAATGGGTTTGAGCATGCCCTAAAAACTCGACTACTTGCCAGTATTCCACATGCAGAGTTGTTTGCGGTCGAAAGTAGTGGTTTACCTGAAGTAAATCAATCCGTGATGTTAATTAAGCAGCAGCAAGGTGTTGATCATGCATTTGCTTACAATAAGGCCAGTGCGATGCTACAACGCGATGATCAACTGGACGCATTGCAGGTATTAGGGCTTCCACTGGAAAGCAATCAACATCCGTTATATGAATTTCGTACTTCTTATCACGAAAGTACTATTTCTCAATCACGATACCCTTTGATCTTTTTAGGTAAACAACTCATTGCTCGGCATAATTTTAAAGCAGGGGATACGGTCGAATTACTGCTACCAAACCCCAATGACCGTAATTTTCGTTCACCACAACTCGTTCGGTTTTCGTTAGCCGGTGAGCTGTATATTGGTGGTGGCGCTGACAATGTGATTGCAGTAGTGGATGTGAGTAATTTACAAGAATTACTTGGATTGTCTCACCCTGCGCAGGGGATACAGATATATTATGATGATCCATTTATAGCACAAGCGATGACGTATCAAATTGGTTACCAATTCCCATACCCTGTTTATATGTCAGATTGGACTCGAACGCATGGGCATTTATATCAAGATATATTATTGGTTGAATTCATTGTCTACTTGGTTTTAAGTCTAGTTATAGCAGTAGCTTGTTTTAACATAGTCGTTACTTTGATGATGACGGTAAAGCACAAGCAAAAACAAATTGCGATTTTAAAAACGATGGGGATTGATCGGCAGATATTGGTGCACACCTTTGTGCTATCTGGCTTGCAAAGTGCTGTGACAGGAATTTTGGTTGGCTGCTTATTGGGCATCGTCTTAGCACAAAACCTATCAGATGCGATCCAAACTTTGCAAAATGCAATCGACGTATCTTTGTTATCGGCAGATGTCTATTTTGTGGACGCTTTACCTGTAAAGCTGGTGTGGAGTGATGTATGGTTCACTGCCTCAATAGCTTTGATATTGGCGTTATTGGCAACATATTATCCCGCAAAAAAAGCCGCGAATGTTATCGCGGCTGAACATTTACATTAAACTTTAATATCTTCAATTTTTGGGTCATTAAAGATGTTTTCGTCCAACTCGCCTTCTGATTTGGCAACGATACAAGCAACCATACAATCTCCAGTCACATTGACAGCGGTGCGAGTCATATCTAATAAACGGTCAACACCTATGATCAAAGCAATACCTTCAACAGGCAAGCCGACTTGTTGTAAAACCATGGCTAACATAATCAAACCGGCACCAGGTACGCCAGCGGTACCAATGGATGCCAAAGTTGCGGTCATGATGACCATCAAAAAATCGCTGACTGACAAATCCACACCATACACTTGAGCAATAAATACTGTAGCGACCCCTTGCATGATAGCGGTTCCATCCATGTTAATGGTGGCACCTAACGGGATTGTAAAGCTTGAGACACTCGGTTGGACACCGAGTTTTTGTCGAGCGGTTGCCATGGTCACTGGAATTGACGCGCTAGAGCTGGCAATGGAAAAAGCAAACAAACACGCTTGGCGCATTTTTTTGATTAACATGACAGGACTAAGACCAGATAATGACTTCAATAATACTGGATAGGTCACAAGCCAGTGAAAAACCAAAACGAACAACACAAGAAAGAAGTACTTGGCTAAGCCTAAGATCGTATCATATCCGATATTGGTGAAGAGTTTAGCCATCAAAACAAACACACCATAAGGTGCAATTTCCATGACCATAGTGACAATTTTCATCACCACATTATTGAGATCATCAAAACCGCGCTTAATACGTTCTCCTGATTCACCACTCAGGGAGAGTGCTATACCAAAAATGATTGCAAAGACAATGATTTGTAACATATTCCCTTGTGCCATAGCATTAATCGGATTGGTTGGAAACATATTGACAAAAACTTGACTTAACGCAGGGGACTCTTTGACATTAAAGGTCGTTTCAGCAGTGAGATTGAGGCCTTCACCTGGCGCGATAATTAACGCTGCAATAATGGCGCTGGATATGGCAATGGCTGTCGTAGAGACATACAATACAATTGACTTGCCTCCCAGTGAGCCTAACTTCGAAGGGTCAGATAAGCTAGATGTGCCACAAACTAGTGAAATAAAAACCAGAGGTACCACCAGCATTTTTAAACTTGCAATGAAGATTTGGCCTAATGCACCGAATAATCCATCCACTAAATTATCGTTAAGCGAAACTCCAGCAATAACCAAATCACCAGATTCTCCAAACGCAGCATTCAATATTAAACCGACGAGTGCGCCAGCAATCATGCCGATAAAAATACGTAAAGTTAAGCTGATTTTACGAGGTTTTGTCACGTTTTTTCCTTTTGTTATTTTTATACATCACGACTCAGATTACCGTAACAAAAACCGAGTTACAATGACCTTAGACTTGTTGAAAAGAATAGACACTACCTAAACCCAAGATTTGAGTCAATTCGTCCAACGCGGTATAGGACTCAGTCAACAAATTTGGGTCTGCAAGATCGGTTGGTGCTAATTCGTCTCGATAATGCTTTTCTACCCATTGATATAGGACTTTAAACTGCTCAGAAGTAATGAAACACTTGGGGTTGACCGCTTGGACCTGTTGCTGATTTAAGGCGACACGCAAACGCAGACAGGCTGGTCCACCGCCGTTTTTCATAGATTGTTTCACATCCATGTAATGCACTTGTTTAATTGGAGTGTCAGCATTTGTCAGTGTCGTTAAATATGAATACACCGACGAATTTTCACGACATTCTACAGGCGCAATGAGTGCCATGTGTGCATCATTTTGTCCATTGTTTATGGTGATCAACTGAGTGTTAAACAAATAACTTTTCACGGCATCTTCGACACTGACTTGTTCTGTTGGAACTTCAATAAAGTGCAAACGTTCAATGCCCACATTATGTGCTTTTCGGTTCAATTCATCTTGGACGTATGCGGTATCGTGAAACGCTTGTTCATGATAGAACAGCACATTCTGATTACCCACTGCAATGACATCATTGTGAAATACTCCTTGATCAATCACATCAGGATTTTGTAATGCAAACACACATTGAGCTTCGTTTAATCCGTGCAGGCGTGCAATCGCTTGCGATGCTTCTAAGGTGTGACGAGCTGGGAATCGAGTCGGTGCCGGAATATTAGGTTGCAGTGCTGAGCGACCATAAACAAAAAACTCTATGCCAGCCTTGTCATATTCGGCACAAAAGCGTGTGTGATTCGCTGCGCCCTCATCACCAAAGCTATCTTGCTCCGGCAGATATAGATGATGGGCAAAGTGCGTTTCATTATTAAAGACTGCTTTAAGAATGGCACCGGTTTGGGCCGGTTCAATACTGCGATGTAATTTGTTGTTTAGGTTAGCTGGCGTAAAATGGACTCTGCCGTCCGCGGTATCCGCACTCGGTGATACAGTTGCTGCATTGGCTGTCCACATAGATGACGCAGAATACATAGCCGCTAACAAAGCAGGCTCTGTTTTGGCCACTTTGTTGATGACTTGTGTGTCGGTACCAGTAAAACCTAAACGACGTAAGACATCAACATCGGGGCGAGCATTTGGCGCTAGTACCCCTTGTGGTAAGCCTAAGTCAGAGACTGCTAGCATTTTGCGCAAACCTTGTTGAGCCGCTGCTTTAGGTTGACTGGTGCCTTGGGCGTGTTGTTTTGAAGCAACATTGCCGTAAGAAAGACCCGCATAATTGTGGGTTGGCCCTACTAATCCATCAAAGTTGACTTCAACACCAGACATAAAAAGTTTCTCCTAAAATATGATCGCTTGTTATGCGTCAAGCATAGTATATGGATATAAATAAGGCGCTAGATTACTGTTAAAGCGTTATGAAGGCAAATTGAATTTATAAAAAAATCAACAAAATTAATGGCTTACGACCCTTTGGCTGGGTAAGTATGAAGATTTTCTTGTTTTATATGCAATTTACCGATATATCTTTAATAAGAGATATAGTCTTAAATTTCCTCGTGTGTTGCCTTATTGGCACACTTATATATATGTTTTTCAAAGGATAAGCGTTTTTTCATGGCAAAATCATTAGTCATAGTTGAGTCACCCGCAAAGGCAAAGACCATAAATAAATATTTAGGTAAGGATTTTATTGTAAAATCTTCCGTCGGCCATATCCGTGACTTGCCAACCAAAGCTTTGGGCAAAGTAGAGCCAAAGATCCCTGCCAAAGAATTAAAAACCTGGCCAGAAAAGAAAAAAGAGGAGTATTTAAGACGTCACGAATATACCAAGTTAGTCGATCGTATGGGAGTTGACCCGGAAAATGATTGGCAAGCGCATTATCAAGTCTTGCAAGGCAAAGAGAAGGTTGTTACCGAACTCAAAAAACTCGCTAAAGAAGCGGAAACGATTTACCTCGCGACGGATTTGGATAGAGAGGGGGAGGCAATAGCTTGGCATTTGCAGGAGTTACTTGGCGGTAAAGGGAAGACTTTCCAGCGCGTAGTCTTTAATGAAATTACCAAATCAGCGATCCAAGATGCATTTAGTGATCCTGGTGAAGTGAACATCAACCGCGTTAATGCTCAGCAAGCGCGTCGTTTTTTGGACCGTGTTGTTGGCTTTATGGTGTCACCACTGCTATGGAAAAAAGTTGCCAGAGGCTTATCTGCTGGACGTGTGCAATCTGTTGCTATGCGCTTAGTCGTTGAGAAAGAACGCGAAATTAAAGCATTTACCCCAGAAGAGTTTTGGGATATTCACGCAGAACTGCGTTATTCCACTGTGTCTTTATCCGATGCTCAACTCAAAATGTTGGTCGCCAAATATCAAGATAAGCCATTTAAACCGACCAACAAAATGGAAGCGGATACGGCAACTTCTGCTCTACAAGCTCAGCAATATGTGGTTTCTGCTAGAGATAGTCGCCCTACAACATCTAAACCAAGCGCACCATTTATTACATCTACCTTACAACAGGCAGCTTCCACACGCTTAGGATTTGGTGTTAAGAAGACGATGATGCTTGCGCAGCGCTTATATGAAGCTGGGCATATTACTTACATGCGAACTGACTCAACAAATCTTTCCAAAGAGGCGGTCAGCAGTGCACGTGATTTTATTAATGACCACTTCGGTTCGCCATATTTACCATCACAACCTAACGTTTATGGTGCCAAAGACAACGCACAAGAGGCTCACGAAGCCATCAGGCCCTCTAATGTCAATGTCCAAGGGGCTAGCCTATCCGATATGGAAAGAGACGCACAAAGGCTCTATGAGTTGATTTGGCGTCAGTTTGTAGCGTGTCAGATGACACCTGCCAAATATGATTCGACGACACTGCGCGTTAAAGCGGGTGATTATGAATTGACAGCCAAAGGTCGAGTATTGAAATTTGCTGGCTGGACCAAGGTACAAACACAGCTGAGCAAAAAAGGCGAAGATGTGACACTGCCGGATGTCAAAGTGGGCGATGTGCTCGCACTTGAAAATCTCGATCCTCAACAACACTTTACCAAGCCCCCTGCGCGATATAATGAAGCATCATTGGTTAAAGAGCTTGAAAAAAGGGGGATCGGTCGTCCTTCTACCTATGCTAGCATTATTTCGACCATTCAAGATCGTGGCTATGTACAGTTAGATAACAAGCGTTTCTATGCGACTAAAATGGGTGAAATCGTGACCGATCGCTTGTCCCAAAATTTTGCTGACCTGATGTCGTACGACTTTACCGCAAAAATGGAACAGCGTCTGGATGATGTGGCTCACGGACATAAGGCTTGGAAAGACGTATTAAATACCTTTTATGATGATTTTTATGCCTTGTTATTGACGGCTGAGAAGCCTGAAGAAGAGGGTGGTATGCACGCTAATAGTGCGGTACAAATAGAGTTGGATTGTCCAGAGTGTACTCGTCCGATGAATGTCCGTACTGCGAGTACTGGCGTCTTTTTGGGTTGTACCGGCTATAATTTACCGCCCAAAGAACGTTGCACAAAAACACTTAATTTGACTCCTGGTGATGAGGCTATTGCGGTTGCAGACGAAGAAGACTTTGAAACAGAAGCCTTACGTGCCAAAAAACGCTGCCCATTGTGTGATACGGCAATGGATAGTTATTTGGTGAATGAAACCACAAAACTACATGTTTGTGGTAATACCCCAAATTGCCCAGGGACTACAATTGAAAAAGGGACTTATAAAATCAAAGGCTATGATGGTCCAGTATTAGAATGCGATAAATGCCAGTCAGATATGGAGCTTAAAAACGGTCGTTTTGGTAAATATTTTGATTGCACCAATGAAGCGTGTAAGAACACTCGTAAATTACTCAAAAATGGCGAGCCAGCGCCACCTAAAGAAGATCCAGTGCATTTGCCAGAGTTACCATGTCAAAAATCAGATGGCGCATACTTTGTTTTGCGTGATGGCGCGTCTGGGATTTTCTTAGCGGCTCACAATTTCCCTAAATCCCGTGAGACTCGTGCGCCTCTGGTGAGTGAATTAAAACAATTTAGAGAGCGTATATCTCCTAAATTTTATTATCTTGCGGACGCACCGGTAAGCGACCCAGATGGGCAGTCTGCCATTGTGCGCTACAGTCGTAAGACCAAACAACAATATGTCATGTCAGAAAATGACAACGGCAAAGCATCGGGATGGGCTGCTTGGTATCAAGACGGAAAATGGGTAGTCGACGACAAAAGGAAAAAAGCTAAGTAATTTTCTGTAGTACTCAGGTCGTTTCATAAAAAAGGCACTTCATAGAAGTGCCTTTTTGGTTTAAGTCATTTGCTCTTAAGACTCGTCTATACTTGTTGGTTTTGTCATCGGAGCTTGTGCGCGATTTGCTACAGAAGCAATGGTCGCCTGACGAATTGTGCGTGAAATACTTGGACGAGAAGCGTCATTTAATATATTGATGACAATCTCACCAAATTCACTTTCTAATGCTTTAGGTAAAGCAGTAGGATGTGATGCACAAGCTTTAATTGGTAATACTAAGTCTTTCGTTGTTTCCACCTCTGCGACAATAACAGGCTCAACCACTGTCTCAGGTTCAGTCACTGCCATTGGTTCACTTGCAGTTTCTTCCTCTGAGGAAATCTCAACAGCTGTATTAGGTTCAGCATTTAACACTGGCTCAATTGCTGCCGCTTCATCTTCTGGTTGTGTCTCGACGACAGAGTTAACTTCTTCGTCTAGAGGGAGTTCAGCTTGAGTTTGTTCCTGTTTGCGCTTTTGTCCTGCTGCACGTGCATGACGAGGTGTACGCCGAGAACGAGTACGACGATCTTTGGTTTCAGGAGTATCACTATGCATATCTTCGGTGTTGTTTTCAGGAGCGGTTTCCTTATTTACTTCCGAATCAGATGTCGCTTCAGTTTGCTCATTTGCTACAATTTGCTCTTGTGCACTTTGCACTGGAGCTTGTGACAATTCTGGCGTATGAGTGACCTCTGTAACATTTTCTTGAGCAACAACTGAGACTTCTTGATCATCATTGACTTCGGTTGCAACTGGCGCTACGCGTACTGATTTGCGATTATCGCGACGTTTGCGACGCTCGCGCGGCGGTTTGCTTGCTTTTTCCGTGTCTATGGCTTCAGCTTGACTCGAACGTTTTGCTTCAGAATGCTCTTGTTTGTTCTGACGCTCTTTTTTGTCCTGTTGGCCGTTACGTTCGTTACGCGGTGAACGGCGTGATTTTGTCTTGCGATCTTTTTCGTCACGTTCACTGTTGTCGCTTTTGTCTTGGCGTTTATTTTGCGTACGCGCCTGACCATTGCGATTATTTCGGTTTTGATTGCGTCGATTATTATTGCGTCGTTGATTTTGGTTGCGACCACGACCTTTGCCTTTTTTACTTGGCGCAGGTTTTGGAGCGAATAAAGCGGTTAACCACGCAAAGAACTGTGCCACTATACCAGGTTTGGCTTCGACTTTTGGTGCAGGGGCTTGTGGCGGTGCTGACATACCTTGTAAGGCTGGTTCTTCACGCTTTACAGGTGTCGCCGCAGTAGCCGTTTCTTGTTTCGCTTCTACCGATTCAGTTAATTCAAGCTTGTAGCTTATCTCAGTTAAAATGTCTTCCGAGCGTCGACGGTTAATTTGGAAGTGAGGAGTCGTTAGGTTAACGTTAGGTAAAACCAATACCTGAACCTTATTACGCTCTTCTAACTCACTAACGGCTTTGCGCTTTTCATTTAAGATGTAGGTGGCAACATCAACCGGTAGTTGAGCTTCTACTTGAGCTGTGTTGTCTTTGATGCATTCTTCTTCGATGATACGTAAAACAGACAGAGCGAGGGATTCTGTGCCGCGGATCGTGCCAAGACCTGTACATCTAGGACAGACGTTATGAGCTGATTCCCCTAAAGAAGGGCGTAAGCGTTGACGGGACATTTCGAGTAAGCCAAAGCGTGAAATTCGACTTAATTGAACGCGAGCTCGATCACCACTGACTGAGTCTTTCATGCGATTTTCCACTTCGCGCTGATGTTTATTGATAGACATATCAATAAAATCAATAACGACTAGGCCGCCAAGGTCGCGTAAACGGAGTTGTCTAGCAATTTCTTCTGCAGCTTCAAGGTTGGTATTAAATGCAGTTTCTTCGATATCGCCGCCTTTAGTGGCTCGGGCTGAGTTTATATCGATTGAGGTCAATGCTTCTGTTGGGTCAATTACGATGGAACCGCCAGAAGGCAAACGCACTTCACGTTGGAAAGCTGACTCAATTTGGCTTTCGATTTGGTAATGACTGAATAGCGGCACTTCACCAGAGTAAAATTTGACTCTATTAGCAAAATCAGGGCGAACCAGTTTGATATGTTGTAAGGCTTGTTCGTAAACCGATTTCTTATCGATGACAATTTCACCGACATCGCGGCGCAAATAATCGCGAATCGCGCGCACGATCACATTCGATTCTTGATGGATCAAAAACGGTGCAGGGCGATCTTGCGCCACCTCCGAAATGGCTTCCCAATGAGTAAGAAGCACCTTGAGATCCCATGCTAATTCTTCTGCTGATTTGCCAACCCCTGCGGTACGGACAATCAGCCCCATCCCTTTTGGTAGTTCGAGTTGGTCTAATGCTGCTTTGAGTTCTGAGCGTTCGTCGCCTTCGATACGGCGAGAAATACCACCAGCACGAGGGTTATTTGGCATGAGGACTAGGTAGGAACCGGCTAAACTCACAAAAGTCGTCAGTGCGGCGCCCTTTTGGCCTCGTTCCTCTTTGTCAATTTGAATAATCACTTCTTGACCTTCTTTGACCGCATCTTTGATGTTCGGTCGGCCTTCAAACGTGTAGTTATCAGGGAAGTAATTACGAGCGATTTCTTTTAGTGGTAAAAATCCGTGTCGTTCAGCACCGTAGTCGACAAAAGCAGCCTCTAGGCTAGGCTCTACACGAGTGATGGTACCTTTATAGATATTGGCTTTTTTTTGTTCGTGGCCTGGGCTTTCGATATCTAAATCATACAGCTTTTGACCATCAACAAGTGCAACACGCAATTCTTCTTGTTGCGTGGCATTGATGAGCATTCTTTTCATGTTGTCATATTCTCAATTGCGCTGACGCAAGAGAATTAGGGCATGGCTGTGTCCACACACTTGGCGGTCTATTCAGACAAAGATATATATACCACGTACTAAACGTGGCCTTGTACCGCTAATTTGTGCATAGCGGAAGATAATTATCTCGTTTTTCTCTTTTAGGTATCTACATCAACCTAAAATTGCACTAATTCTTCTAATATTTGCATCAGCAAAGTCTTTTAAAAATGCACAAGCGTCAGAGTTAATAAATTCTCAGTGCATTGTGTCAACGTGTTATACCTTGTAAATGCCATGTTCTCAGAGGCTAACTAATGGGTATAACGGGCGAATTGTATCCAGTTTGGAGTGCTCGCAGCTTGACGAAAAACACTAGCTTTTACAGCGATATACTTAAGATACAATAACGCAACACTTATTATCGCCTGTATTGTGAATTACTGCAACAAAATTCAATGCATGGTTTCAAGCTTATTGTTATAATCCACAACATGAATCAAGAATCTTCCCCGCAAGTCCGTTTTGTCAACATAGACGATGATATGTCAGGGCAACGTATCGACAACTTTTTAATGACACACCTTAAAGGTGTGCCGAAGAGTTTGGTCTATCGTTTATTGCGCAAAGGTGAAATTAGAGTCAATAAAAAGCGCATCAAGGCAGAATATAAACTACAACCCTCAGACGTCATTCGCATAGCGCCAATCAAAGTACCAGACAAAGACACTGAGCAACTGAATCCTAAACTGGACAAAATTGCGTCATTGGAGTCTGCCATTTTGTTCGAGGATGATCGCGTACTAGCCATAAACAAGCCATCTGGTCTTGCCGTACATGGTGGCAGTGGTCTGAATTTTGGCATGATTGAAGGGTTGAGGGCATTGCGGCCCAAGCAAGATTTTTTGGAGTTAGTACATCGTCTTGACCGCGATACTTCCGGAGTGATTTTGGTCGCTAAGCGCCGTTCAGCCTTGCGTAGCCTACATGCGCAATTACGCGAAAAACAAATGCAAAAACGATATCATGCTCTTGTTCACGGACATTGGCCCGAACATCGGCATAAGGTGAAAGCGCCTTTGTATAAAAATACGTTACAATCTGGTGAACGCATTGTGGTCGTCAGAGACGATGGTAAGCCCAGTGAGACACGCTATCGTGTATTACAAACGTTTAATGATGCAACCTTGGTTGAAGCATCGCCAATAACGGGGCGTACCCATCAAATCAGAGTGCATTGTCAAAGTGCTGGGCATTCAATTATCGGTGATGGGAAATACTGTGACGCGCAAATCAATAATGAGTATGCGCAAAATGGTTTTTCGCGTTTGGCATTGCATGCAGCGACGTTGTCTTTTATTCATCCTGGTACTCAAGAACCTATGAGGATTATGGCCAAATACGACAAGTCATTTAAATATGTGATTCAACAACTTGAAGCAGCTTCAGCGCAGTCATGAAACAGACTTACGCCTGTATTATATTTGATTGGGATGGCACTCTCATGGATTCTGCAGATAAGATTGTCAATACCATGCAAGAAGCCGCAAGGCGCTCAGAATTAGAAATACCTTCAGCCAGTTCCGTACATCAAATTATTGGTATTAGTCTAGCCCCTGCAATTGCACAATTATTTGATTTAGTTTGTCAGAACAAAATCCGAGAAGTTGTTGACCATTATAAGTCAGTATTTGTCTCGCACGACCAAACCCCTTGTCCATTATTTGATGGCGCTGAGGCATTATTAGAGCGCTTATCTGGCGAGTACCGCTTGGCCGTAGCTACAGGAAAAGCGCGCAGGGGGTTAGAGCGGGCCTGGCACAATACTCATACAAAAGGTTACTTTAGTGATTCATGTTGTGCGGATGAGGCTGAGTCAAAACCCTCTCCAGATATGCTGCGACAAATTTTGGCACGACAAGGACTCAAACCCGAAGAGTGCCTAATGGTAGGTGATACGTCATACGATATGCAAATGGCACAATCCATTAATATGCCCAGAGTTGGAGTCAGTTACGGGGTACATGCTGTGGCAAAACTGCAACAGCACAAACCTATTGCGATCATTGATTCTCCATTAGAATTACTTAACTGGCTGTAACACATCCACACCGAGTTCAAACAAAATGCCGGTGAGCTCTATCAGAGGTAAACCCACTAACGTATTTGTATCTCGACCGTTTAAAAATGTGAATAAGGCGATACCTAACCCTTCTGATTTGAAACTACCAGCACAATCAAAAGGTTGTTCGTTATCTACATAGCATTCAATTTGAGCTTGAGTTAAATCACGAAAACCGACGATAAAAGGCTCAACAATGGTTTTTTCAAATCCTTGCTCGGGTAAAATAACACATAAAGAAGTGTAAAAAGTGACGCTTTGCCCACTGCATTGAGTCAGCTGAGCAACTGCATTGTCTCGATTTCCAGGCTTGGTCAAAATGGTATCGTCGATACAGGCTACCTGATCCGAAGCAATGGTAATGGCGTTGGGTTGTTGGGTGCCGACTACCCATGCCTTTTCACAAGCAAGACGATGAACTAAGGCTTCCGGAGCTTCGTTTGGATTGGGTGTTTCATCAATATTTGGTGAAACAAAATCAAAAGCGAGCCCGAGCTGACTTAACAATGCATGACGATATTTGGATGAAGATGCTAAGATAATGTCTTTCATGGATGTTAAATCCGTTCAATATTAAGAAAATAAACGCTTCGTAGAACTATATATCCTTTGACAGTTGTTGTGCAAATCTATAATATGCGCGCGGTATGCAGAAAGTTAAATTGCCCAAATACCTTGATCCTATCAAAACCGCCACTAAGCGCTCTGAATATTCAGGTGTGATGGCGTCGAAAGATATGCCAAGGTGGGAAGCGTCCGTCGCTTCTTGTGATGAGTTTATTCAAGTGGATGTTAAGTTTGCAAAAGACGCGCAGGGTCTTACTTACTTCCAAGGAGAGCTTAGCACTGAGGCTCAACTTATCTGTCAACGTTGTAATTCAACAATGCAACAAGCGACTCAGGTGGCTTTTTGCTTCACTCCCGTGCAGGGGAATGAACTTGAGCATGATGAATTACCTGACGCTTACGAACCGGTTGCAGTCAACGAACACGGAGAAGTGAACTTGGTGCAATTATTCGAAGACGAATTGATTATTAGCTTGCCAATTGTACCTGTTCATGCAGAGAATGAGTGCAGTGTGACGCAAGACGATATGACATTCGGTCAACTTGAACCGGATCAAGAGCGTGAAAACCCATTTGCGGTTTTACAAAAACTTAAGCGAGACCAGGAGTAAATTATGGCAGTACAGCAAAATCGTAAAACCCGCGCTAAGCGTGGTATGCGTCGTTCACATGATGCTCTCACAGGCGCTACTTTGTCTGTCGATTCTACATCAGGTGAAACGCATCGTCGTCACCACGTGACGGCGGATGGTTTTTACAAAGGCAAAAAAGTCGTAGGCAACTAAGCTCGATTTTATGTCAGTACTAACCATTGCGTTAGATTCAATGGGGGGAGATCATGGTCCCCCCATTATTATTTCTGGAGCAGTTAAAGCTCTGCATCAACATCCGCATCTATTCCTTATTCTTTGCGGTGACTCACAACGCATTAATCAAGAACTTAAAGAAGTACAAATATCTATTTGTAAACGTATTAAGGTCGTTCATTGTCAGGATGTGGTCACGATGGAAGATAAGCCTTCTGTCGCGTTACGACGTAAAAAAGACTCATCTATGCGACGAGCCATTGAATTGGTTGCTTCTGGAGAAGCTCATGCCTGTGTAAGTGCCGGCAATACTGGTGCTTTGTTCGCACTCGCTGCCGTTTTATTGAAAACCTTACCTGGAATAAACCGCCCGGCACTCGTTTCACATTTACCTTGTCAGTCTGAAAAATCTGCTTGGTTATTGGACTTGGGGGCGAATATTAGTAATTCAGATACCACATTAGTACAAAATGCCGTCATGGGGTCTGTACTGGCACAAACTGTTGGCCATTTTGGTGTGGATCATAATCAATTTGCGCCCAAAGTGGCTTTGTTGAATGTTGGAGAAGAGCATAACAAAGGTCATGAAATCATCCATCAAGCCGCAGACAAACTGAAAAAACTTAACAAAATTAACTTCATTGGTTATATTGAAGCGAATGAAATATTGAGCGGTAAAGCCGATGTCATCGTTACAGATGGTTTTACCGGAAACGTGGCGTTAAAAGCAAGTGAGGGAATTTATACCTTTCTACGTGAGGAAATTACGCGAATCAGATCCAGTAATTTATGGATGAAGATACTTGTTATGTTGTGTATTCCAATCCTCAAAAAACTCTACAAAAAGATCAAGCCCGACCAGTATAACGGTGCGAGTTTGATAGGATTAGCAGGTATTGTGGTAAAAAGTCATGGCAACGCGAACGCAAATGCGGTTGCTTTTGCAATAACCCAAGCAATACATGAAGTCGAGCAAGACATTCCACACAAAATAAAAACAACAATTGCCAACATATTGCTGGAGTAATACTCAATTATGTATTCAAAAATCATTGGCACAGGAAGCTATTTTCCCAGTGAGATCCGAAGTAACGCCGATTTAGAATTAATGGTCGACACCTCAGACCAATGGATTACTGACCGTACAGGTATCAAAGAACGTCGTATTATTGGACCGGATGAAACCGCTGGCACTATGGGTGCACAAGCCGCACTTTCTGCCTTCGAGTACAACCAAATTGACCCCAAATCAATTGATATGATTGTATGCGCCACGACCTCCGGAAAAACAGCTCTGCCAAGTACCGCTTGTGAAATTCAACGCATCTTAGACTTGGATGGTATTCCAGCTTTTGATGTCGCCGCTGCCTGTGCAGGATTTTGCTATGCGCTCAGTGTGGCTGATCAGTATATCAAATCAGGTATGGCAAAACGCATTTTGGTCATTGGGACAGATTGTTTATCGCGATTAGTTGACCCCAAAGATCGCTCGATGGTTATTTTGTTTGGCGATGGAGCCGGTGCAACCATTATTGAAGCCTCTGAAGAACCAGGGATCCTTTCTACTCACATCCATGCAGCAGGCTCTTATTCTGACTTACTTTACGTGGGTAATCCAACTCGTGGTGATGAGGCATCTGTACACGAAAATTGGGGAGTGATGAAAGGTAACGAAGTTTTCAAGATGGCTGTTACGAAACTCAGCGAAGTAGTAGAGCAGACTCTTGCTGCGAACGATATGGATAAATCGGATATTGATTGGTTGGTGCCTCATCAAGCTAACTTCCGAATTATCAATGCCATTGCTAAAAAGTTGAATATGTCTCTAGACCAAGTCGTTTTAACACTTGAGTATTATGGCAACACGTCAGCAGCGACGGTGCCAACTGCCTTAGACACTGCAATACGTGATGGTCGAATTCAACGTGGACAGAATTTATTGCTTGAAGCCTTTGGTGGCGGTTTTGCCTGGGCATCAGCGTTGGTAAAATACTAAATTACTGCTTTTTTATAAATTTATAAGATAATCTAAAGGATTTTTTATGAGTCAAACCATTGCGATGGTCTTCCCTGGCCAGGGATCTCAATCTGTTGGAATGCTGGGTGAGCTTGCCGAGCATACTCCTATTATTACTGATACCTTTGCCGAAGCATCTGATGCATTAGGCTATGATTTGTGGCAAGTTGTGAGTAACGATGCAAATGGCGAATTAAATCAAACAGAAGTCACTCAACCGGCATTACTTACAGCTTCTGTTGCAGTTTATCGAAGCTTACAAGAATTAACCGAAGTGCGCGCAAATACACTGGCTGGGCATAGCTTAGGTGAATATACCGCACTAACATGTGCTGGTGTGTTTTCACTGGCCGATGCAGTAAAACTTGTTCGTGCTCGTGGTCAATTTATGCAAGCAGCTGTCCCTGCTGGAGTGGGTGCTATGTTCGCGATTATCGGTCTAGATGATGCAAGTATCGAACAAATTTGTACCGATGTATCAGCTCAGTCAGGATTAGTTGTGTCTGCGGTGAATTACAACTCTCCCGGCCAAGTGGTTATTGCTGGTAACAAAGATGCAGTAGAGCAAGCTGGAGCCTTATGTAAAGAAGCTGGCGCTAAGCGAGCCTTGCCACTACCAGTGTCAGTACCATCGCATTGTGCTCTTATGCAACCTGCAGCAGAGCAACTTGCAGCGCTACTCAATGAAATAGAGATGAACAATCCTTTGCTTCCAGTCGTTAATAATGTTGATGTTAAAGTGAATTTCGAAGTGGATGACATTCGCGATGCACTCGTTCGACAATTATACCGACCTGTGCAGTGGACTAAAACGGTCGAATGGTTATCGGCACAAGGAATTACCTCTGTTTTAGAAGTGGGCCCGGGCAAAGTTTTAACAGGGTTAAATAAACGTATTATTAAGACATTGGACTGTAGCAGTATTCATGCTCCAGACCATTTAAACGTAGGATAAAATCATGTCGGATAAAAAAATTGCCTTGGTAACGGGCGCCTCACGTGGTATTGGTAAAGCCACTGCATTGGCACTTACTGAACAAGGGTATTTTGTAGTTGGCACTGCAACAAGTGATAATGGCGCTGCTGCCATTGCGGAATATTTAGGTGACAATGGTGCTGGTCGTGTGCTCAATGTAACGGAAGAAGGGGCAATTGATGCATTAGTAAGCGACATCACGGCCAGCTTTGGACCCATTGCCGCATTGGTGAATAATGCCGGCATCACACGTGATAACTTACTCATGAGAATGAAAGACGCAGAGTGGGATGATATTATTCAAACTAATTTAAGTGCGATCTTTAAACTTTCAAAAGCGGTTTTACGAGGCATGATGAAGCAGCGGTTTGGTCGTATCATTAACGTTGGTTCAGTGGTCGGTTCGACCGGCAATCCTGGTCAAGCGAATTATGCTGCAGCCAAAGCGGGTGTCATTGGTTTTTCTAAATCCATGGCGCGAGAAGTTGCTTCTCGTGGCATTACAGTGAACGTGGTTGCACCAGGCTTCATTGATACTGATATGACCAAGGTGTTAACCGATGAACAAAAAGCGGAGATATTTAAAGATATCCCTGCTAACCGTCTTGGACAGCCACAAGAAATTGCAGCAGCTGTCGCTTTTTTGGCCACTGAGTCAGCGGCTTATATCACAGGTGAAACTTTGCATGTGAACGGTGGCATGCATATGTCATAACCATTTCTTGCAGTTTTTAGGCTTCTTAACTACCATATTGCTTGCTAGGTGGTTTGACCACGTAGTTAAGACCAATCAAAACTTGCACATATGGCGATTGCCACCTAAACTAGCATAGATTTTTTTCCAAAGAACAATTAGGGAATGTAGAAAAATGAGTAATATCGAAGAACGCGTCAAAAAAATCATTATCGAGCAACTTGGCGTTAAAGAAGAAGAAGTGAAATCTGAAGCGGCATTTGTAGACGACTTGGGCGCAGATTCTTTAGACACAGTTGAATTAGTAATGGCTCTTGAAGAAGAATTCGATACTGAAATCCCAGACGAAGAAGCTGAAAAGATCACGACTGTTCAATCTGCGATTGATTACATCAACGCGAACAGCGACGCATAATCTAATTTATGTGTGACTAAACGGCTCTTAACGGGCCGTTTTTTGTTTCTATTAGAATACATTATTTGCTTTAGGAGAATGTGATGACAAAACGTAGAGTTGTCGTTACGGGTCTTGGGTTAATCACCCCCGTTGGCAATGACGTTGCTAGTACTTGGCAGAACATTAAATCAGGCGTATCTGGCGTGGGTGAGATCACTCATTTTGATGCTACTGAGTACGGGACAAAGTTTGCTGCAGAAGTAAAAGATTTTGATGCAACACAATACATCGATAAAAAAGAAACCAAAAAAATGGATCGCTTCATTCAGTTAGGTATTGCTGCAGGAATGCAGGCATTGGATGACAGTGCACTTACCATTACTTCTGAAAATGCAGCTCGTGTCGGTGTCGCAATTGGTTCAGGCATTGGTGGTTTACCATTGATTGAAGAAAATCATCACAAACTGATCAAATCTGGCCCACGACGTGTTTCGCCATTTTTCGTGCCCTCGACCATTACCAATATGGTTTCGGGGTTTTTATCTATTATGCGTGGCTTAAAAGGACCTAACCTGAATGTCGTTACTGCGTGTACGACAGGTGTTCACAATATTGGCATTGGTGCGCGTGCGATTGCTTATGGTGATGCCGATGTAATGGTTGCAGGTGGCTCTGAATCCACTATAACTCCGTTGGCTATTGCTGGTTTTGGTTCTGCTCGAGCGCTCTCTACGCAAAATGACCGTCCACAACAAGCCTCTCGTCCTTGGGATGAAGCGCGTGATGGATTTGTAATGGGTGAAGGCGCAGGCGTAATGGTACTTGAAGAGTATGAACATGCAATGGCTCGAGGTGCGACCATTTATGCCGAGTTATCTGGTTTCGGTATGTCAGGCGATGCTTACCATATGACCTCTCCGCCTGCGGATGGTGAAGGCGCTGCAGCCGCAATGCAAAATGCCATTAATGATGCTGCGATTACACCTGCCCAAATTGGTTATATCAATGCTCATGGTACCTCAACACCCGCTGGTGATATTGCTGAGATCAGTGCAGTAAAAAGTATTTTCGGTGACGCAGCTAGCGACGTAAAGGTATCCTCAACCAAATCAATGATTGGTCATTTATTAGGCGCGGCCGGTTCTGTTGAAGCGATTTTTACTGTGTTAGCTTTACGTGATCAGATTGCTCCGCCGACCATCAATCTTGATAACCCAAGTGAAGATTGTGATCTCAATTTAGTCCCTCATGAGGCGCAAAGCATTGATACACAATACGCTTTGTGTAATTCATTCGGTTTTGGTGGTACAAACGGCTCTTTATTATTCAAAAAGCCTTAATCACTGAATACAATTTTTGATAAAACGCCATTGTTATTTCGCAATGGCGTTTTTTTATGTCGTGTTTATGCGTATGATAGAGGAATCGTAGTAAAGTGTGCCTGTTATGCAAATAATCTGTGACGATGCGTCTCTAACATCTAATCGAAATTTTAATTATGGCGACGGCTGTTTTACCACAATGCGTGTGGTATGTGGTCAAGTCGAATTTTTATCGGCCCATTTACAACGCCTACAAAATGACTCGGCGATGTTAATGATTTTGAATGTAGACTGGTCGAGCTTAACCTCAGTAATTGAAAATACCGCCAAAGACATGCATCAAGGCGTACTGAAAGTGCTCATTTGTCGAGGCCAAGGTGGGCGGGGGTACGATCCCTCAGGCGTGGAAGACGTTCTGGTGTATTGTTCACAGTATCCTATGCCAAATGTCAGTCTTGAGCCTCTATCCATTGCTATTGCTGAAGGCTATCTCAGCACACAGCCTATGCTTGCAGGGGCCAAACACTGTAATCGATTAGAAAATGTGTTATTCAAACAACAAGCCAATAGCCTGTCTGTGGATGATGTCATTTGTTTAGATCACAAACAAAATGTGATTGAAGCTTCAAGTGCCAATATTTTGTGGCATTATCAAGGACAATGGCATGTACCAGAGATTGAGAATGCAGGTGTTGCAGGAATTTTACGGGCTCAATTAATTGCATCGTTTAAACTGTTTAATGTCCCATTTGCAGTTGGAAAATACAGTGTCAACGATTTAACAAAAGCCGATACACTCGTTTTGTGTAATTGTGTGAGACACCTGCAAGCCGTCGCAAAGCTGTATTTACCGGTCAATTGTTCTCAAAATGATATCGATGTGTTGGCAGACAAAACAATTTGTTTTCCAAATAGTGAATTCGATAGACTGCAACAACATTGGCAGGCATATATCAGTCAAATGATTCAAAGGTAGTGTATGAAGTCATTTGTTACTGGTTTATGTATCTTGTGTATTGTTTTCTGTGTTGCTCTTGGTATCTCTTATAGTGCTATACCCCTCAACAAAGTGCGCGTGTCTGATACTACAATCATAACTATTTCTCCTGGTACATCAGCCTATCAGGTCATGGCGAGGTTACAAAACCAACCCTTATCATTTTTGGATAAAATATGGCTAAAGTGGCACCCTGAATATCAAAATATCAAAGCGGGTGTTTACCAAGTTGATTCCTCAATGACACTCAGTCACGCGTTGCGTTTAATCGTTACGGGGGATGTGCTCACTCAAAGTGTAACATTGATTGAAGGGCAAACATTACGTCAATGGTTAGAACAATTGGAAAAGGTAGAAGGGTTAGTAATGGATGTGTCTTATGAACAAGACGCATGGCACTATTATGATGCTGAAAGAGATTATAAAGAGGGTTATTTATTAGCTAACACGTATCAGTACAATCACGGAAGTCGTGTTTCGAATTTGTTTAAAAGAGCAGAAAAAAAGCAATTAACCGTTATTGAGCAACTTTTATCAGAGGCTTCTCTTCCACCTGAAATCAACAATATCGACGAGTGGATAACCTTGGCGTCAATTATTGAAAAGGAGACGGGTCAGGAGGATGAACGCGGCCTGATTGCTGGTGTATTCTTGAACCGTTTACGCTTAGGGATGCGATTACAAACTGATCCAACAGTCATTTATGGTATCGGACCAAGTTTTAATGGCAACATTACTCGTCAAGATCTCAGGACAAAAACGAGTCATAATACCTACCGTATCGACGGCTTACCTCCTACTCCCATTGCTGCACCCAGTGAAGCGAGCTTAAAAGCTGTATTGTATCCTGATGATACCGAAGCGCTGTATTTTGTTGCCAAAGGTGATGGTAGTCATCATTTTTCAAAAACATTGGCAGAACACAATGCAGCTGTGAGAAAATACCAATTAAATAAATAAAAGAATTAAGTGACGATAATGCAGGGACAATTTATTGTGGTTGAAGGCCTTGAAGGGGCTGGCAAGAGTACGGTTATCGAAACCATTGGTGAAGTATTGCAAAAGGCGGGGAAATCCGTCGTGCGAACTCGAGAGCCAGGTGGAACACCTTTAGCAGAAGCTTTAAGAGATTGTGTCAAACAAGATTGGGCAGAAACCGTGACCACGACCACAGAATTGTGCTTAATGTATGCTGCTCGTTCCCAATTACTCGAAAACGTTATTACTCCTGCGCTCAATCAAGGCCAATGGGTATTGGCAGATCGTCATGATTGGTCATCCGTTGCTTACCAAGGGGGAGGGCGCCAAATCCCGATGGATGAGATAGATAGTTTACGCGCTATTACATTAAAAGGAGTGAAGCCTGACTTTACTATTTTGTTGGATATTGACCCGGCTCTAGGTTTAACTCGTGCAAGCCAACGTGGTCAACTCGACCGAATTGAGCAATCTGGATTAGCATTTTTTGCTCGAACTAGACAGAAGTACTTAGAACTTGCAGACCAACAGTGTGATCGTTCGGTAGTAATTGATGCCAGTCAAACTGTCGATGCGGTACAGAGTGATGTCCTTCTAGCCTTGCATCGCTATCTTGGCGAGGATATGGATTAAATATGACTTTGCCTTGGCATAAATCAACAATGGCGCAGCTATCCTCTCGTCTGCATCACCAAAGTCTACACCACGCTCCATTACTTTTGGGTCCTGAGGGATTAGGTAAACAAGAGTTTGCTGAAGCTTTGTGTGATCTCATACTTTGCCACAGTCCCATAAGTAATCAGCCTTGTGGTGTGTGCCAAAGTTGTCAGCTTTTACAAGCAGGCACGCATCCTGATAAACATCGAATTACAACTGAAAACCTGTCAATAGGTGTTGATAGTATTCGAGAAGGGATTGATAAACTCCAAGGTAGTGCACAGCTTTCGCAAAATAAGGTGTTGTTACTGACTGGTGCCCAGAGAATGACAACCTCGGCTGCAAACGCTTTGCTTAAGACTTTGGAAGAGCCGACCAATAATACTTATATCCTCATGACAGCCACGAGTGCTCATAGTTTGTTACCAACGGTATTAAGTCGGTGTGAAAAACATACACTCGCTTCACCCAATCCACAAACACTACAAAATTGGTTGCGTGACGAGCATCAGATCCAAATGACATTAGAAGAAATCTCAGCTTACCGTTCATTGCCCAAATTATGCCTTAATGCGTACTCTGAAGGTGGTGTAACCTATGCTCAGTTTGTTGAAGCATTACACAATTTGAATTCACCTAGTTCAGTCCATAACATGGCACAAAAGTGGGAAGTTCATATTCAAGATTGTTTAATCTGGCTCCAGCAATGGTGTCGACAAGCTGCAGCATCTAACCAGTACAACGAGATTTATGATTTATCGATACATTTAATGAAAGAAGCTCAACACCCTGGGGTGAATAAATCCATGTTGTTATACAAAATTTTGAATCGTGTTAGAGAGGCCTTATCGTGACGTTTGTAGATTCTCATTGTCATCTTGATAAAATTGATGAAAACAATCCAGATGCCATTGCAAATTACATAGCCAACGCACATTCTAGAAATGTCGAGCATATGCTATGTGTAGCTGTAAATGTGGCAGAGTTTGACCACATGTATGCACAAGTATCCGCCTTTGACAACGTATCTGTGTCGTGTGGAGTACATCCTTGCTACGATGAAGACGTTGTTCCAATTGAGACTTTGCGTGCTTATGCCAAACGAAAAGAGGTGGTTGCAATTGGCGAAACGGGCTTGGATTACTATCACACCCAAGATACTATTGCAGTACAAAAGCAAAGTTTTATTGACCATATTCATATTGCGCTAGAGGTGGATAAGCCACTCATTGTGCACACTCGCAATGCTCGTGAAGATACCATTGCTCTTTTGAGAGAGCATGGAGATGGAAAGGTAAGAGGTGTATTACACTGTTTTACTGAAGATCTTGCTATGGCTGAAGCTGCTATTGAGCTCGGATTTTATATAAGTTTTTCCGGAATTGTTACCTTCAAATCAGCAAAAGAGTTGCAGGAAGTCGCTAAAACCATTCCATTAGAGCGTATGTTAATTGAGACCGACTCGCCATGGTTAGCCCCTGTGCCTTATAGAGGTAAAACTAATCAACCAGCATATGTTGTTGAAGTGGCTGAATTCATTGCTGAAATAAGAGGGACTACTGTCGCAGAAATAGCAAAGCAAACGACGGATAACTTTTATCAGTTATTTGATTCAATCAAGATTCATCAAGGTTTGACCCGGTCATGATATGGAAACAACGTCTCGCACGTTCTTTACATCTTTCTAGAAGTAAACCTGAAAGTCGTTACATGCAACTTGCAACCTATTGTGAGGTGAATGGTGTACAAAATCGTACAGTTGTGTTTCGCGGTTTCAATCACTCAGGTACGCAGTTATATTTTGTTTCTGAAAAGGACTGCGATAAGGTGCGTTCATTATACTGTCATCCACAAGCTGAGATTGCTTGGTACTTTGCGAAGACTAGAGAGCAGTTTAGGCTTGCAGTAGATTGTTCGATAATTGGTGAGGATGCTCTCGCAGAAGAAGCAAACTGCCGCCAAAGAGTCTGGGACAGGCTGTCAGCCAGTGCACGTAATTCGTTTAGACCCAATCATGATGAGATCCCAGCTAATTTTATTGTTTCAATTTGCACGATAAAACAAGTGGATTATTTACATCTTGGTCAGATTCATGAGCGATATCTATATCAACCATCAACTTCATGGAAAGAACAGCAAATCCCTGTATAAGCTCATTCAATAACTGTCCATTTTCTTTTACCAAGGGCCGTAAATTACGTTTTTCGATTGCTCATAAGGCGCTTTAGTTAAGTGCACTAGATTGACCTGTTTGTTTTTGCAAAGCATCGTTAGATTAAAGAGTTCTGAGGCTGTAAAACGGTGCTGCTCAATGTATAAAGTATCAACTTGTTGGTGTGACACGATCTTGACACAATAATCGAATACTAATTCTGTTATCGGCTTTTGAATACGAATACCATTGGTTTGTGTATCACTAAAACGCAGTGTGTCAGATAATAGATAATGCCATTTGCGCACAGTTCTAGTCGCATTGCATGTTCCAGATACATTGCTAAGCACTTGTGACGTATAATGGGTATTCCTAGCGTGTTGTGTTGAAATTGACATATATATACCTATACTGGATAAATAAACAGTATGGGTATATTAGTACTGTGTTTTTATACAGTCAAATGTTTTTTTACTTGCTGCCAAATAAATTTTGATGCATTTTGAACGCATATTCATCTGTCATACCAGCTATATAGTCTACGATTGCACGCTTATCTAAACCCAATTCATGGTTTTTAAGCCATCTTCGGTAGGTATTTGTGGGTAATAACCTTTCTGGATCTGACTGAAATGCTTGAAATAATTCGATAACAATTTGTTGTCCTCTGTATTCTGCAATTTGCACATCGGTTGTTTGAATAACGTGTTTCCAAACAAAGCTTTTAAAGCATAACAAATCTCTTTTGTCAGGTTCAGGTAAGACTGCTTGATAATCGAGTAACGGCGTCTTAAAGCATTGTTGACGATTGATTTCGATAGCGGTGATGAAGTTATTAACAATGGCTCCGATCGCATTTTTACGGCGATAACTTTCATCAGAAAATAACTCTATCGCTAAGGTATTAATTCGTCCAGATAATCGAGTATTACTACGTTGGATTGGGTTGACCACTTCATCCATAAACTGTGCAATGTGTACCTTACGCAAGACGATTGCATCTTCTAAATCATGGATACCATAAGCAATGTCATCGGCAAGCTCCATCACAGAGCAATCAAAACTTTTATAAATTGTACTGCTATGACGATTGGTATTTTCTTGATAAGTCATGAATAACTCGGCATCATCTTGATCAATCCCTGATAATAACCATTCAAATACACGGGCATCACACTGGTATAGCCCTTTAGGTGGTATATAATTCCGCGCGATGATTTCTCGAATACTGTCAGCGCGACATACTGGGTAGGATGAACTTAAATTATCGAGATAATTTGGATACTTAACTAAACCTAATAAAGTCCGTCTAGACAGATTCATACCATTGGTCTTGGTATAGGGTTCAAGGACAGAAACAATCCTAAACGTTTGCCCGTTGCCTTCAAAACCACCGTTTTCTCTTAAGATATAATTTAATGCTACTTCACCACCGTGGCCAAAAGGCGGGTGACCAATATCATGGGCCATACATATTGTTTCAATCAAGTCGCTGTCTAGGGATAACATCTGGGATTGAGTTGGGAATTTAGAGCTAAGTTGTTCTGTGATCCCAGCACCGATTTGAGCAGCTTCGAGTGAATGTGTCAGACGGGTGCGATAAAAATCATTTACGCCAATACCATGTATTTGAGTTTTGGCTTGTAAGCGACGAAATGCTGCCGAATGCATTACTCTAGCCTTATCGCGTTGTGCTGCACTGCGATGATCGCCATCTCTTAAATCAACTCTTGGTTGAAAACGTTGTTCCCAGATTTGGTGAGTCATTCCTTAAGTCCTTCTTATAAAAAAAGGTAATGCGTAAACATTACCCTTTAATGTAGTGAATGTCGATAAGACGTTATTTGAGCTCTCGCATGGAGATGAGCACACCATTATTACTCTGTCCAATGGTGTAGGGGCTAATTGATATCTCAACATTATGCCCATTTTCAGCTTTGGTAATTTGATGGA
>JAAZVZ010000006.1 GCA_018623155.1 Glaciecola sp.
AATGCCAAGACTGAATACGTTTATGACATACTGGCACGACTGGGCTTTATGTACTCGTCGAGTACGTATCCGATAGAGCACGATTTGTATGGCGTACCACACTGGCCAAGGTTTCCCTACCGTCACCCTTCTGGCATTGTTGAGATCCCCATTCCCACCTTGCGCCAGAACCAGACCAACATAGGCATTGGTGGCGGTGGGTATTTTCGTTTATTTCCTTATTGGTTTTCTAAACGTCGGATCAATGAGTTCTTAACACAAGAACAAAAGCCATATAGTTTTTATTTTCACCCTTGGGAGATTGACCCGGATCAACCTCGAGTCAAAGACGCCCCGTTAAAATCTAAACTCCGCCACTATGTGAATTTGAATGGCATGGAAGATAAGCTGAACAAATTGCTTCGTGATTTTGCTTGGTCTTCCATGGCAATGGCATATGCCGATGAGCTTTCAGAGCTGGCGCCCAAAGTCCCAATGGATCTGTCGAGAACAGCATGACAACAGCGACATACAGTCATCTGAAAGCGTCACAAAGGACGTTGATTTCATTGTGCTTGGTGTTATTGGGTTGGGCGTTCTTCTGCTTTGCCGGAATCAGCAGCGCAGTGGGTATTTGGGGGGGGTCAGAGATCTTCCAGCACTGCTTTTTGGTGATCCCCGGCGCAATTTACTTGATATGGCAAGAGCGCTCCGTTTTGCAACAGTTACCGATACGACCAGCATGGCAAGCCTTACCTGTTGTCTGTGGGCAGTTGGTGTTGTACGTGGTGGGTGTCGCAGGCGATATTCAGCTGTTTATGCACGTTGCAGCGTTTTCTCTGTTGCCGACGTTAATTTGGCTCGTCATTGGTAATCGTGCGGCATCCCACATCATATTCCCGTTAATGTTTATGCTATTTGCCATTCCGATTGGCGAAGAACTGGTGCCATGGTTACAAGAAATCACCGCTGATATGGCTGTGTACTTGTTGCAACTCACCGGTGTGCCATTGTTTCGCACAGGGCTATACATCGAAGTACCTGGCGGGAAGTTTTTGGTTGCTGAAGCCTGCTCTGGAATCAGCTTTTTTATCGCATCAGTGGTGATTGGTAACTTGTATGCGTATATGAACTTGTTTTCTTGGCGACGCCGAGTGGGTTTTGTGATGTTATCCATTGCGTACCCCATCGTCGCCAATGCAATCAGGGTGTATGGCATTATCTTAACTGGGTATTTGAGTGACATGGAACACGCAGTCGGGGCGGACCATCTTGTGTATGGGTGGGTGTTTTTTGCGGTGGTTATTGTGAGTTTAATATTCTTAGGTGAGCTATTTCGTTGCGGAGACAGCAAGGTGAACGACTCTGATAAGGCTCATTCTATTGCACACAGTACGTCCACTTCCCCACAATATTGGGTGGTGATCTTGGTATTAATGTTGTTAGGGGCTGCCCAATGGTGGCAAGCCCAAGTCCAGAACCGAATTGAAGCACCTTGGTCGTATTCGAGTACACCTGTTACAGAAGTGATGAGTGTAGGGAATAATGCACAATGGAGAGCCTCTTTACCCAGCACGCCCTGGGCACCGCAGTTTCATCATGCAGCGGCTGAGCAGTTATCTACCCACCAATACCTTGACCAAGTCTATCAAAGTTACCAAGTCTCGTTTGATGGCAAACACGGTGAGTTAGTGAGTTTCCAAAATAAACTCTATCTGCAAGATCGTTGGACGTTGGTTGAGCGCAATCAATTCACGTTGAGCGACGGCAGTGAGGTATTGGCCGATCACATTAGCTCTCCACGAGGTGAACAGCAGGTGATCTATTATGCGTACTGGTTTGACGGGCAGTGGTACAGCAGCAAAACGCAGGTCAAACTGATGCAAACGTTCGCAGCATTGTTGCATCAAGAGACGGTGATGCGGCTGCTCGCCATCAAATTGCCAGTTGCAGATGATGCAGTGGCGCAGCAGCGTCATCAAGCCATCATTAACAATCGCTTTGCTGAGTATCTTACTCGTACTGATGCCCTGCGCTTGTCTGGCACGGTTCGACGCTCACAGGAGGCGCAATAATGGGGCAGACAAGTGAAATGAAAGGCATGAAGGTGTTGTTTGTCTGTCAACGTGTGCCATACCCTCCGAACAAAGGGGAAAAACTCAGAACCTATCATCAGATTGACTATTTGACACAACATGGGGTGGACGTTGAGGTATTAGCCTTGGCTGAATCCCAATCCGATGAGCAAGATTGTGCAGCGTTAGCACAACATGTCTCTCGAGCCAAATGTGTTAGGTTGCCTCATAAATGTCTGCGTTATCTCACTGCATTGACACAAGACCGAGCCATCAGTGAAAGGTATTTTTATTCTCACCAAATGCAAACGCTCCTCAATGAATGGGTTGCTGAGACAGAGTATGAGGCGGTGATATTGACTGCGTCGAGTTTGTATCGCTATGCCCAGAGCAGTGGATTGTTACAGCAAGGGATGTCTCAAATAGGGGGCGGTGAGACTCTGTATCAACCAACGCGTATCTTATTTGATTTTATGGATGTGGACTCAGACAAATGGTCTCAGTACGCAGACGCTGTGTCATGGCCGATGTCTTGGGTGTACCGAAGGGAGTCAGTGAAGGTGGCTGAGCTTGAACGGCGAGCGCTCATCGGTGCAGACAAGGTGTTTTTGATTGCAGAGAAAGAGCGCGAGTTGTTTGTGTCTGTGCATGGTTCTAATCATGTAGAAATGGATCTCAAAAAAATACTCGATGAACGGGTCGATGTGTTGGGTAATGGCATTGATCAGAGGGTCTTTTTTCCAGCCAACAAAGTACGTACTAATGAAACCTCACTGACACGATTCTTATTTGTCGGCGTGATGGACTACAAGCCCAATGTGGAGGCTATGTTGTGGTTTGTCGAATACGTTTGGCCGTCGATTAAAATGCATTACCCCAAAGCTAGCTTGTCTATTGTGGGGATGAATCCCGTAAAGGAGATAAGAAAGCTCGATACTAGACACGATATACAGGTCACGGGGCGTGTCGATGATGTGGTGCCTTATTTTCATCAGGCGGATGTGTTTGTGGCGCCATTTCAAATTGCGCGTGGCGTACAGAACAAGATCTTACAAGCCATGGCATGTGGTCTGCCCGTGTTAGGTTCAAGTCTAGGGTTTGAGGGGATTGAGATGACCCATGGGCAAGAGGGGTTTGTGTGTAATGATGTAAGTGCTTACTTATCTTCTTTGGCAGATTTGCAAAATTCTATATTGTATCAGGACGTGGTCACTCAGGCTGAGCGATTAATCGACACACGATATTCTTGGGCTGGGCAATTACAAGCCTTGGCAGAGCAGTTGTCGACTGAGCAGCGAGATGATGAGTACATCAAACAGGTGTGCGCATGAAGCGGTTGTTATTTTTGATCATATCTTTCCTGCAACTGCCGATAATAGTTTTATATAGGTTGGTCAGTGTCGCGGTTGGTCAGAGTGGCCGAGACAGTGTGTTTCAAAGTTTTATGCAATTTTTGTCTCTGGCACCAGGCAAGATAGGCAGTTATCAGCGCAATGCCTTTGCACACTGGGTGATTAAACACTGGCATTGGAACAGTTATATTGGCTTTGGGGCATTGTTCTCACATACCGATACCTCGATTGGTGAAGGTGTTTATATTGGACCTCAGTGTAACATTGGCAAATGCTCGATAGGCAAAGACACTTTGCTTGGCAGCGGGGTGCATATATTAAGCGGCAAAAAACAGCATGATTTTGCCCGCAGTGATGTGCCGATCCGTGACCAAGGGGGCGTATTTGAAAAAATATCCATCGGTGAGAACTGCTGGATTGGTAATGGCGCGATTGTGATGGCGTCGGTGGGCAACGGTTCAGTTGTCGCAGCGGGTGCAGTGGTAGTAAATACTGTTCCAAATGGTGTCATTGTTGGCGGGAATCCAGCAAAAGTGATTAAAACCATCAAGGAGGAAACCCATGCAATTGGTAATGAGTAAATTATTGCAAGGGATGATATTTGGCATTGGCGCGCTTATAGTCATGGGTGGCGCGGGTATCGTGGGTGTGACTCAGTTCACCAACTACAATCTAAAAGACATTCTCTACAAAGTTCAAGAAAAAACCGGCACTGCCACGGTTGTAGAACCGTTTGCCGAACCTGTTTCGGTCATTAAAGATTTTGGCAAAACCCCACGTTTAACTGTTTCCCCTGATATGAAGGTGCGTTACGCCTCCAATGTGCAAGAGCTTAATCAGGCGCTGGTGGATGCAAACAAGTCTGGGAACACCGTTATTTACCTAGTAGATGGGGTATATAACATCGGAAGGACACTGAATATTAACGGTGAAAACATCACAATGATGTCAGTGTCGGGCAATCCTTATGAAACGGTGATTAAAGGTGGCGGGTTTGATAGCGGGATTGGGAATCTGATAAGGGTCAATCGTTCTGGTTTTCGCATGGATGGTATTACCTTGACGGATGCGTCTTATCATACGGTTCAGGTAGCCGGTGAGATGGATGTAGATAATGTGCATTTTAATCGGATGATTTTTCAGGATGCAAAAGAGCAGCTGTTTAAAGTGTCTCACAACTACAATAACTCTCCAGAAAAGACCAGTGACAACGGGATCGTAGAACATTCTATCTTTCAATATACCCGCGGCATAGCCTACCAATATTATACTGGGGGCATTGATGCCATTGGTGCAACCAATTGGATTGTTGAAAATAATATCTTTCGCGATATTTCGAGTCCTTCAAAGAGGATTGCTCAATATGCAGTGCACTTTTGGATTAACTCAAAAGACAATATTGTAGCTGATAATTTATTTATTAATAATGATCGGCATATCGGTTTTGGCTTAGGCCATCAAAAGAAAAATGTCAAACTCAATCACTCTGGTGGTGCGATTAGAAATAATGTCATTTTGCACGCAAAGACAACCCCCTTTGCGGATACGGGGATTGCACTAGAACAAAGTCCAAACACCTTAATTGAAAATAATATTATCTATTTAAGTCATAGTTATCCGAGGGCGATCGAATATCGTTTTGTTGAAACCCAGCAAGTTATCATCAAGAACAATGAAGTAAATAGAAAGATAGCTTCTAGAGACGGGGGGAATGCGAAAGTTGTTGGTAATAAACAAATAAATGAAGAAGCAATTTTTTTGATTTCGTTGAGAAAAATGGCTGAATCATTGGGTATTCAGAGTATTTACTGATGCGAGCTATTGCCATTATTCTTCTTATCCCATCGTTGATGCTTACGCTCATAAACTTATATGGCATAACTCAATCAATGGAGCAAGATAGTATTCCAAGCGAACACCTCCTATTTGGTGAGAGGGATAAAAATATTAGCTCAGATGAGTTGAAAGTTGGGATTAATAAATTAAATGAAGAAAGTGACACAGATTTTGCCAAACGATTAACTTTACTCATTGCTGATGGAATATCTCATATATATTGGGATAAATACGAACCTGAAAAGTTTCATCAGCAAATACCTATTTGGGAAAATTGGATTTTATGGGGTATGGGTGAGTTTTCCGGTATACCTGAGTTCGAGCGGTATCATTTTACTCAAATTAATAAGTCTATCGAGCGTGGGATTGGGTTATGCGGTGATGTGAGTATGCTGCTTTCAGAAATTTTGAATGAAAATCAAATTAAAAATCAGATAATTAGCACATCTGAACATGTCATTGTCGAATTAACAGAACAAAATCTCACTTTAGATCCTGATTTTGGCGTCTATTTTGAGAGGAGTTTTTCCACACTAAGCAATCATCCAGAGATCACTAAAAAGGTATATTTAGATGCGGGATATAGCCAAGGCCGAGCAGATCTTCTTGCAAATGCGTATGAAAGCGATGGCGTTTTGAAGTGGGATGGGGCTAAACACTTTGTCACAAAGAAGTATTATTTCGAACGTATTTCTTACGTTCTTAAATGGATGCTACCAATCATAACTTTATTCATTGGAATTTTAATATTAAAAAAATACGCTAAAAGTTGTACTAAGGATGGGAGGTAATGTGGGAGTAGAAGGCCTAGGAAAGCTGATAATGTTTGTAGCTATTATCTACTGTATTGTTTATTACAATAAACGCAGTGATGAGTCATGATTTCTGACTTAATTACACTATGCTTACTGGTTTGTTTTTGTGTGTTTGGGATTACCAGACCACACGTTGCTATGTTGGGTTTAGTTTGGGTCAATACTTATAAACCAATGGAGTCATCGTATGCTTTCATGAGCGGCAAACCAGTATCAATGATGATGAGTGTGTTTTTTATATTTGTTTGCTTGATTAATTTTAAAAAAATAAGAGTTCCTAAATCCTTTTTATATCATTTTATTTCACTTGGTACGATGATTTGGCTTTCAATTTCTAATTTGGATGCTGAATTTCCGATATTTGCATCTTGGAAGTATGAAAATGTCATAAAGTTATTGATTTTTTGCTATCTCATCCCTTTTGTGGTTATTGATAAAAAGCAATTTGAGCAGTTTTTATGGATAGCTTTAATCTCTTTTGCAACATTTGCTTTTTTCGGGGGAATAAAGTCGTTGCTTGGCGGCGGTGGCTATGGCATGAATCTCATTGGTATCCGTTCAACAATGTGGTCTGAAGGGAGTATTCTATCCAATCAAATGCTTAGCTTAATACCGATATTGCTTTTCCTTGGATTTAATACTCAAATTTCAAAAAGTAACAAGTTATTTAAATATTTGGCCATCGGTTATTCAGTGTGTTGTGTGCTAATTTTAATTGGGACACAGGCTCGCTCTGGGTTAGTCTGTTTGATTTTACTGATAGGGTTTGCAATCTGGTATTCTAAACAGAAAGCAAAAATATTGGGCGTCGCACTCATTCTTCCTCTTTTGTTACTACCTCTTGCTCCACCGGAATGGTTTGATCGCATGAGTACTATTCAAAGCAAGGATACTATCGCAACTGAAGCATCTGCTATGGGAAGAGTGGTGGTATGGCGATGGGCAATTGATTACTTTAAGGATAATCCATTTACAGGCGGAGGATTTTTATCCTATCGAGCTAATGCTGGAAAACTAGCGGACTATGCACGCGAAGGTGAAGTTGTAATAGACCATGTTAACCCTAAGGCCTATCATAATATTTTATTTGAAGTGACAGGGGCATCAGGTTTTGTCGGTTTAGCGTTCTTCTTGGGAATGTTGTGTTTTATTTATTTTAAGTGTCTTGAGTTTATTCAAATATATTCCGATAAGACTTATGTGCAAAATTTCAGCCGTGCAACGATAGTCTCTATGCTTGTATATTGCGCTGGTGGAATGTTTGTTAGTTACGCATATTATCCGTGGCTATATTATCTCTTTGCTGCAACCGTTATTGTTGAACTTATTTTCAAGGAAGAGAAAAAATGAAAAAAGTATTGTTTATCGCTTATCTCTATCCACCCATCGCAAACTCTGGGACACAGAGAAGTGCAAAATTTTCCAAACACCTAGCCAAGTTTGGATGGGAGCCTCATGTATTAACCGTCTCAAATCCCCCTGGTACCAACTTTGATGAATCTTTATTGAGCGAGGTCAGTAACGTTCAACACATATATCGAGTACCGTTGCTATCAAAACAAATTGTTGAACAAAGCCGTCGCTTTTTACCTGAGACTCTCGCTAATATTTTCGAAGACAAATTTGAATGGCGTTTACGCAATAAAAATGCATTTCCAGATGTATTTGGTGATTGGATATCGACTGCATCGCAAAAAGGTATCGAGATTTGTCAGCAAGAAGACATCGATCTGATTTATTGTTCTGGCCCGCCATGGTCTGTATTTGTTGTAGGTCAAAAAGTGAAAGCTAAAACCGGAATTCCACTCGTATTAGATTATCGAGATTTGTGGACAGAAGAGTACGCACGTTTTGATACCGAGACTACTGACGAGATCAAGCAAAAAACAAAAACATTAGAAATGAGTATCCTGCAAAAAGCTGATCATGTTATTGCTACAACTAATTCTGCTGCAGAAATTTTAAAACAGAAGTTCAATGAATACGATATGTCAATCTCATGCATCACTAATGGGTATGACAAGGATGAATTCCATGAACATTCAGATACTGATAATGTTAAGAATAAAAAAATATTCACCTTTGCTTACACAGGTGTATGGAAAAAAGGATATTCTCCAAAAGAGTTTATTGAGTCATTTATCAAAGTCGTTGATACAAATAATTTCAGCTCAAAGATAGATATGGCTGGTTTTGAGTCAACTATGCTGATTGATAATGGAATTCAATCTTCTCATATTAATGTCCTTGGACATGTTAACCATAAAAGAGCCATTGAAATTATGCATCAGGCTGATTGTTTATTTTTGATGACGCCAGATAACGAATATGGGGATATATGTTTACCGGGTAAATTGTTCGAATACATTGCATCTGGAACACCTATTTTAGCCTACATACCAAAGGGTTGCGAAATTTGGAAATTTCTGGAAAGTTTTGGCGGTGCAATATGTGTTGAGCGCGGAAATAAAGCGGCATTAGAGAAGACCATAACCGATATCTTAGCGCAAGGCCCCGGCATTTTCCCAGAACTAAATAAAGCAAAACTTCGCAATATTGAGCGTCAATCGTTAACTGAGAAATTAGCAAACGTTTTTGATAATTGCGTTAGCAAAGCTAATACAAAAGCATCGTCAAGTGTCATATAAACGATTAACGTTAACGAGCATCGCGAAGCTATTTTCCAATACTATTATTGTGAAAGTAATCGGGTTGTCGAGCATGCTCATTTTGGCTCGAATCCTTACACCTGGGGACTTCGGAGTTGTCGCAATTGCAACAAGTATTCTTTATTTACTCGATATATTTAGTGAAACTGGGGCGCAGAAATACATTACCCAAAAGCAACGGGTAACTTGGGATGATATTTTTACTGCTTGGACATTTCAGTTAATACTTAAAACAACGATGACATTGTTTTTATGTGTGCTCGCTTTTGTTTTTGCGAGTGTTTTAGGAGAACCTACTGCAATAGCACTTGCCTCGTTATCTGTGGTGCTTATGCTAGATGCATTAAAGAGCCCAAAGGTTTTATTGTGTAAGCGCTGTTTGATTTACTCGCCGATCGTCAGAATGGATATCATTGCTAAATTATTCAGTACCATAATCGCAATCTCATTAGCCTTATATTTGGAATCTTATCTTGCCATCATTATCGCTGCACTGAGTTTTACTTTGATGCAACTGTGTCTTTCATACTTGATGTTGCCGATGATACCAGTTCCTACATTGAAGTGTTTGAATTCTCAGGTTTTTTTTACCAAATATAGTTATGCACAAGGCGTAGTAGGTTACCTCAGATCAGAATTAGATATCTTGTTATCAGGTTTTTACTTTTCAAATACTTATGTCGGGGGTTACTCGAAAACAAAAGAAATTGCGACAATGCCAGGAAGAGACTTTATTGGCCCGGTTATGGAACCATTACTAGGCTTTTTTCGTTCTGAGAGAGACCGACAAAAGGAAAGTCAGTTGTTGATGATCTTGTCGACAATGTTATTTTTATCAACGCCAGTTGGACTAATATTTTTTTTATATCATGAGGAAATTACTGTTTTACTATTAGGAAAACAGTGGCAGCCTTATTCATCAATGTTGGCAATTTTTTCAATTTTCGTAGTCCAGTTTTCGATATATAGTGTGATTGAAGAGTACTTTATTGCGAATCACAAGATTAAAAACCTTGTGTCGTTTGAATGTATTTTTGTCTTTTTCCTGATAGGACTTTTATTTGTTGGTCAACAATCGAATGATATTGAAATATTTGCAATGAGCCGAGCAATTTTCACACTTATTAGTATTGTCGGGCTCTTATTTCTATTACAGCATACGTTTAAAATACATCTCAAAAACCTTCTTAGAGAATCGGGGGTGACGGCAATATCAGCTTACATAGCCTATTTACTGATGATAGAGGTTGATATGTCTTTTTTTGTTGAGTGTGTTTTATTGTTTATTACATACGCGCTTCTTATGGCTTGTTTTACATGTCTGATTAAACACTTTTTTCGAACAAAAATGACAACGTACAAATTTGTAATGGCGTTGTATGTTTTTTTGGGGAGCAAAAAAACAAACTTTACAACAGGGAAAAACATCTGAGATGAGCCAATCTACTTCAAATGCAATGACTTGGCAGATATATGGTGGGGTGACTGTCGCGGGTATAAGATTTTTGTCTAGTATGGTTTTAGCAAGATTTCTTACGCCAAGTGATTTTGGTATCTATGGGTTGGCAATTTTATGTTTTACTTTGGTTTCTGCGATAGGTTCTGCAGGCTTTAGTAGTGCGCTTATTCGAAAAGATAATTGTACAGAAACCGATCTTTCAACATGTTTTTGGTTAACATTTTGTACGCGATTTGTGATGTTCCTAATATTATTAGGATTTGCTTATCCAATCTCTTTATTTTTTAATGAACCAGCTGTTTTACCTATCTTATTCTTAATAAGTATCACATTCTTAATATCCGTGTTTGAGGTCATTCCAAATACCTTATTGTCTAAATCATTAAATTATAAAGTAATTAACCTGATACAGGTGTTTGCTATAGTTATTGAAAGTATTTTCATTATATGGCTTGTTGTCTATATGGAATATGATTATTGGGCGTTGGCTTACGGAATGATTCTAAATACCATTATCGTGGCAGTATGCTTTTATTTCTCAGTCGATTGGAAACCTAGATTGAAATTTTCAAGGGAAAGTTACAACGAACAAGCACGTTTTGGCTGGAATACACTTGGATTTTCAATCATGAATTATTTCTCTACTAATCTCGATTATATTGTAGTGAGTAAAAGTCTAGGTACTTATTTTTTGGGTATATATGAATTTGCATTTCGTATCCCATTCTTGCTTTACCAACGTCTTGTGCAGCCAGTAGGACTCGTTGTGTATCCGTCTATGGCTAAAGTGAAAAGTAATAAAAACGCCGTATTTAAAATGTATATTGATACCATTTATTATTTATCATTATTCATGTTTCCGGCATTAACAGGAATGATTATCTTAGGTGATGTCATGGTTTTAACCTTGTGGGGTTCTCAATGGATGGAAGCAATAGTGCCTCTCCAGATTCTTGCATTTTGTACTATGTTGCGAGTATGGCCTCAAGCGATAGGCGCTATATTTATGGTTGAGGGGCGTCCAGATTTACCCTTTAAAATATCAATTGTAACCTTAATTTTGACATTGATATTTGTAGGGACTTTCGCGATGAAATGGGGTTTGGTCGGTGTTGCCTGGGGAATGGTGTTAGCGCTTATGCCGAGTTATTATGCTATTTTTCGTGGTTTAAAAATGATTAATAAGAGTTTTAAAGATATTTTGGTAAATCTACACCCTGTTATTGTTAGTACTTTTTGTATGGGGGGCATTGTTTATGGTGTCAAAACAACCTTACTTAGCAGTTTCTCGAACCCCGTTATATTATTGGGGGGCGTTTTAGTTGGCGTAGTGGTATTCCCAATTATTTTCATTTTTTATTCTCGAGAACATGGCGTCAAATTATTAGATATTATATATACTAAGACAAATATTAGATTAATTTATAAAATGAGAAGTAAGTTACATTCTTAATTTGATTTTAAATGTTTTGTGGGCAATAAAACATTGATGTAAACTTCAATTTAATATCCTTTTCATTTTCAATGCCTTGTTGATACATTCTTTTGAATGTTTCAGATAAAGTTTTTGTATACTTACTTGGGTAATTAATTAACGGGTAAATGCTAATTGGTGTTATCTCGATATTTTTATCAGATGTCATCTGTTGTATTTGACTCTGTATTTTTTCGACATATTCAGTTTTATCAACAGATTGTTCACTACATACTTTATCTCTAGTTCGCGCGTAGAGTGGTTCAAGTATATTTTTGCATTTGTATCTAGGTATTAACCTTGACCACAATTCATAGTCTTGGACATATCTAAAATCTTCATTGTATAAATTTTCGTTTAACAACACGTCTTTCTTAATCATGACAGAGCCATGCACAAATGGATTGAATCTGCTTATCGAGGATTGACAATCTTCATAAGAATCTGGATATAGAAAGACTTCATTATAAATCCCTTTCTGATTTGTAATGAACATCGATGTTCCTATCATGTCTAATTCAGGATCCTGTTCAAAGGCCTGTAATTGCAATTCAAACCGATTATAAATGGAAATGTCATCAGAATCCTGCCTAGCAATATATTTTCCTTTAGCTAGCTTAATTCCTTTATTTAGTGTCTTAGTCAAACCTAGATTTTCTTGTGAAAGTGATATGATTCTTGAATCATCAAATTCATCGATGATCTGCTGAGTATTATCAGTACTTCCATCATTGATAATGATAAGTTCAAAATCTGTAAAGGATTGACTTAGAATGCTTAATATCGCATTTTTAATGCGGCCTTCGCCGTTGTAAACGCCCATTACTACAGATATTTCTGGATTTTTCATTTTATTGCTTCCATGTAAACTTTTTTGAGTGCATTAATTGATTGATCCCACGTGAATGAATTGGCAACGGTTTTTCCGATAGCATTTTTTTCTTGCCACACATCTTCGTTTTCAATTAATTGTTCTAGCTGACTGTGAATTTGATTAGGATTTTCAGCATCTGCCTCTAATGCGGCATTCTTACTTATTTCTGAAAGCACTTCTGCTTTCGATATAACAGCAGGAGTGCCGCAAGCCATCGCTTGTAAAAGAGGAAAACCGAACCCTTCTTGCCGTGATACAAACAACAAAGCTTTCGATGTTTGAAACAGTTTTATTAATTTCTCTTCGTCAATCCAATTATAGATTTTGACGAATTTTTGAAGGTTTAATTCTTCGATCAAATTATCGATGATTGAGTTGCTATCTAATTTTTTACCCACAATAGTGAGATGGTTTTGTGATTTTTGCATTTCAGATAATTTTGCATATCCTTTTAGCATGTTTTCTGGATTTTTCTGATAGCTTTCGCCACCCAGCATGAGAATGTTTTTTCTCTGGTTAAAATTAGAGTCTTCTATTGCAGGTGAATAATATTCAGGAATGCCATGGTAGATAACATCTACTTTTCCTTGTGTAAAAGGAAAGTTTTTAATAATTGAATATTTTGCTGAGTTAGAAATAGTTACGACGCGCTTTACCTTTCTCATTCCATAAAAGTAGTTCAGAAAAACGTAAAGCTTCTTTTTAAATGTATACAATTTTATTTTGAAATTAGCATCTTTTGGTGCGCTGTGATTTTGTTTATTAAATTCCCATTCCATAGCATCATGTAAAGTCATTATTTGCTTGGTTGAGCTTAAAATGCAGGTTCTATTGGTTGGCATATGCAACAAATCTACTCTGTTATTTTTGAGCCATTGTGGTAATTTAAATAACTCCCAAGAATATTCGTCATCGGCTTGCAGATCGACAAATATCACATTATCGCACTTATCTATACTTTTAATTCGCTGGTCGTACTCAGCTTTTTCACAATTGTGCTCAAAATCCGTATTAATCAGAATGTAAAAAATATGTTCGGGCATAGATTTTGGAAGTAATTTACAAACCGTTGTTACATATGTGGGCATACCTCTTTGTTGTCTTAATATGAAGCGTCCGTCGATAGCAAAATTAGCCATTATTCATCCTTAAGTAAATTGATTCATAGTTATTCACCATTTTATCTTTGCTGAAATGGGCTTTGAAATGAGCTTTGACGTTCTTCTTAATCATATCGGTATAGTCTGTGTCTTGAATGATTTTTACTATGGACTGCTCAAGTGCATTTACATCATTAGATGGGATGGCGATTCCAATTTCTTCGCTTGAGATCAGCTCAGCATTACCTCCAACATCTGTCACTATACATGGCAGACCTGCAGACATTGCTTCAAGCAATGTCATTGATGTTCCTTCACTAAAAGAGGTAAGTAAAAAAATATCGAACACAGAATAGAAATGTTGTGGAGAGGTGATATATCCAGTTAAGATGACTTTATCTTGGATTTTTAAACGCGTGACTAACGCTTCAATATTCTCTCTATTTTCACCGTCACCTACTATAACGAGTATGCAGTTTATATTTTTTTTGTTTAATGCAGCACAAGCTTCAATCATCATTTCATGATTTTTAATGGGGTCAAATCTTGCAATTGTTCCTAAAATCACTGCGTCGTTAGGAATGCTATAGGTTTTTTTTAATGTTTGAATTTCTTCGATTGATACAACTTCTTTGCATCCATCTATACCATTGTAGAGTGTGCGTATTTTCTTGTTTTCAATAAACTCATACTCTACTAATGCTTTTGCCGTTGCTTTTGATATTGCAGTGTAGGTACTTGTAAAAAAGTCTAATAATGGATTGATAAACTTTCTTTTTGTTGAACTGGAGTCGGGAAAGAATCTCCCGTGTTCTGTAAATATAACCTTTGTGTTTGTATATGCACTCGCAAGGGCGCCATAACACCATGGGGTATATTGGTGGCAGTGGAGGATGTCGATATCGTGTTCTTTGATGAAATGTCTAATCTTGAATATTAGACTGACATCAAACCCATCTTTCCTTGGAATTGTATCGATCCTGTCTATAAATTCCTTTGCTTTATCAGCAAATGGCCCTAAAGGGGCTTCTATACAGAGTATTTGATGAGTTAAATCTGTTTGAAATGTCCCTTGTACTATATTAAGAATCACTTGCTCAGTGCCACCAATTCTCATGTCGTAGGTGACGTGACATATTTTCATTTTTTTTCATCCATATAGTTATCCCACCACATCTGAAACATTAACAAGCTCCATAGTACAGCGCTATGGTCGGCTATTTCAGACTGGTGCTCATCCCAGAGAACTTCAACTGCTTGAATGTCAAAATAATCTTTAATCCCGTTATTACTTGCAAATAGATATTGTTTTGCCAAGTGATGAATATGCTCTCTGAACCATGTTGCTAGAGGCACGGAAAAGCCCATTTTTTTGCGATAAAGAAGATAATCTGGAAGCAATGGTTTGAAGGTTTCTTTCAATATGTGCTTTTTCTCACCGTCTTTGTATTTCATCTCAATGGGGAGTGTCGCAGCGAACTCAATTACCTCTTTATCTAAAATAGGCGCTCTGACTTCGAGTGAATTAGCCATGCTCATACGATCGACTTTGACTAAGATGCCGCCTGGTAAATAGGTTTTTAGGTCGGTGTATAAAATTTTATCAAAATGATTATTACCATCGGCTTCATCGTATTTTTCTAATGTAACGCTTGCTGGATGATAGTCCCCCAATGCATTTTTAAACGCAGGTTTTGCAATCTTATTCCACGTAGCATCAGTGATTTGTGAGTTAGTTATATAGAATCCCATCGCGGGATCTTGACTTAAACTAGTTAGCAACGAATTCCCTTTTTTAAAGAACGTATGTGAGCTTTTCTGACAAAGTTTAGCCAACGTTGGAAATACATTTTCGCGAATGCCTTTTGGAAACTTCTCGCGCAAAGAGTTTTCTAACACATCCAATGTGTATTTTTCATAGCCCGCAAACACTTCATCGCCACCATCACCGGCAATCGCAACCGTTACCGCTTGACGTGCGAGTTCACTGACAAAAAAAGTCGGCACTAAAGATGGGTCTGCAAACGGTTCATCAAAAAACTTAACGATACGCTCAAGCTCAGCTGCTATATCCTTCTCAACGATGAATTCATTATGATTACATTGGTATTGCTCTGCGACCTGTTTGGCAAATTCTGACTCATTGAATTTAGGGTCATCAAAGCCAATAGTACAGGTATTAACAGGAGAGTCAGACAAGGTTGACATCATTGCAACAACACCGCTGGAATCAACACCGCCACTTAAAAACGCGCCTAATTTTACATCAGCCAACATTCTAGCTTTGGTTTTATCTAATAATAGATTTGTTAGTTGGTCTTTTGCATGTTCGAGTGACACATCTGTTTTGTGTTTAAATGATACATCCCAATATTGCTCAATCTCAATTTTCCCGTCATTGATAGTCATATAATGGCCAGGGGCGAGCTTGTGCATGTGAGTAAATATCGTTTTAGGATCTGGCACATACTGATAAGCAAAAAAATCGTAGACTGCATCGTTGCGGATTGTTCTGTCTATGTCTGGTAATGTCAAAATGGATTTGAGTTCAGAAGCAAAATAAAACGCGTCGCCTTTGTTGTAATAATACAAAGGTTTTTTACCAATCCGGTCGCGCGCGATAAACAGTGACTTAGCTTGTTTGTCCCAAATAGCGAAGGCGAACATACCATTGAGTTTTTCAAGACATGCCTTGCCGTAGTATTTGTAGAGCCCCAAAATCACTTCAGTGTCTGTATGAGAATGAAACTCGTAGCCAAGGTCTAATAATTCTTTGCGTAATATAGGGAAATTATAAATTTCTCCATTAAACGTGATGACAAGATTCTCATCATCTGAAAACATCGGCTGTGTACCAGCCTCAGACAAATCAATAATACTTAGGCGACGGTGTATCATGCCGATATTGTCATCGATAAACACACCAGAGGCATCAGGGCCACGATGTAAAATTGCATCACCCATTCCAATCAGGTGCTCGCTTGAAAAATGTTGATTGTTGATAAACCCTGCAATTCCGCACATATTAACAATCCTATAAACTTATCAAACCACGCACCCGACTTCCCACCATCGTGGTCATCGTGACAGGTAGGTGTTGCCAGACTTTAACTGCGAGTTGTTTTAGCTGGTCGTCTCCAGTTTTTTCAGCTTGTTGTGTAGGTGAAGTTTCCAAGCAATCCCGCCAGTCCAACACTTGTGGCACCGCCCCCCACTGTTTTTTAAACCGATACGTACCTTCATTAAACGTCGAACGACCAAAATCAAAAACAGGTATTTGTTTGTCAGCAGCATATCCAATTAATGCTCCATACAGCATCATATTGGGTGCCAGTCTATTGTACTTTGCTAAGGTCGACGCCCAAGGGATACTGCATTGATGAGGGTGAAGTAATATGAGACCTGCGCCAATCGCCATATCTCCGTCATACACCACTCCCATGCAAAAGCGTCCCTGATAATGCTTAACAATTGCTTCATACCAACTTTTTTTGTGAACAGGAGAGCCCAGTTCACGCATGTTTTGCGCAATGACCTGGTAGAAGTCATCGAGCAAATCATTCCCTTCAGTCAGTTTGATTGATAATCCATTTTTTTCGGCTTTGCGGATCTGGCTGCGTAGTTTTGATTTGTAAATCGCCATCTGCTCCGAAGCACTACTTTGCAAGGGCATCTTCATGGCGACTTTTTTGCCAGTTAATGCGTCGTCATCTTGATTATCATTACCAGAACAAATATCTCGATGCACGAAAGATGAGATGAAGTGTGATGCACCATACTCACAGATATTTTTTATTAATTCTTGTTTAATGGCATCAGAATCTGCCAGAACATGCCCCACATCACAGTAAGGCAGTGCACAAAATGATGGCTTACCCCAGAATCGTGAAAACAATACCAAAGGAGCTACCCCGACGAGCCTATTATCTTCATACGCTAGGGCAATGATGGCATTGTGTTTATAGGCTTCATACACACACAATAACCAAGCGCTAAAATGATAAGCTGAACCCCCCGAATGCGATGCAACATACTCATCATAAATCGCTCGATTAAGTTGTGAAAGCGCGACAAATTCCGTTCTCATGACACCATCCTGATATCTTGTCTCGATGCAGATAAGGGATGGATACGGCTGCTAACCTGATTTTGCATACCGAGCAAATGCGCGGCTTCAGAAATCGTTGCACAGGTCACGTTGGCTTGCTGTGATAGGTGTTCGAACACTTGAGTCACGCTATCTAAAATATGCTTGTGGGCGTCTTTGTCTAGATAAAACCCCGTTCCATTGTCTAAGAAACTCGAGCTATGCAGATACATGTGAATGACCGGACGTTCTTGACGTAAGCAATTATCGACCAAGGATTTCATATCATCTATTGAAGAGAGTTCTGGGCTGAGATAAAGCTTGCGCAACAGCTTTGAATGCCACAATAAAGCATTGGCTCGGCAATAGTGCCAGATGCCTTTTTCGGCTTTGGTTTGCAGATGTCTGCCGGTCTCATCATCCATGCGGTTAAACCCCACAGTGACAGGCAGTTCTAATAAGTGACGCTGTTGCCCAGCAAAGTTGGGCAACCCGAAGTCTGGGTAGTAGGGTACAAACGGTGCGTCATAACAGCTAAAATAATCATTGTCATACATCGGATAGACACTGGAGTCTATCCAGATGCCACGCTCGACCAGTAACTCGAAAATGGTCTCGTTAATGCCCCAGCGCCCTGTCCGAAAGGATTGCGGTGTGATACCTAATGTGTCTTGAGTTTTTTGGATTAAGGCATCTAATTTGGTCGCGACGTGTTCTCTAGGTAAATTCACCACATGCGATTCAAATTCTGTCGTTGTGCCAAAGTAGGGTGGGTTACACCATGGGTGCAAGTGAGCGCCCACTTCACACTGTCGATGTTTAATAACTTGCTTAAATTGTTCGAGCGAGGTTGGGTTATCCAGTACAGGATAGTCCACAAAATAAGTAGGACGGATCCCCAGTTGTTCCATCTGATACTGAAACAATGGCAAATGCTTGACGTTATCCACCGCAAAATCAGACTCTGGGAAAGGCTCATCCCATTGCCATTCTTCTTCGGTATCGATACTCAGTACAAACAGTACGTCAGGCTTTGACATAATCTCGACTATCCTTAGTCATCATCTCTTGAAATAAGTCATCGTATTCATTCGCCATTCGCTGCGAAGAATAGTGTTGCTGTACATAGTTAACGGCATTTTCTGCAATGACTTGAGCGCTATTCGCATCATCCAATAACGTTTCCCAATGGCGCTTGAGCATAGCAATATCATGCAGTGGTGCAAGTAATCCCGTCTGTTCATGATGGATCAATTGATCAATGCCGTCGATGTCATACGCTGCGACAGGGATCCCCATGGCACAGGCTTCCATTAAACATCTTGGGATCCCCTCCAAGGTCGAAGTCATTACAAACAAATCAAAGGTTTTGAGCAACGCCAACCTATCGTCGCGAAACCCCAAAAAATGAATATCGTCTCGACAATCTAGCGTTTGTGATTGGCGCTCTAACGCTTCGCGACAATCCCCATCGCCGAGCAGCACTAATTCGATATCCTCACGAGTGGCGGCTAATTCAGAAAAAATCTGCAGGATAGCGTCGATATTTTTACGCGAAATCATCTGACCAATGAACCCAATCCGCTTTTTATTAGTTTGAGCAGGCAGTGTGGCGTCGTGTTTGACGCTGTATACTTCAGATAGATCGACACCATTTTGAATATAGCGTAACTTGGGTTGAGTCAGACCAAACTTCTCCACATCTTCATACAAAGCAGGAGACAAGGGTACGACGTGATCAGCAAAGCGCATGGCCTGACAGCCTAACCAAATAAAAGTGCGTAATTTAACGTCTGAGGCATTTTCAAAACCGTGTGGGGTGACGACGACTTTGATGCCCGCTTTTTTGGCGACAATCACGCCTAAGATATCAGACTTGTAACCATGGGTATGGATGATGTCAATGTTGTGCTCTTTGATATATTGCACCATGTGTGCGACCACTGACCAATCGAATTTACCGGTCATGGGAAACTCAGCAGTCTCGAAACCAAGTGTTTGGGCTTCACGAATGAGCTGAGTGTTGTGATTCTCTGGCTCTTGGGTCACTGCAATGATGGATTTAATGTGTGCGGGTAGGTGTTTGGTCAATGCCAAGATCCAGCGTTCCGCCCCATAAAATCCAGTAGGGCAAATAAACTGCATGACGTTTAAATTGTGTTTCATGAGTGACTGTCCGTGTTAAATTCAATGAAAAACCCTTTTAGGGTACCAATGGCTCTTGCTGGGAAGTAACAAGTATAAAAGCGTACAAGATCGAACATAGCGACTTCGCTTATTACTTTTCTCTTTAATCGAATTGAGTAGGCTAAAAGTAGTGCCAATGAGAGCAGTAAAGGAATTGCTGCAAGACTCAAATGTTCCATTAGTATTAAAATTACTGTCATGATCCAGCATAGCAAGATGACTATTGGCACAAAAAAGCTTGGTAACTCTCTTAAAGGTACTTTACGACCATTTATAGATCGTAAATTTGATTGGCCTCGCCAAAATTCTTTTTTACTCATTTGAGCAAAAGATTTATCTTCACCAAGGTGGATAAAGCTTGTTTGACCACTGTGGTAAAGATATCCATGATTAGATAACTCTGAGGTGAAAAATATATCTTCGCATGTACGCAAATTTTCTGGAAACCCACCTACATCCAAAGCATCTTTTCTTCTTAATAATAAGTTACAACCAGGTAGATACTTTACAGTAGAGTTTACTGTTGTGTTGGCAATAGCAGTTTTGATTTGTTCTACCACATTATTGGAGTCTGATGAAGATTGTCTTGCCGCTACAACAATTCGTGATGGTTTCTTCAGCTCTGCACATAGAGTAACAAGCCAACTAGGTTTTAGAAGAATATCGGCATCTATAAAAGCCACATATTCTGCATTGGTAGATTGTAAACCCAAGTTCCTAGACTTGCTGATATTTCCATCGTCTGAACGATAATGCACGGTTAAATCTATATCCGGTATTGCATGTATTTCATCAGACACGGAATCATTTTGCGTGACCAAATGCACTTCCACCGCAAATCCATCACGGTCTAATTGCGCGATGCTGCGTAAGGTTTGGAGCAGCATCTCTTCCCTTCCTTTGTGAGGGATGATAAATGCGACCCGTGCTTGTGTATCACTGGTGTGTTGAAAACCGGTGTCCGTCATATGTTTAAATCCATTTGCGTAGCACTTTATGACGTAGCTTGAGTTGTTTAAGTTCTTTTTGTATCGACCAAGGGTGTTTTCGTTTGAGGCGATAGGGTGAAATATCCTCTGGTGCAATATCGACAGTCGTGTCCGGTTGTGTTGCCCCACGCGCATGTTCTGAGTGCGTCGTTTTTACATATTTTGCATAGAGATACTGTGCGGATTCCCACTCCATTTGATTTTGCATGACCAACGCTTGAACGCGCGTGAAAAAACGTTCATCGCTGTTCATTAATGCTTGATGGATGTATTGCTCAATCTCTAATGCTTTGGCCAGATAATCTTGTTTATCTTGTTTTGATGAGGCTTGAATGGCTGCAAACATCAATACATCGACTTTGCGCATATCTTGCGCAGACCAGGTTTGATTGGGGTATTCCAGCTCATTTGCTCGGGTCAGGTAAGGCGATTCATGTGCACACATCCATCTGGCAAAACGCCCAACCAGCGTCAACAAGTTTGCACGCGCAGTGGCAAATTTGGGTTGGTCTGTTAGCCGCTCAATCAGTCGGGTCACTGCTTGAAGCCAGACCGTATAAAACCAATTTTCTTCGATGTTATCCAACTCCAGTTCATCAAGTGAGTCTTCCAGGGAAACGGTATGTAATGCTACCCATAGCCCATGATGTAAGTATTGTTCGCTTTGGGTCAACAGATGCATATCCAGTATGGCATTGAGGTAATTCGCTGTTCCGCGATCCAGTGGATAGCGTCCTGTTTTGACATCTTTTAACCCAGGCACATCACGATTCTTCCATGCGAGTAATCGATAATAAAGCGTCTCATCGCCTTCATAATATAGGGTTACCCATTGATACAGGGAGGTGACGGCATCTTTGGCGTCTTCGTTACCCGTCAGCAAGTAATAGTAGGCGAGTCCTGTGGTGTAGCAATGTTGTCCACCTGGGCCACCGCCCCCTGCATGCCCATCGTATACACCGCTTTGTTGGCGAGACGAGTAGGTGCGATGCGAGGACGTTTCAGCATCGACATAGTGGTCGGTATGCCAAAATAATCCGCCATTGTATTCCGGCTTATCGGCTTGGGTATGGTAGATATCGACATTGATAACATGTTTTGCCAAATCGTTGGCTAACTCAAAATAACGCACATCCCCACTCATGACATATTGCTTCAATAAGCCAAATAACGGGTCGTATTGATTGTTATAGACGCTGATCAAAGGCGCGCTGTCAGGATCAAGATAGGCCGACTCATGATCGGCAAACAGGTCGCCATAATGACGAAATCCATATAAATCGATGTGGTCTCGCTTGGCGATAAATCCATTATGAGTGGATATGACCGATCGAGTGATTTCGTGCCATTTATTCGTCAACATAGAGGGCGCAATGCGCTCAATGGCCTGACAGGAATAGACGTATTCAGGGCAAAGAGTACAAATGGGGTTGGGGATTTGGGCACAAGAGTGCACCTGCGTGGATTCTGCCGATATCTGTAGAGTCCGAGTCCATTTTTCCCCAGGTTGAAGTTCACAGTAGTCCGCTAATTTGCCATTCACTCCGGATAACACAAAGCCATCATCCCGTGAGATATAAGTTGATGGAAAGCGTTGCCAAAAATCAGTTAACACATAGTGTCTATTCTGATGCCGGATATACGGCTGCACATTGCGATAAATCGAGATTTGGTCATTGATAAACGTGTATGACTCTGTCGGTGCAACTTCAGCATTGTGCATCAAATGCGCTCGACTTTGGGACTCACTGCGACCACTGCCAAGCTGTTCAATACGATGAATGTTGGTATAGTAATGCTGGTTAATACAAACCTGGACATCACTGTGTGGTGAGCGCACTTCAAAATCCAATGCGTCAATAAAGATGGCATTAACATCGCCCAGATCCCACTGCCCATTAGGGTGGTGAGCGCTATTGGGATTGTGCAACGTTAACGTCATATCCATTGCACCGGTCATAGTGTTAATGGTGACTGTTTCTTCTAAATTCAGTGATACCTCGCCAGCTTGAGCGTGGCGTAATATGCAAAGCTCGACAGCGAGTGGGGCTTGCTGTCCCAACAGTTCATTAAAAGACCACGAAACGACAGACGTTGGCTCGATACCCTGTTGTGTACCATGCACACGACCACTCACTTTAGTGAGGAGCATCGTTTCCCCGAGCATGATCCCCTCAGGGACCACTGTGATGGTTTGGATATCGTTCAGAACAGCACAGGGGATCGCGATATCCAGTCGGTTTGTTGAACTGTGTTGTATGGCTGATGGAATGATCTCAGTAGAGCTGTAGCGTTGCAGATATAAGCTAGATTCACTATTAGGAGCCAGCGATACCGCACAACGAACATGTACAAATCGAACAGAGTGATCAGGCCAAAGAGTTAATACACGACAATGCGTATTGAGCACTTGCCCTGCTTCATCCACCACGCAGAGCGAGTCTTGGCAGGTGAATTGTCCTTTAGGGCAGGGCACGCTGACTGACAGCAAGTGTTGGTTAATGGCTGTATTACTTGGGTTCGAGACGGTAGCAAAGGCTGTATTGACACAGCTATCCAGTTCATTTACACCCATGTGTGTTCTCCATGTTTCGCTTGGCCAAACGTTCGAGCAATCTTGTTAAATGAACGGTGTAATAAGTGAAAGGCTTTGTTTTTGATGAACCTAGCGTGATAAAAGCGATACTGCTCTGTGGACAATGACGCCTTATAAGCACACTCTCCCCCCATAAAATCATACGTGTGCACACCATGCTCTGCAAAGTGGGCCATGGCAAGCACGTGGATAACCAAACCTACACGATACTTGTTATCTGAGTCGCAGTAGTTGATTCCGGATAAATAAAAGTAAGCGATTCCGTTCTTGATGAAAAAATACAAATAACCCAGTTTGATTGTGTAGGTGGTAAATTCAAGGATCTGAATATCAAACTGTCCCGATGCTTCCTGGAATAAGCGTTGATGAAACTCGACGAACTTCGGATTGTCAAAGCCGCTGCCGTATTGACTCTCTCGCCAGCGGGCACTGTGAAATTGCCCAGTGTCAGCAAACGCCTCGTTAAGTACACCGCCTTTGTGGACGCGGATACCAATATCGCCATATTGCTCTGTTATATACCGAATACTGCGATTGATTTGAGAACGTTTGTTTGCAGATAAAGTAGATAGTATTTGGTCAAGCCTGCTTTTGGACGACATTGAGTCATTGGTTAATTGTGTACGATACCCCAAAACCGCTTCTTGCTCTATGGCAATTCCATCAAAGTGCTCAAGCGATTCAGGCGCCCATTGTTCGGGCTGAGTGAGTGATGTATTAATATCAAAGCAATCCATCCTATGGGACTCAAAACACCATTGCACCAGAGCTTGTCGGCACTGAGCAATGTGCTCGGGCAAAGCCAGAATATCATTGTATTCTATCCATGCTTGGTCAATTTCTGGGACACCAGATTGATTCAATAATCCCATCTGATAGCTAAGCCCAATATGTTGAATAGACTGCTCGCCCACGAAACACATCCCAACAATTTCATCGTTGTAAAAAAACTGGACACATAAAGGTGAGTCTACTTCTGTCAACCAGGATGCTTGCCACGCCCAGGTTAAAAAGGGTCTGCACGGGCTCTTCTCTTGGAGAAAGAGCCAGTGTTGCTTCACTGTATCGTGTGTTGTTGCGTGGTAACGCACAGCGTTTACATAAATCGACATACCATCCCTTGTATGTGTCGGTTACAAATCTCTAAAGGCTAATTAGGTTTATCGGCTTGTGACATCAAATATAGATAATTATTTTGTAAATACCAAAAAAGAGAGGCTAACCTCTCTTTGACTCTTGGGATGATTACTAATGTAATGTGTTACGATTTACGTCGACGTAAGCCTGCTAGTGCTAGTAAGCCAGCTCCTAGAACACCCATGGTAGCAGGTGCGTTGGCGTTGATGACAATGTCATCACTTGCTAGTGCTACAGCACGTGTGGCAACGTTATCACTGCGAGCTGTTAGTGGGTCTAGAATATTGCGTCTAAAATCATCCCACAAATAATCAGAACCACGTGTGTCGTTACCAGCATTACTTGAATTAACGATAAACTCTGAACATGCACCGAATACACAATCCTGGTCATCTGAACCATTGCCTTCATATCTGTTGACATCGTCTACTAGATCTTGAACCGTTTCTGATGTCGTATCGAAATCAGATAACAAAGCAATTTCAGAGCCACCGACGAAGTCTAAAGATGCACTAAAGGAAACGAGTCCATTGTTTTGCAAAATCTCAGCAAATGTGGTCCCATACATATCTGAAAAACTACCTTGGTTGTTGTTTGTTACACCACTGTTTGTAACGTATCCGTCCGAATTCTCCGCATCGGTCGTACCAGATGCCTCAATCAAATTACCGTTAAAACGAATTTGCGGACTGGTCGAAGTTGAAGGAGCTTCTATTTGATAACTTTGTAAATCAAACGATGCAGCTAACCCCGTACGTGTTCCATTTTGTTCCGTCAAGAAGACATTGAATATACCGTCTGTGAAGTTGGGTAAAACAAATCCAGAGTCAACAATTGCTTGACCCCAAACAAGATAGTTTAATTCAAGTCCATAGGTTGTATTTACTGAGCCTGGAGCACCACCTGAAGTGAAAAAATTACCACTAATGTTGTCAGGTGTGGTAAATCCGCCAACAAAGAGTTGATAGCCAGAATCAACAATTAAATCGCCAGTGTTGTAACCAGCTTGATTATCTGTGTCTACAATATAGGATTTTGCATTAATGGCATTAGCATCAAGGTCAGTAAATGAAACGTTGTCATTCGAATCACCGGAACCAAAATCTATCTGAATAATACTCGCGTTCGCTGAGAAAGCCCCAACTGCAGCAAGCGCTAAAAGTGTTTTGCTATAAGTTTTCATATTTCTATCCTTTTTAAAGATGTTTGTGAACGCAAATATTATTGCATACACAGATACACTGCATAGCATGTGCCAAATTCGCAAGATTTTGTTTTTGTTATGATTTTTATTTATTTTTTGTTTAATAATTGAACGGTTGTAAAAAAGGCTGACAGTGATGATTAGGATAGAAAAAAGAAAAGATTTAGACGATGCGAGTCTATATACGTATATGCTTAGTTACTTAAGACAACACGTTTGGCGATCTGATACTTAATACGCTGCAATAAACCATCATTGCCAAACGGGCACCAGGTTTTGACGAGTTTGTTTTTGTACGCATCAAAATGCAGACCGTGTGGTGCGCAAATAATGTCCCCACGATTAAGGAGTATTTTGAGTACATTTGTGGCATTGACACCCGCACACAATTTGACACCCATAATGACCGACGGGCCTTTTTCGGCTGCAAAATCTGCGCGTGATGGGTCGACTAAATAATCACGTTGCAATAGAGCAGGGGTCAGTCCCACCATAAATTTTAAGAGCTTTTCTTGTTTGCTGTGACATTTTGAAAAGCCAAAATATTCATCAAAATCCATCGAACCTGGCATGAAACACAGCATGGCGACGCCAAAGCCAATCGGACCGGTTGTGATGACAGGGATCCCTTTGTCCGCACATTTGCGAAACACTAATTCACGGGCTTCTATAGCAAAAAAATCCAAGCTGTCTACGTACACATCAACATCGTCTAGAAACGCATCGACATTGTCTTGATTGACGCCAATGGGGAAGGTTTTAATCTGCGCCTCTGGGTTGATTGAAAGGGTCATCTTTTCAAGCGTATCGAGCTTGGGCTGGTCAATGGAGTCCATGGTGGCACCGATTTGACGATTGAAATTATGCACATCAAACTCATCAAAATCTGAGATATGAAACTGAGTGAGCCCTAATCGAGTCAACGTCATTAGGTGTTCCCCTCCAACACCACCCAGTCCGGCAATAGCGATTTTCTTTGTGGCAAGAAGCGCTTGTTCGGCTTCTGTGACCCAACCAATATTTCGAGAAACAGCAGATTGATAGTTAAATTGAGTGGTCATTCTAATACACTCCTTACCCTAGAGACTGCACTTTGAGTTGATTGCGAATGAGATCAAACATGACATTAAAACTAGGAGAGAGATGCTCAAAAAACACATCATGGCTAATGTAATAAGGTGCGCGAACGCCATGGTAGTATACCGGTGGCCCGATTTGTTTGAACCTGATACCAATAAAAGCCATGCTCTTCGCCAGCCGGGGCTCCATCATGACGTAGGTATGGGGAATGCGATGGTTATATACTTGTCCGGCAGCGGCAAGGTATAGACCGATAGCGATAAATGGAAAGCAACGCAACTCATCTTCTGAATAATCACTTTCGTTAATTACACCGGTCCCTGAACCATCAAATTTATCCGCTTGTCGACGGCGAAAATCAAACGGCACTGCGAGTCGGGAGATCTCACACACAGAGCCTCGAGGGAAGTTACTTGGATGATATTCTAGTTCGGTAATGCTCTCTGAACAATAACGCTCAATGGGGAGCACTTCGTTGTCGTGCTTTGGCCACACAACTCGTACGGTTCCGGCAAACGATTGCGAGCCCAAATGTTGTAAGACGCAATGTAACGAATAGGCATCAAATTCATCTCGTTCTTGTTGCGTATCATTAGCCGGTTCAAATTCTTCTTCAATACAATAGACTTGGTATCGGATACCGTATACGACATTCTTAAGCTCTGGCTTTTGTGCGTCGAGCATCAAAAAATACCGAGAGAAATGTTTGGAAATCTTTCTCGCATCGTTGAATTTTAAGAATAACCCCCACAGTCGCTTTAACTTTTTGAGAAGCGAGGTCTGTTTGGGTTTATTGATTGCAATATCCACACTGATATCCACTGACTACGGGTCTAGTCAGAAGTGTAGACAACAATTTTGAATTACGCCGAGAATTTGCGAATTTTTATTGAGATATCGTAGTAAAAATACGAAAGATACTCGTATAACCCCATATACACTCTGTGCAGTGAGTCAATGGCAGGGGCATTTACCTTTAGTTTGATCTGACCACTGGTAAGAAAATCCACCGGAAAAAGAATTTTGTTGACCAAACCAAGTTGCGACATCAGCAAATCGACTCGTCGCATGTGCGTCGCAGATGAAACAATAATTGGATTGCCTTGTGAGAGATAAGCAAAAGCTTCTTGCAATTCGGTCTGTGTGTTAAACGGACCATCTGGGGAACTGGGCACCAGGATAATATCTTCCTTAGGTATCCCTCGTGCCATAAAGTATTGTGCAGCAAATTCGTTATAAGGCGTTTGGCTTTGTGTCAAAAACGGCCCCCCGGTCAATATGATGGGTTTTTTGATGTGTTGATACAAAAAATACGCATTACTGAGACGCTGTATGGTTGCTCGGGACCACAAGGCATGTTCGGCTAAGTCACTGTTAGCAAAATAATACCCAGCTAAGGGCAGTATGTGAGTCGCTTCGTGCAAACTTGGGTCAGTTAACTCAATAGACGGAGCAGTATGCTCAAGCGGTTTGAGTAACCAGCTGGAAAACGTATATTGGGAGCAGACCAACAACCATGCCACGCTCAACACTGCAAAGCGCTGTGCCAGTACGGTTCTTTTGAAGCCCATCAATACAGCTGCAAACAGTAATCCTAACAAAAACTGATTGATGGGAGAGCACAACGCGATGATGAGACTTTTCACAGATTTCATTTAATTAATAAGCAAACGTACCGAAACAGTCTAGACTAATAGTCAGTTTATTCAAAGGAATGAGTATGAAGAAGTTTGTCTTACTGGTCGCAGTGTTGGTTGTCACCACAATGAGTGTGAGTGCTAATGACTTAGTCCACACAATTAAAACCGTTAAGAACGGGGTAGTGGCCATAGGTCTGCATACCCCACTCGAATCGAGTGCGCCATCTATTAGAGGCACTGGGTTTGTGTTTGGCAACGGTCGATACATTGCGACCAATTATCACGTCGTCGCCCAGACGCTCGACCCAAGTATCGTACAAAATTATGTCGCGTTAGCGGGAGAAGGGCGTGCGCCGGTGATGCATAAGTTATCCATTGTTGCGATTCAGCCGGTTCACGATTTGGCGATATTGCAGTTAGAGACTCCGTTGGCACCCCTCGCGCTCAGTGAAGATGCGTTTTTACCAGAGGGGTCGATGGTGGCATTAACTGGATTTCCAATTGGTTCTGTCCTTGGTTTATATCCAGCGACGCATCAAGCCATGATCGCAGCAATTACCCCAGATGCAATCCCCTTGCACAACACACAAGGACTCAGTCAGCGTCTCATTGATAAACTACAAGCGCCTTCTATGGTGTATCAACTGGATGGTACCGCCTATCCGGGCAACAGCGGCAGTCCTTTATATTCACCTGTTACCGGTGAAGTAGTTGGGATCATCAACAAAGTCATTGTGAGTGAAGGCAAAGAGTCGGCGATCAGCACGCCAACGGGGATCAGTTACGCCATACCCGTGAAATACCTTAGAGAACTGGCGCAAAAACACAATATTCAAGTGTGAGTCTGAATGAAGACGATAAACGCAATGACCAAACAACGACTATCGGAAATACTGTCAAAATTTTTTACACTTAACTGTGTGTGCTTTAAAAATAACCATATATATCAATAGCTTGATTTTCTGGTGTGAAATTTGCAGTTTTACTAAAAAACCATAAATAAGTAGTGAACACTGCAGTTTTCTCACTGATGTGAAGGAGTGGAATAATGGAACACAAAAACGTCTCGAGGCAAGATAACCAAGCAAATGACTCGGTGTCAGCACGCAGAAAATTTTTAATTAAAACGTCTTCAGGCTTAGGGGCTGCCACAGTCATGGCTGCCTTACCCATTAAGTCAGCTTGGGCAACTGGCGTGGTAAATTCGATTGTTGCCTCTGGCAATGGCTCTGATTTTGCCAATCGTCGCACCGGCATGGATGTGAACTTTTTGAGCGTACAACAGTTGCAAAGCTTAAATTTGGATCCCAACAGTTACTTAGGATACGAGTCTGAAATCAATACAATAAACGCTTCTACGAGCCCTATGATGCCCACGGATGCAGAAATGCGTGCAGCATTTGTGCTTAACCAACTTCTTGATGGAAGTAATGGTATCAATTATCCTGTTGTGGATCTCAGTGCTGACCCGTCCTTTACGGTGGCAGTTTTTGAAGATAAGATAGCCAATGCATCCGCCATGGACATCCAGATGGCCTATGATGCACTCACGGCGTAAATGCCAAACATTGAATTTGTTTAGAGGATCTCAAGGATGAGTCAATTATCACGTTTTTTACAAGCAGGGGTGCATGTCCACCCTTTTTCAGACCGCAGTGGTACGGTATTGTTTAATGAAAAAACCACACAAATGCTCACAGTGTTTTTTACCCAGGACAAGCTGAATCAAGTCCTGTCAGATTATTCTCAACAAATTCCGTTGTCAGCCGATGAATTATCTATGGTCAAATCGTTAATTCGCCAAGAGTTTATTTATCAAGAACCACTGCAACAGGCGAGCTAAGCAAGCTAAGAGACGCTGACAGTGACAGCAACTTATGATGTATTGATACCGCCGTTTAACTTTCGGGTGCAAACCGATATTGCCTTGGTGGAACAAAACCTCCATACCCTATACGGGCAACAGGTGTTGCCTGAAGGAACTTTGCCTTTTATCGACTATCATATTGCGGTCCGCCACTCGACAGGCTTGAGACGGTGGTTTCGGCCACAAGCCTCGTTTTTTTGTGACCAACACGAACCGCTTAAGCCTTTGCATCTGAGCCAAGCGTTTGCCATGCTGGAATGGGGGATGAATTGGACCATTGCTGCACATGAACTGCAGCATGTTATTGTGCACTCTGGGATCTTAGCCAAACACAATCAAGCCATTCTCTTCCCCGCACCTCCGGGGTCGGGTAAGAGCACAATGTCGGCGTATTTGGCGTTCAATGGTTGGCGCTTGTTATCAGATGAAATGGCCGTGATCGATCCAGAAACATTTGAAGCAATCCCTTTTGCCAGACCGATTTGCCTTAAAAATAAGAGCATTGATTTGGCGCGGTCGTGGTTCCCTGATGCGCCGTTTTCTACTGTTGCAAAAGACACTCATAAGGGAGATGTTATTCACTTATCCGCACCGCTTAACGAAGACGATCGCTTTGCGCCAGCGCGAATTAAAGGCATTGTGTTTCCTAAGTACAATCCAGATATCACAGACATACAGATCACCCAACTCAACCAATCTCAAGCCATGCATGAACTTGCGGACAATGCCTTCAATTTTTCATTGATGGCACATCGAGGCTTTAAGGCATTAACGCATGTGGTGGAGCAAGCGGACAGTTATCACATTGAATATCGCGATGCCGCTGACGTCAAGGCCTTCTTAGAACAAGAGGTATTGGAATATGTCTAAGCTCGGTCAACAAGACTTAATAAGACTCTTCGTCATGCCTCACACCGCACTGGAATATAATGAGACACAGTGGTCGAGTATCGTGCAGTTATTGCGTCATGAAAAACTCCTCGCTCGATATGGTCATCGCTTGGCCGATCATCACTTGTTAGAAGAATTGCCCTTATCTGTTCAGCATCATTTTAACAACGCGATGGATGTCACCACACGGCATATTCATCAAGTTCATCATACGGTCAAACACATCCATCGTTTGTTGGGCGAGTCTTATCAAATGATTGTCTTAAAAGGTGCGGCGTATACATTGTTGGGAGATGCCGTCAGCCGAGGGCGTATTTACAGTGATATTGATATTTGGGTGCAACAATCCGATATTGCCGGCGCTGAACAGCAACTCAAGCTGACGGGATGGTTCAGTGATGAGATCGATGATTATGATGACCGGTATTATCGAGAATGGGCCCATGAGATCCCACCGATGTATCACGGTGGGACCGGTGCAGTCCTGGATATGCATCATAATATTGTCCCTCCCGTGTCGGGACGTGCTGTGGATGTGAGTTTTTTTACTCAACACATAGAAGTCACCTCTTCGGGGGTGAAGGTGTTGTCGCTGCCAGCACGAACACTGCACAGCACCATTCATTTGCTGTTCAATGAAGAATGTGAATACGCGTTGCGTGATTTGACTGATTTGGTGTTGATGTTTGAACAATTCTCATTGGATGATTGGGATGGTTATCTGGCGCTTGCTGAACAAACTGGGTTTGCTAGAGAAGGTGTCATGGCCATCGCATTATGTCAAAACATGTTGAGTCTCTCGGTACCAGAAGCCATAGCAAAACAAGCCGGACGGATACAAAAGAAAGTATCAACACGCGCATTAGTCGCTGTTTATCAACGCATTATGGCCAGCTCACATCCATTAGTGGCGAATCGCATAAGTAAAGTATGTCAAAGATTCATTTGGTTAAGAGGACATTATTTGAAAATGCCCTGGACATTATTGCTGTATCACATGATGATGAAGGCGTACCGTAGCACAGCTCAAATAGTACTAGGTAGACATATCTTTACCAAGACTGATCCTGAGTTATTGGGAACTCTTAAGACGGGACAGGATGTAAAATGACCGCACAAAATGCAAAGGGAGATGCATAGATGAAAATATTAGTAACAGGCGCAGCCGGTTTTATTGGGGCTCATGTCGTGCGAGCCTTATTAGAGCGAGGCGATCAGGTTGTGGGTTTGGATAACCTGAATGACTATTATGATCCGCAACTAAAATATGACCGACTTGAGTGGATCAACTCACATCCTAATAGTCATCTGTTTGCCTTTCACAAACTCGATGTGGCCGACCGCGATAGTCTAGAGTCACTTTTTGCCACTGAGCAATTTGAGCGAGTGATCCACCTTGCCGCACAAGCAGGTGTGCGTTACTCAATTGACAATCCACATGCATATATTGACAGTAATATTGTTGGGTTTATGAATATTTTGGAAGGGTGTCGACATAACCAAGTACAGCATCTTGTTTATGCGTCATCCAGTTCGGTTTATGGAGCGAACGAGTCCATGCCGTTTTCGGTTTCGGATAATGTGGATCATCCAGTTTCTTTGTATGCTGCAAGCAAAAAAGCCAATGAATTGATGGCGCATACCTATAGTCATTTGTTCGGATTACCCACTACAGGACTGCGCTTTTTTACCGTGTATGGCCCATGGGGACGTCCTGATATGGCCCCTATAAAGTTTGCTAAAGCTATCTTGGCGGATGCGCCAATCAAGGTATATAACTATGGTAATCATCGCCGAGACTTTACGTATATCGACGATATCGTTAACGGCGTTGTACGCACATGTGATCATATCGCTACACCTGATCCTGATTGGCAAGGAGATGCGCCAAAACCGGCTTCATCCAAAGCACCTTGGCGCGTGTACAACATTGGTGCACAAACCCCAGTGCATTTATTGAGTTTCATCGAAACGCTCGAAAACGCCATTGGCAAAACAGCCGACAAACAAATGCTACCCATGCAACCAGGCGATGTACAAGATACGTTTGCTGACGTTGAAGCGCTAGTGAACGCAGTGGATTATAGTCCAGCTGTCGGTGTCGAAGAGGGCGTGGCTCGCTTTATCCAATGGTATCGTAACTATCACAGTGATAAGGGCTAGCAGTCTAAAGAGTGGGTGTACGAGACCAGTTTTCTGGGTAAATGCTCTTTGACGGTTGAGTAACCCAGTTCAAATAAACGATGTTTACTTTCTGGGGTTAAATTAAAATCCACTGAGGAAATGTCACCCGTATCCACTACGATCGTTCGATTCCAATACTCTTGATGGACATATTCTCGAGATAACGCATCCATAAAGGTGCGCACCAACAGAGTGATGTAGGTAGGTAATTTGAATAGTCTTTTATGTGTATCTTCGCGGCTGTATTTTTTGCCCTGCAAACGAAAGCATACCGATGGTGTGCCATCTCCCTGCCAGTTTTGAAACAGCGCATCTTCTGCCAAAATTGCACCGTCTACCAGAATATGATCTTTGTATTGTTTGAAAGAGAAGACCAAAGGGATGGACATGGAGTAGCGAACCGCTTCAGCAATGGGCATATCAGGTGTGTTACTGGCATTAAAAATAACCGGACCTCCGCCATTCACATCGGTGGCCAAGATATTCAGTAGCGTTGGACACTGTGCAAATGTCATGCCCTTGAGATAACTATTTAACCAATCTTCAAAACGATCCCCCGAGCTTAGGCCTCCTTCGGTTAACAAACGCCACCAAGAACCCTCTCGAAACTTATTAAAATCGGTATCAGCCGCTAATTGCTCCATGTCGTCTACATTGTATCCGGCGCAATACATCGCAGCGATGATGCTACCACCTGACACGCCTACGACTTGATCAAAATGGATATCCAAGTCGTGCAATGCTTTGATGATACCGATGTGCGCGGATAGACGAGTCCCTCCTCCAGAAAAAATAGGTACGATGGAATGGTGTGTTTCAGCGCGCATAAAAAAGCCTAAGCTAATGAAGATAATATTAGCTTAGGCAAGGTTGGTTCGTTTTGCGAATTTGCTTATTAACTAAGCACGAATTCGTTTATCCACCGTGGACTGCTTTCATCTCACGACGACGTGCATGCAATAATGGTTCAGTATAACCACTCGGTTGTACTGCGCCTAAGATAATCAAATCACGTGCTGCTTGATAACCAATAGAATTATCTAGATCCGGACACATTGAAATATATTCTGCGTCGTTGGCGTTCTGCTCATCTACCAGTTTTGCCATACGCGCCATGGTTTCATCCACTTGTTCTAACGATACGAGTTTATGTTCAAGCCAGTTAGCAATGTGTTGAGCGGAAATACGCAAGGTTGCACGGTCTTCCATCAAGCCAACATTATTGATGTCAGGGACTTTTGAACAGCCAACGCCTTGATGTACCCAGCGTACAACATATCCAAGGATCCCTTGAATGTTATTGTCTAGTTCACGTTGGATTTCATCTGCACTTAAGGTACGGCCCTCTTCCATTAACGGAATATCAAGGATGGTGTCAATGCCGTCAAAATTCTCGGCTTTCATTTGCTCTTGTAGTGCAAACACATTGATTTGATGATAATGCAGAGCGTGCAAAGTGGCTGCTGTGGGCGAAGGAACCCAAGCGGTATTTGCACCGGCTTGTGGGTGACCGACTTTGGCCTCCATCATATTGGCCATTTGATCAGGGATCGGCCACATACCTTTACCAATTTGCGCTTTGCCTGACATTTCACACGCAAGACCTGTGGTCACGTTGGCTTTTTCGTATGCACCAATCCAAGGACGTTGCTTGAGTTCGCCTTTTGGCGCAAAGGCACCGGCTTTCATTGAGGTGTGAATTTCATCCCCCGTGCGGTCTAAGAAACCCGTATTGATGAATACAGTACGGAAACGCGCAGCAGCAATACAAGCTTGTAAATTTACCGAGGTACGACGCTCTTCGTCCATGATGCCGATTTTGAGCGTGTGGCGCTCGAGACCAAGTGCATCTTCAATGGCATTAAATAAATCATTCGCAAATGCGACTTCTTCAGGACCATGCATCTTGGGTTTTACAATATAAATACTGTTTTCTTTCGAGTTTTGGAATGGTGAGTTACCACGCAGGTCATGCATACCGATTAGAGAGGTAATCATGCCATCCATGATGCCCTCAGGGATCGGCTGGTCATTAAATAAGATGGCATCGTTTGTCATCAAGTGACCGACATTACGCACAAACATCAAGCTGCGCCCAGAAAGGGTCAAATTACCGCTATCAAACGTGGTATAAATACGGTCTGCTTGCATTTTACGAGTAATCGCCTTGCCATTTTTGTTCATTTCGATAGATAGACTACCTTGCATCAGTCCTAACCAGTTTTGATAGACCAAGGTTTTGTCTTCTGCATCAACCGCTGCAACAGAGTCTTCACAGTCCATAATGGTCGTTAGCGCAGATTCGATCACGATGTCTTTAATACTAGCAGGATCTGCATCGGCAATAGGATGGTCGGTAGCAAACTGTAACTCAACATGTAAACCGTTATTGCGCAGTAAGATTGCACTTGGGTTGGTCAAACTGCCTTGATACCCAACCACTTGCTTCGGTTGCTGCAAGCTGGTGGTTGAGCCGTCTTTTAATGCAATTGCAAGTTGTCCTTCAGCAATGGTGTAAGCGGTCGCATCAGTATGTGAACCGGTTTCTAAAGGCGCAATTGTGTCTAAGTATTGACGCGCTTGAGCTATGACTTTTTGGCCACGAGTCGCATTATAGCCATTGGTTTTTTCTGCACCGTCGGCTTCACTGATCACATCAGTGCCATACAATGCATCATAGAGACTGCCCCAACGTGCATTGACGGCGTTCAGTGCATAACGTGCGTTATTGATCGGTACAACAAGTTGTGGACCGGCAAGCGTAGCAATTTCCGCATCGACATTGGCCGTTTCAACACGGCTTTCTGAAGGTGCGTCAACGAGGTACCCAATGTCTTGCAAAAATGCTTTGTATTGAGCGAAGTCCGCCTCGGGTTGGCCAACGTGAAAACCATCAATTTGAGCTTGAAGCTGGTCGCGTTTTTCAAGTAAGGCTTGATTGCGCGGCACAAAATCTTCAAGGATGTTTTCAAATTCAGTCCAAAAATGAGCAAAGTCCACACCGGTGTTGGCGATGGCTTGCTGTTCGATAAACTGGTCGAGTTCGGTGGCTACGGACAATTTGCCGCGGCGGATGTATTGCGTCATGTTCTGACTCCGGTAGTGGTACTTGCTTTACTCTTTATTATATAGCAACGCTTTATATTCTTAACATTATAACGATGATGTTAAATATTCATGGTGTGAATAAATCGAAATTCGTATTTACTTATTTGCCATACTGTCGGCAACATCTGCAATTAATCGTCTCAACCACATGTGTCCAGCATCGTGATGAAGTAATGCACTCCATGCCATTTTTAACGCAATCGGCGGTATATCAAATGGTGGAGCGGTGATTTCTAATTCAGGATCATCAGCATAAATTCGAGCAGCACGAGAAGGCAAAGTGGCGATCAGGTTTTGTGTTTTTGCCAACTGAAGCGCTGCGTGATAGTGGCGAGTAAACACTCTGATATTGCGTTTTTTGCCTAATTTAGTCAATTCTGCATCTACCCAGCCAAGCTTTTGTACTTCATTTGGGTCAATACCGACGCCTATCCCAAATCCGGTCTTACTCACCCAGATGTGTTTCGCTTTTAGATAACTATCGAGATTGAACTTGCTGGCGATATCGTTATTTTTGGCAAATACACATGAAAAATTATCATACCAGATGACTTTTTGGTGGAATGACAGTGGTAAATCATCAAAGCGGTTAATGGCCATATCCACTCGACCTTGTTCGACATCGTGGAACGTCACATCAGAAGGGGTGATCAAATCCAGCGTGATATGAGGCGCTTGTTCGTTGATGGTATCAATCAGTTCGAGTAACAACGTGGATTCGGCGTAATCAGAGGTCATGATGCGGAATGTCCGAGTCGAGGTTTCTGGATCAAAATCCATTTCAGGTTGAATAGACGTTTCTAATTGACTTAATACATCTCGAATAACCGGTCTGAGTTCCAAAGCACGTTTAGTTGGCGTCATACCTTCACTGGTGCGGACTAACAATGGATCTTTAAAGAGGTCTCGTAGGCGTTTTAAACCGTTACTCATAGCCGGTTGTGTGATACTGAGCTGATTAGCTGCTTTGGTGACACTTCCCTCCCTGAGTAATACATCTAAATAGACAAGGAGATTTAAATCAATCTTGGAAATGTTCATAGTTACGCCTTCTTACTTACTTGAAATCATTATATAAAGTGCCATGCGCTTTGCGATACGCTATTGGTCTAATGAATGAAAGGCGCTGTTAGTATTTTTAAAATCTATAAAAAAAGCCCAGTAAAACTGGGCTTTGTGTAGGGTACTTTAAAGGTACTTACAATCTAATCAATTAGTCGAACTGATTCATTGTGTTGTCGTCACCAGACGCTTTAAGCGCTTGGTCACCAGAGAAGTACTCTTTGTGTGTATCACCTAGGTCAGAACCAGCCATTGCTTGGTGCTTAACACACGCTAGACCTTGACGGATTTCTTGACGCTGAACACCGCGAACGTATGCCAACATACCTTCGTCACCGAAGTAACCTTTCGCAAGGTTGTCAGTAGACAATGCTGCAGTGTGGTAAGTCGGTAGAGTGATCAAGTGGTGGAAGATACCTGCTTCACGCGCAGCATCTGCTTGGAAAGTACGTACTTTTTCATCTGCTTCAGCAGCGAGTTCAGAGTTATCGTATTCTGCATTCATTAGGTCTGCACGGATGTATGCTGATACATCTTTACCTGCTTCTGACCAAGCATCAAATACTTGCTGACGGAAGTTAAGCGTCCAGTTGAATGAAGGAGAGTTGTTGTATACAAGCTTCGCGTTAGGAACAGTCTTACGAATTTCGTTAACCATTTCTGCGATTTGACCAACGTGTGGCTTTTCAGTTTCGATCCAAAGCAGGTCAGCACCATTTTGTAGTGATGTTACACAGTCAAGTACAACACGGTCAATACCAGTGTTTTCTTTGAACTTGTAAAGACCGTTAGGAAGACGAACAGGCTTAACTAATTCACCGTTTAATTTCATTACAGTGTCGCCATTCTTAAGCTCATCAACACTGCCTACAGGTGAAGTTTCTAAGAATGCATTGTACTGTTCTGCTAAGTCACCTTCAGAGGTCGATACTGGGATTTTCTGAGTTAGGCCAGCACCTAATGAGTCAGTACGTGCAACGATAACACCGTCATCTACGCCTAGCTCTAAGAATGCGTAACGAACTGCGTTGATTTTCGCAAGGAAATCTTCGTGTGGTACGGTAACTTTACCATCTTGGTGACCACATTGCTTCGCGTCAGATACTTGGTTTTCGATTTGGATACAGCACGCACCCGCTTCGATGAATTTCTTAGCGAGTAGGTAAGTCGCTTCTTCGTTACCAAAACCAGCGTCGATGTCAGCAATAATTGGTACAACGTGCGTTTCGAAGTTATCGATCGCTGCTTGTGCAGCTGCAACGTCACCGCCGTTAGCGCGTGCATCGTCTAGCTCTTTGAAAAGGTTACCAAGTTCACGTGCGTCAGCTTGACGTAGGAACGTGTATAATTCTTCGATTAGGTCAGCAACAGACGTTTTTTCGTGCATAGATTGGTCAGGAAGAGGACCAAACTCTGAACGAAGTGCTGCAACCATCCAACCAGAAAGGTAAAGATACTTTTTGTCAGTTGTTTTTTGGTGCTTCTTGATAGCGATCATTTTTTGTTGACCGATGAAGCCGTGCCAGCAACCTAGAGACTGAGTGTATTGTGCAGAATCTGCATCGTACTCAGCCATGTCTTTACGCATAACACCTGCAGTGTACTTAGCGATATCTAAACCCGTTTTAAAACGGTTTTGTAATTTCATGCGAGTCGCATATTCAGGGCTAATAGCATTCCAAGCTTGGTTTTGACCGATAAGCTCAGCAAATGCGTTTTGCGTTTCTTGATAGTTAGACATAGTCTTATCCTTTCTTTCAGGTTGATTCGATTGCGATAACAAGTGATTGTTTCGCGAACACATATACATCCTAGAAGTATTTTTTTGATAAATACAATTAATGAGTTTCATTATCATCATTCACATAATGAATGTTAATTTGTCACAGTCTACATTTTTTATTTTGAGTTGAGTGTTAGTGGGGGGTAGAGCAAGATCATCAAAAATCCGTCCTGCAAGGTATGGTCAGTATAAATATCGTGAATGAGCCTAAGGTATTAGTTTAATATTCGAAATGCACCGATAAAAATGTCACAACGCTGTCATCAATCGTTAAGGAACTTCGTATATAATGTTTTGTGCATTCATAGGAAAAATAATCATGCTTAAAAAGATACTGCTCGTATCAACGAGTGTTATATTAGTTGCGTGTTCATCTACACAGTTATCCAATATCAAGCCGGCACCTGTTGCAGAACTCAATCAACCATTAAATATTATTATGGTTGTAGCTGATGGTATGGGACCCGCATTTACTAGTGCTTATAAGTTTTATCACGATGATCCTGCCACGCCAGAAATGGAAGCAACTTGGTTTGACCGTCATCATATTGGTATGTCGACTACTTACCCAGCCCATGTGTCTGGTTTAGTAACCGACAGTGCGGCAAGTGCCACCGCCTTAGCCGCGGGTATCAAAAGCTATAATGGTGCGATTGGCGTAGATGTGGATAAAAACCCCGTTAGAACGGTTTTACATGCAGCAAAAGCAAACGGCATGAAAACCGGTTTAGCGGTGACTTCGCAAATCGTGCATGCGACGCCAGCTGCTTACATCGCTCACAATGAATCCCGTCGCAACTACGATGCCATTGCAGATCAATATTTTGATTTGCGGTACCAAGATGATTTCTGGGTCGATGTCATGCTCGGTGGGGGCACGGCTTATTTTGACAGAGAGGATCGCAACTTAGCGCAAGAGTTTACTGCTGCCGGATATGTCTATGCAACAGAATATGCTGAATTAGCACAAATTCAAGTACCTTCTCGTGTGTTGGGCTTATTTGCCGAAAAAGGTTTACCTTGGGCATTAGACGACCCACAACCCAATCGTTTACGTACATTAACCGAACACGCTTTAACGCATTTGCAAAATGACGAAGGATTCTTTTTATTAGTAGAGGCCAGCCAGGTAGACTGGGCAGGACATGCTAATGATATTGCTGGTGCAATGGCGGAAATGCAGGATTTGCATGATACCTTGTTGTTACTTGAAGAGTTTCAACGCGCTCACCCCAATACACTGGTTATCGTTACTGCCGATCACTCTACGGGGGGACTGACCTTAGCGAAAGACGGTGAATACCGCTGGTCACCAGAATATTTACATCACATTCCTGTCTCCGTTGAATCCATGGTGCTCACCATGCAAGAAAAAGACATGAATGGTACAGAGCGAGTGCAATATCTTGAGCAAGTATTGGCCTTCGATTTGACGATTGAACAAGAAGAGACTGTAGTACTGATGGATTTGTCCCAAGGTTTACGTGCACTGACGGCGCAAATCAAGCCATTTATTGATGCCAAAACCAACACCGGCTGGACCACAAGTGGGCATACTGCCATCGATGTGCAAGTTTACGCCTCAGGCCCACATGCAGATAAGTTTGCGGGGCAACAAGACAATACGGACATTGCCAAAGCGATATTCGCGATCTTGGACAAATAATTTATTGATTGAGAAACGTCTCAACGGGCTCGCCAGTGAGGCGTTTCATCTGTCCAAATATATACCAAATTGCCCCCAATAGTAGCACCATGCTCGGTATGACAATGACCGGATAACTCAATGCTGTCATGCGACCAAGTTCTTCGGTATAAGCGGTGGTGCCAGGTTCGGAAACTAAGATCCATTTAGCGAGTCCGTAATTAAGCGCAGAAGATAAAAAGAATGAGCTGGCCACAATATAATTACTGATGTCGATTTTTTTCTCAAATAGTGCTTCGTTTTGGTTCCGAGCTAATGCTTCACCTAATTTAGGCCAGTTGATGAGGGTGTCGTTGAGCACGAGAATTTTGATCAGAGGTTTTTTCATATAACGGGTAATGAGTACGGCTAAACCAATGAGCCCGGGGATCGCGGCTTCTTTGATAGCAATATACTCTGCAGGCAACTTGAGTAAACTGATCCCGCCTGTTAACAGGACACTGACGATTCCAAGTATTGAGAAAAAATTGACCTTTTTTTCTTTCGCTAATTCAAACAGACCATAACCTAGCGGAAAGGCCAACGCCAACGCGATACTCCACAGAGGGCCAAGGTACTCTTCTTTGCTCGCATAAGACATGATCACAACAGGAATAATGATATTAAACGCCATGTTGCCGAAGAAATTTTGATTTTGTGGTTGGGCAGGTTTGGTATTAGTCGATGCGCTCACAGCGGCCTCTGGGGGAATGAATACAAACATCTAGTGTGGCGCAAAAAGAGATGTGATGCAATCCCTTAAACAATCACATGTGGGATGAAACGCGAGAGATCCTGTGTGATCAGATTAGCATCTTCGCGAATTGAAATACCCGCCGGTAAGTCATCCACCAGCCAAGAACCAATCAGGGTGTAATGATTGGCAAACTTTGGTAACTCGGCATAGGCTTGATAGATATAACCTTCGCTGCCATAGGGTCCATCTGAGTGATGCTGCACGCGGCCATCCTCAATGATACTAATGTTGGCGCCTTCACGAGAGAATATAGGCTTTTTGACCCACTTTCCTGTGTGTATATTTGTGGCTTCATCGGCAAAATACGCTGGGAGCAAATTAGGGTGATTGGGGAAGAGTTTCCACAGCATTGGCAATAAGGCTTTGTTCGATATAATTGCCTTATAAGTAGGCTCAAGCCAATGAACTTGTGCTGCATATAAATGCTCTGCAAACGGGTCTGCAAAAATATCTTCCCATGGATAGAGTTTGAAACAATGCTCAATCACACGATCCAGCTTATCGGTATAAAATCCCTCTGGTGACACGCCCATATCTTCGATAAAAACAAATAGATCTTTGAGTCCGGCCTCTGCCGCGCAATCTTGTAAATATTGCACTGTGCCACGGTCTTCCACAGTATCTTTACAACATGCAAAGTGCATTTGCGCAATATTGAACGTATCACGCAAATTTGCAAAGCGGTGGACAAGCTTTTCTTGCAGCGAATTAAACTGATCCGTGTGTGGGGGCAATACGCCTGCTTGTACTTGGTCCTCTAACCATAGCCACTGCCAAAATCCAGTTTCATATAAGCTAGTCGGGGTATCGGCGTTGTTTTCAAGTAATTTGGCTGGACCTTTGCCTGTATAGGCAAGATCCATACGGCTATACAAACTAGGGGCTTGTTGCGTCCAGCTATCTCGAACTAGTTCCCACATCGGCTCTGGAATACAAAATCGCCGCAGATACTGCTCATCATGCACTACCGCATCGACAACGGCTAAGCACATCTGATGCAACTCAGCAGTGGGATCTTCTATGTCTTGTTCAATCTGTTTTAACGTAAATTGGTAATATGCCGATTCGCACCAGTAAGGCTCCCCATACATGGTATGAAAATGGAAACCATACTCATGAGCTTTAGCTTGCCAATTAGGTCTCTCTATACAGGTTTGACGAATCATACAAGCGTCAATCTATCCACCAAAACTGCGTGAACTACTGCGACTTGCGACCGCTTTACCAAATCCACCTCGCGACAACGTGCGACTTGCAGTGGGTTTGGCTTTAAAATCACTGCCGTATACCTTGGCTGCGCTGCGATGGGTCCCGCCAAAGCTTTTACCTGACGCATCAAACCATTGATTACGCAAGGAGGAGCGACGAGAGTATGAGGTAAATAACGGTTGCGAGTAGTAGCGTTTTTTCTTCTTTTTCTTTAAATCAATGTCCCAGTCGTCATCTTGAAAGAGCATCCGACTGAGCATAAAGCCAGCCATGAATGGCATAAAAAACGAGCCATTTTCATTAGTAACGTACTCACAACGACTGTCTCCAAACTCAAATTCGCAGTCACGTTCGTTGCTAAATCGTGGTGCAGTCCGGATAGCATCTTCAACGGCGCTCTCATAAGCGTATTCACATTGAGTGAAAAACCCCGGATTATTGTCGGCACACTCGCTGACCGTTCGATAGATATCCGCTACTTCTGGCTCTTCCCCACAACCTGATAAAAGCACTGCTGCTACACCTATCGCAAGGGGTTTGACGGCAAATACTTTGCGTAATCGGCTCGGCGAGAGTTGACCGCGTTTGCGTTCATTCATTGGAGTGGTCATAGGCAACTCCTTCTTAATAACTCATACAAGCGGCATTGAGAATGCCCACGGCCACTGACACCAAACCCAACATGACGCCAGCAGAAGTTTCATTGTTTTCGATGCGTTCACTGATCTTAGGCATAAAAGTGAGTTTGAGTATAACAAAGGCTAAAAGCTGTGCGACCAAGGCCAGCAAAGCCCAAACAACAAAATCCAAATAAGCAACGGAGTTGCTCGCGGCCCCCCCCACGGCAATAGCAAAACCGACAATGGCACCACCAAAAGCGATGGACGCCGCTGTGTTTTGTTGGTCTTTGATCAATAGCCACTCATCATGTGGCGTGACGAACGCATAGACCACTTTGAAGATGAATAGCAGCGCAATGGCTGAGCCAAAATACAAGGCAAAGTTGCCAATGTTTGATAATAATTCAGTCATGAGGTTATCCTTTTAGAAAATCATGCCACTGCATGTCATTAATACGGCTGCGAGCGATGTAAAAAACGCGATCGCCTGAAAAAATATGGGTATCAAAACTGGGATTCACAATGATGTGTTGTTTGTCATCTGCTTTTGCAAAGCCAATAAAAATGGCATCGTGGATATGTTTGATTTGCACAAATATATCCGCTACTTGGATTGAAGCAATGTCCTGGGGCACGATGATTGAATACTGTTCATGTCCATCTGCAACACTGAGTAGGTCGTGATGCAATAGAGACGAACCCGGATCAAACGCAGATTTAGCGAGCATTTCTACCGCAACTGAAGGGGTGCATTCGACATTGGGGCAATGTTGTTGTAATAAACCCACCAAAGATTCATCGTTAAAATACGCCACAATATGGGCATTGGGGTTGTGTTTTGAACAAAATAACGCAGTGGTCATCGTGATGTCATCGTGTGGATTGTCAATCAAGATCGTTTTGGCACTAGTGACGTTTGCTTTATTCATATCCTCTTCGCGGTTGAAGGAGGCCACGCGCACAAATTCGATCTCTCCTGGCATCGGATTTTCGATATCCGCTTTTACGCAGAGTACGATTTCGCTTTTTTCTGTGCTTTGTTGTTGTTCTTTGAGTAATAACTGCAACAATTGAAGGGTGCGTTCCTCGTTCCAACCCAAGATCAAAATGTGTTGTTCGTTCATGATGCTTTTTAATCCTCTTATATCCAATTGCCATTGTCTGCTGAGCCAGGCTGCGATTCGTCCAATGACCAAGGCAAAAAGAGATAGCCCAACAGGGATCACAAATAGGCTGACGACCCATTTACCGGCATCCGTCGTAGGAGAAAAATCTCCGTATCCTACTGTCGATGCCGTCACAATCATGTAATACACAAAATCAGTGGGGGAGGTGACGCTTATCTCACCAACAGCATACAATAGCGCCCAGGTGACCACGACATAACCAAGCAACACCAATGCGACATTAGTGCCACTGGCGTGGTTAAAATATTTTACGAAGGCGCGTTTGACTTGTTGCCAGAAACTCATGTGTTTGATTAGTGTTTAATTAATGAGTACAAGTCTACGAAGTTGTAGAGCAAAAATCCACCGCAAAATGTTAGAAAAAATGGCGGCACATTGCTAAACATTATTTGCTGCAATCAAAAAAGCCCACCTCAATGAGATGGGCAGTTCGGCTTTTGGAGATCACACATTAAATCGATGTGATAAACAAAATATAGTGGATAACACAGACGGTTGACGTGCAACGTTTAATACACAGGTATACCAAATCATACTTATTGTTTTGCTTGCCTTGTCTTTTCGCCAAAGTACAATATTGGCAAATTTTTGAGGACATGTATGAAAACATCTGATTTTGGCTTTGATTTACCAGAGCATTTGATTGCAAAATATCCAACAGCAGAGCGAACCGCCTCTAGGTTACTCCATTTAGACGGCAAATCGGGTGCGGTGACTGATTATCAATTTCCACAAATGTTGGCGCTCGTCGAAGAAGGTGATTTACTCATTTTTAACGATACACGAGTCATCCCCGCGCGCTTGCTAGGGCAAAAAAGCACTGGGGGCAAAGTGGAAGTGTTGGTAGAAAGAATGCTGGATGATCATCGAGTGCTTGCTCATGTAAAAGCCAGTAAAGCGCCAAAAGTTGGGGCTCTATTGCGCCTAGAAGATGCGCTTGAGGTGGAAATGCTGGGGCGAGAAGGGGCGTTATTTGAACTCAAGTTTTTAACCGAAATGAGTGTGCTCGAGTGTCTTGAGCAGTATGGGCACATGCCATTACCTCCCTATATTGACCGCCCAGATGAAGACTCTGACAAAGAACGTTATCAAACCGTATACAACGATAAACCGGGTGCTGTTGCAGCGCCGACTGCGGGTTTGCATTTTGATGATGAGCTGTTAGCCAAACTCAAAGCGAAAGGCGTTCAAATTGGATTTGTGACTCTACACGTGGGAGCGGGTACGTTCCAGCCGGTCAAAGTGGACAATGTTGAAGAGCACACAATGCACGCTGAGTATGCAGAGGTTTCAGAAGACATTGTTGCGCAAATCAAAGCGACCAAGGCCGCGGGGAAGAGAGTGATTGCCGTAGGCACAACGTCGATGCGCTCGGTAGAAACTGCAGCCAAAAAAGGCGATGAGACAGGTGATTTACTTGTGCCTTTTTATGACGATACTGAGATATTTATCTATCCAGGATTTCAATTCAAAGTGTTTGACGCGATGTTCACCAATTTTCATTTGCCCGAATCGACATTGATGATGTTGATCAGTGCCTTTGCCGGCAAAGAAAATGTGATGAATGCATATCAGCACGCGATTGCTAATGAATATCGGTTCTTTAGCTATGGTGATTCGATGTTTATCGAGCGAGCGTAGTTTGCTACAATACGCGCCAAAATTAAGCGTCATATAAGAGTGACGTACGTACAGCGAGAATAGTTCGTGGAATTTAAGTTATTAACAACGTCTGGCAAAGCCCGTCGCGGACAGTTGATATTTGAGCGGGGAGTTGTTGAAACGCCTGCTTTTATGCCTGTTGGGACTTACGGTACCGTTAAAGGGATGACGCCAGAAGAGTTGTCCGAATCTGGCGCCCATATTTGTTTAGGCAATACCTTTCACTTGATGTTACGACCCGGTACCGGGATCATCCAGCAGCATGGTGATTTGCATGATTTTATGCACTGGGATAAGCCGATATTGACGGACTCAGGTGGTTTTCAAGTGTTTTCGTTGGGTGATTTGCGCAAAATTGACGAAAACGGTGTAACGTTTCGCTCGCCCATCAACGGCGAAAAAATTCTGCTTACACCTGAAAAATCCATCGAAGTACAACGCGAACTTGGTTCCGATGTGGTGATGATTTTTGACGAATGCACACCTTATCCAGCGACCCATGAAGAAGCACGTATTTCCATGGAACTGTCCATGCGTTGGGCACGTCGTTCCAAAGACGCTCATGGTGACTCAAAAGCCGCACTATTTGGCATCGTCCAAGGTGGAATGTATGAAGATTTACGCGATGTATCATTAGCTGGTTTGACTGAAATTGGTTTCGATGGGTACGCCATTGGTGGATTGTCTGTTGGTGAACCCAAAGAAGACATGATTCGAGTCATCGATCATATCGCCCATCAGTGTCCAGAAGACAAGCCGCGTTATTTGATGGGGGTTGGCAAACCAGAAGATCTCGTCGAGGCCGTTCGCCGTGGGGTCGATATGTTTGATTGCGTCATGCCAACGCGTAATGCGCGCAATGGACATCTGTTTGTCACTGAAGGTGTGATAAAAATCCGCAATGCCAAACACAAAACGGATACCGGGCCATTAGACGAAAAATGCGACTGTTACACTTGTAAAAATTATTCTCGGTCATACTTACATCATTTAGATAAGTGTAATGAGATTCTTGGCGCGCGTTTAAATACCATTCACAATTTGCGTTATTACCAACGTGTTATGCAAGGATTGCGTGATGCATTAGATGCTGACACGTTAGATGCATATGTAGCGGAGTTTTACGCCGCAAAAGGGAAAGACGTGCCGCCTTTACTAGATTCACCAATCGAGCAATAACAATATTAAATACAAATAATAATTTTAGAGACAATAGGAAACAATATTATGTCATTATTTATAGCAAACGCTCACGCTCAAACTGCAGGTGCCCCAGCTGGCGGAAGTGGTATTGAACTTTTGATCATGTTGGCCGTTTTCGGTCTGATTTTTTACTTCTTGTTATATCGCCCGCAAGCTAAGCGAGTCAAAGAGCATAAAGACCTTGTGGCGTCTTTATCTAAAGGTGACGAAGTCATTACTGGTGGTGGTTTAATGGGAAAAATTACCAAAGTATCAGATGAAAAAGATTTTATTGAGATTGCATTGAACGACAACAACAACGTTCTTGTGCAAAAAAACGCCGTCACTGCCGTTTTACCTAAAGGTACAATGAAGTCGCTATAAAGTATGCGCAGATGGGCACTATGGGTGCCCATTCTTATATTCCTTTGCCAAATTTTAAGGACTGGTCGTGTTAAATAAGACCCCCATTTGGAAATATTTCCTTGTGATCATCGTACTTGGTATGTGCGCGTTATATGCGATGCCAAATCTGTACGGTGAAGATCATGCCATTCAAATCTCAGCAAGTCGTAATGCAGTCGTTAACGAACAATTATTGACTCGTGTGGAGAGCACACTTGCTGCTGCTGAGATCGAAACCAAGCGCAGTGAGTTAGACGCTGACAAATTGCTCATTCGTTTGTTTGATGCCGATACGCAACTTGTCGCACGTGAAACCATTCAACGCGCGCTTGGTGATGACTATATTGTCGCAATGAACCTAGCACCGGACACACCTGAATGGTTGGCAAATTTGGGTGGAGCACCGATGAAGCTCGGTCTCGATTTGCGAGGCGGTGTTCACTTCTTGATGGAAGTCGATATGAACTCAGCCATTGCCAAAGCACAAGAGGATTTGGTGGGGGATTTTCGCACGTCATTGCGTGAAGAGAAGTTACGTTACCGTTCGGTTAAGCCTGTGGGGCAAAATGTCCAGGTTCAATTCCGCGACCAAGATACGCTAGACAGTGCTAAGTTCTTCTTGCGCAATCGCAACGGTGATTTGTTGTTTACTGAGCGCGATGGTCTGGTATTGGATGTTGCGTTTTCAGAAAACCGCTTGCGTTTAATTCGCGACAATGCGGTCAAACAAAATATTACCATTATCCGTGAACGTGTAAATCAACTCGGGGTTGCTGAGCCTGTCGTACAAAAACAAGGTGCAGAACGTATTGTTGTACAACTCCCAGGTATTCAAGATACGGCGAAAGCCAAAGAAATCTTAAACGCAACGGCGACTCTAGAATTTCGGATGGTGGATGAAGACAACGATGTGCGTGATGCCCTAAATGGCCGTGTACCGCCTTCATCTATCTTATTGAATGACCGCGCAGGGCAACCTTACTTACTCAAAAAGCGCGTCATGCTGACGGGTAACCACATTGTCGATGCGAATTCAGGTGTCGATGAATACGGTGTGCCTCAGGTGAATATTTCTCTTGATTCGAAAGGGGGTAATAAGATGTCACAGGGTACCAAAGACAATATTGGTAACCCAATGGCAACCGTCTTTATTGAATACAAAACGACGGGTGAACGCGATGCGAATGGCAATCTGATCTTTGAGAAAAAAGAAGAGATTATATCCGTTGCGACGATTCAAGCTCGCTTGGGTGCTTCATTTCGAATTACCGGTTTAGACTCCCCTAAAGAGGCAAGAGACCTAGCGCTTTTACTCAGAGCTGGTGCCTTGATTGCTCCGATTTCCATTGTTGAAGAGCGAACGGTTGGCCCAAGCCTGGGTGCTGAGAATATTCAATTAGGCATGATTGCCATTCAGTCTGGCTTGGCATTGGTATTGATATTCATGTTGATTTACTACAAAGCATTTGGCGTAGTGGCAAACATTGCTTTGGTGACTAACCTAGTCATGATAGTAGGCATCATGTCAATGATTCCAGGTGCGACATTGACCTTGCCTGGTATGGCAGGGATTGTCTTGACAGTTGGTATGGCAGTCGATGCGAATGTACTGATATATGAGCGAATACGCGAAGAGATCCGTGAAGGTCGTTCACCACAACAAGCGATTCATCATGGTTATGACAGTGCATTTTCAACCATCTTGGATGCAAACATCACCACTTTTATTGCAGGTTTGATTCTATTTGCAATTGGAACCGGACCCATCAAAGGATTCTCGATCACTCTAATGATCGGTATCATCACTTCAATGTTTACTGCGATAGTAGTGACCCGTGTGCTGGTCAACGCTGTATGGGGTGGCCGTCGCATTGAGAAGCTGTGGATTTAGGAGAATAACATGCAATTATTAAAATTAAATTCCACAGTCAAATTCATGAAACTTCGCATCCCAGCGATGCTTGTTTCGGCTCTATTGATTTTGGGTTCCATCACCTCGCTTGCCATCAATCAACTCAACTGGGGGTTAGATTTTACGGGTGGTACGTTGATTGAAGTGGGTTACCCTGAGGCGGCTAAGCTTGATGAAATACGCATCCAACTCAATGAAGCCGGTTTCCCAGATGCCGTAGTACAGAACTTTGGTAGTTCACAAGATGTGTTGATCCGTATCGCTCCTCGTGAAGGTGTGAAAGCTGCACAGATAGGTGATGAGATCATGGCGTCATTACGTGCTGATGGTGCAGATGTGGATATGCGTCGCATCGAATTTGTTGGACCACAAGTCGGTGAAGAGCTCACTGAGCAAGGTGGTTTAGCCATGTTAACGGCTCTGATTTGTATTTTGTTGTATGTCATGATGCGTTTTGAATGGCGTTTTGCACTGGGTTCCGTTGCAGCACTTGCGCATGATGTGATCATCACTTTGGGACTGTTCTCGGTGTTACAACTTGAGTTTGATCTCACGATTTTGGCTGCAATATTAGCAGTGATAGGTTATTCACTTAACGATACGATTGTTGTGTCTGACCGTATCCGTGAGAACTTTCGTAAGATCCGAAAAGAAGAACCTGAAGGTATCATCAATATTTCACTGACTCAGACGTTGAATCGAACCATCATCACCTCGGTGACAACCATATTGGTATTATTGGCGTTATTCTTTAAAGGTGGCGCACTGATCCATGGTTTCTCTACAGCATTGTTATTTGGTGTGGTAATCGGGACGTATTCATCGATTTATATTTCGAGTTCAGTTGCTCTGCTATTAGGCATTTCAAAAGAAGATTTGATACCTGAACAGGTAGAAAAAGAAGGTGAGGATTTAGATCCTTTGCTGTAATACACAAAAGAAATATAAAAAAGCGATGCTGTTGAAAGGAGCATCGCTTTTTTTTGGGGCTATCAAATTAAGTCGTATTAATTTGCCAAATCTTTCAACAACTGTTGAGTGATCTTTGGGTTACCACAGACAACATCTCCTGAAATAAGCATGCTTTCTCCACCATTAAAGTCAGTGATCACACCGCCAGCTTCACGGACGATTAGCATACCCGCGGCGATATCCCATGGTTTAAGCTTTGCTTCAAAATACCCATCGTATTTGCCAGCTGCAGTGTAAGCCAAATCTAAGGCAGCCGAACCAGAGCGACGGATATCACCTGATTTGACTAAAATAGGAGTGAACTTTGACATGTAGTCAGCTATGCGAGCTTTGTCACGAAAAGGGAAAGCCGTCGCAATAATTGCTGAGCTTAATTCACGACGTTTGCCACAACGAATTCGGAAGCCGTTTAACTGGGCACCTTGTCCTTTGGTTGCCGTAAATAAATCACCACGAATGGGGTCAAAAACAACTGCAATTTCAAGTTTACCTTTGATTTTTAAGGCAATAGATACGGCAAAGTGAGGAATGCCTTGGATAAAGTTAGTTGTACCATCGAGTGGGTCAATGATCCACTGATAATCTTCATTATCAATCGTTTCACCGGATTCTTCACCAAGGAAACTGTGGTCAGGGTAGGACTGTTGAATCTTACTGATGATGGCAGCTTCCGCTTCCTTGTCTATTTTGGTGACAAAGTCATTAGCCCCTTTCATATCAATGTTTAAATCATCGCGGTTTTCAAAGCCACGGGTAATAATGTTGCCTGCCGTGCGCGCGGCACGAACGGCGATGTTGAGCATTGGATGCATCACGGTCTCGCTTATCAGTAAGATTCAATTGTCAAAGAACTGGATTGGTACTCATCGACCAAAACATTTATAACTTCGATATTATACACGCATGATAACACAACGCGCAAAGATAATTTTTGTCTTGAGTAGCCTTATGCTAGAATTTGCGCCTACTTTTAGCGATGACCTTAATTCGATATGCTTGAAAACATTAAGATTGTATTAGTGAATACTTCTCATACAGGAAACATAGGCTCAACTGCTCGAGCAATGAAAACCATGGGCCTAAGTCAACTGGTCTTGGTCGATCCGGTATCTGCACCCGACGGAAAATCCAGTGCTCTAGCTGCAGGTGCTGGTGATGTACTCGCCAATGCGACAACGGTTTCGAAGTTAGAAGAAGCGATCGCAGATTGCTCCTTGGTGGTGGGGACTTCTGCACGTTCGCGGACATTGCCTTGGCCGATGCTTGAGCCAAGAGAGTGTGGGATTCGTATGGTAAAAGAGGCTCACTCAGGACCGGTAGCATTAGTATTTGGCCGCGAGAATAACGGACTGACCAATGAAGAATTACAACAATGTCATTATCATGTTTGCATTCCAGCCAACCCAGAATATTCATCGCTGAATTTAGCCGCTGCAGTGCAAACCTTATGCTACGAAATTCGTATGGGGCATCTTAATCAAAACGAGTATCCTGATGTGGAACAGGAGTATCCTTTAGCTGAAGATTTAGAGCGTTTTTATGCTCATCTTGAGAGTACATTAAAGGAGACTGGATTTGTGGTTGAAAATCATCCAGGCCAAGTCATGGTAAAACTGCGTCGTTTATTTAATCGAGCACGTCCTGAGCGTCACGAATTAAATATCTTACGTGGTATGTTGAGCTCAATCGATAAAAAATAACTAAAGAGACTGGTATGTTCCGTTCTATTAGAGAAGATATTAAAAGCGTCTATGCCCGCGATCCAGCTGCGCGTAATGCTCTGGAAATTATTACAAATTACCCTGGATTACATGCTATCTGGTTACATCGCCTAAATCATAAGTTATGGGGCTGGGGTTGGTATTGGTTAGCTAGAACCTTATCCAATATTGGTCGATTTATTACCGGTGTAGAAATTCATCCAGGTGCTACATTGGGACGTCGCGTGTTTATTGATCACGGTATGGGCGTCGTAATAGGGGAAACTGCCAACATTGGCAATGACGTTACTCTTTACCATGGTGTGACACTGGGCGGGACCAGTTGGAAAGCCGGTAAACGTCACCCAACCCTTGAGGATAATGTGGTAGTGGGTGCAGGGGCGAAAGTACTTGGACCGATTACGATGGGGCAAGGCGCAAAAATTGGCAGTAACTCAGTTGTGGTGAAAGACGTGCCAGCCGATGCAACCGTGGTTGGTATCCCTGGGCGAATCATTGTAGCGAAACCCAGCGTTGATGAATCTGGAGAGCGTGCCAAAATCGCCAAGAAATATGGATTTGATGCGTACGCCGTGTCCGATGAAAACCCTGATCCCGTTGCCAATGCCATTGGCTTGTTGTTAGAACACGTTCATCAAATGGATAATAAAGTGATCGAAATGTGTCAAGCAATCCAAGATATGGGTGGCGATGTATGTACTCAAGACCTGCCGAAAGTTGACTTACAGGACTTTGTCGATTCTGGCATTGAGCCAACCTCGAACCAAGAATCAGAAGATTTTGACCCGCGTATTTAACGTTACATTTTATTAACAATACTTGACTAAAATAGTAGGATAAATACTTGACTATTTTAGTCGGAATTGTACAATTACGCCATTACATGAAATGAGGTGTGATGATGAAACTAACGTCAAAAGGTCGCTATGCGGTTACTGCAATGCTTGACGTTGCTTTACATTCTACTGACGGACCAGTACCCCTTGCGGATATTTCTCAAAGACAGGAGATTTCACTGTCTTACCTTGAACAGTTGTTTGCCAAATTACGCAAACAATCCTTGGTTGAGAGTATTCGTGGTCCTGGCGGAGGTTACCGACTAGGACGCCACCCGCAAGACATTGCGGTGGGTGAGGTGATCGCAGCCGTTAATGAGAGTATCGATGCGACAAAATGTGCCGGTAAAGCAGATTGCCATGGCGGTGAAAAGTGTTTAACACATAATTTGTGGCACGATTTGTCTGAGCGAATTAGTGAGTTCTTAGATAGCATTAGCCTTGGCGAGCTTGTTGAACGCCAAAATGCCCATCAGGCCTCAGAAAGAAACAACCAATTAAACCAAAAAATCAACGTGAATATACAGTTGTAAGTGGAGCAACCATGAGTGAATTACAATTACCCATTTATCTAGACTACTCATCAACAACGCCTGTTGACCCGAGAGTGGCTAAAAAAATGGCAGAATGCTTGGAAATGGAAGGTAACTTTGGTAATCCTGCCTCGCGTTCACACCGTTTTGGTTGGGTCGCAGAAGAAGCGGTCGATATTGCCCGAAATCAAATTGCGGACTTGGTTAACGCTGACCCTCGCGAGATCGTATTTACTTCAGGTGCGACTGAATCGAATAACTTGGCGATCAAGGGTGCTGCACATTTTTACCACAAAAGAGGTAAGCACGTCATTACGTTAAAAACTGAGCATAAAGCGGTTTTGGATACGTGCCGTCAATTAGAGCGTGAAGGCTTCGAAGTCACTTACTTAGAGCCAATGAGTAATGGTTTAGTCGACCTTGACGTTTTGGCCAATTCCATGCGCGACGACACGGTTTTGGTAACGATCATGCACGTCAATAATGAAATTGGTGTCATACAAGACATCGCGGCTATTGGTGAGTTATGTCGCAGTCGCAAAGTGTTATTCCATGTCGATGCTGCGCAGTCTACCGGCAAAGTGGAAATTGATTTACAAAACTTAAAAGTGGATTTGATGTCTTTCTCAGGTCATAAGACTTATGGTCCAAAAGGCATTGGTGCATTGTATGTTCGTCGTAAGCCTCGCGTCCGCATCGAAGCGCAGATTCACGGTGGTGGCCATGAGCGTGGTATGCGTTCCGGGACACTAGCCACCCACCAAATCGTCGGTATGGGTGAAGCATTTGCGATAGCTAAATCTGAAATGGCAGCAGAGAATGAGCGTGTGCGTGCATTGCGCGATCGTTTGTGGAATGGTATCAAAGATATTGAGGCGGTGTATCTGAACGGTGATTTAGACCAACGTGTTGTGCATAACCTCAATGTGTCGTTTGCCTACGTAGAAGGTGAATCATTGATTATGGCATTGAAAGACATGGCTGTATCTTCTGGTTCAGCATGTACCTCAGCATCACTAGAACCGTCCTATGTATTGCGTGCATTAGGTCTCAATGATGAATTAGCACATAGTTCAATTCGATTCAGCTTTGGCCGTTTTACGACAGAAGAGGAAATCGATTACGTGATTGATGTTATCCGCAACGCGATTGATAAATTACGTGAAATGTCTCCATTGTGGGACATGTACAAAGACGGCGTCGATCTTGCGTCGGTCGAGTGGGTTCACCACTAAGCTGATAAAATGTTGGTGAAAGCCAATAGTAAGAATTTTAATGATTTCGAAAGGTTAATAAGGTAAAGGTGTAATTATGGCATACAGTGAAAAAGTCATCGACCATTATGAAAATCCACGTAATGTTGGCGGTTTCGACAAAAACGACCCAACTGTTGCTACAGGCATGGTGGGTGCGCCCGCATGTGGTGACGTAATGAAGTTACAACTGAAAGTTGGCGAGAACGGCGTCATCGAAGATGCTAAATTTAAAACCTATGGTTGTGGTTCAGCTATTGCCTCGAGTTCTCTTGTTACTGAATGGGTAAAAGGTAAAACATTAGATGAAGCGACGACCATCAAAAATACTGACATCGCTGAAGAACTAGCATTACCTCCAGTCAAAATTCATTGCTCTATCCTCGCTGAAGATGCGATTAAAGCAGCGGTTGCAGATTACAAAAAGAAAAACGCTTAATTTAGATTTATTAAATAAAGTGTTACAGGAGAGATAAGTGGCTATCACAGTAACTGACGCAGCGGCACAGCGAGCGACTGCTTTTTTACAAAACAGAGGGCATGGCCTCGGTTTACGTCTGGGTGTAAAAACCACTGGGTGCTCAGGACTGGCTTATGTCTTAGAATTTGTTGACGAGCTAAATGAAGACGATACCGTATTTGAAGATAATGGGGTTAAGGTTATCATTGATGGTAAAAGCTTAGTTTATCTAGATGGCACACAGTTGGATTTTGCTAAAGAAGGACTTAACGAAGGCTTTCAATTCAACAATCCTAATGCGAATGGTGAGTGTGGTTGCGGCGAAAGCTTTAACGTGTGACGACACACCTGTTAGCTTACTCAACCTATAGACCATGAATTATTTTTCACTCTTTAATCTTCCAGAAACGCTAACGCTTGATACTCACGCGTTAGCGTCTTCTTATCAGACATTACAAAAGCTCACACACCCAGACAAATTTGCTACCGCATCTGCACAAGAGCAACGCATTGCTATGCAAAAAAATGCTCAGGTAAACGATGGGTACAGTGTACTAAAACACCCCCTATCACGCGCACAACATCTGTTGAGTTTACGTGGGTTAGTCATTGACCATGAACAACATACATTAGGTGATCCTGAGTTTTTGATGCAACAAATGGAGTGGCGTGAAACGCTCGAGGAAATCAGCTCTGATGAAGCCGCACTGGAAGAGATGCAGACTGAGATCCAAGCTAATATCAAAGATAAACTGACAGGGCTAGCATCTTTGTTTGAAGACGAACAATCGAACAATGAAGACATTGCAAATGAAATCCGAAAACTCACCTTTATCTACAAATTCTCCGCGCAAATAGACGCGCAATTAGACAAATTGGACGATTTTTAATATGGCATTATTGCAGATCGCAGAACCTGGACAGAGTGCAGCGCCTCATCAACGCAAACTTGCGGTGGGGATTGACCTTGGAACCACAAACTCTTTGGTTGCCACAGTGCGCAGCGGTCAGCCACAAACGTTACCTGATAGCGAAGGGCGTGCCCTATTGCCATCAGTGGTTCGCTATCACGGTGGTGAGAAAACAATCGGTTATCCTGCTCAAGCTGAAGCCAATCAAGATCCTGTGAATACCATCGTGTCGGTAAAACGCTTTATGGGCAAATCACAAGATGAGATCCTGGCAACTTGGCCAAATTTACCTTACCACTTTGTTCAACAAAGCCACGGTGTTGCTCTTTTAGCCGATGGTAAATCGCGTAATCCAGTTGAGATATCAGCAGATATTTTACGTCATTTACGCGATCGTGCTGAAGCATCGCTGGGCGATGAGTTAACGGGCGCCGTGATAACGGTCCCTGCGTACTTTGATGACGCACAAAGGCAAAGTACAAAAGACGCCGCTAAATTAGCGGGTTTACACGTTTTAAGATTACTGAATGAACCGACGGCTGCAGCGATTGCCTATGGTTTAGATTCCGGACAGGAAGGCTTAATTGCGGTCTATGATTTGGGCGGTGGTACATTTGACATCAGTATTTTACGATTGCACAAAGGGGTGTTCGAAGTCCTTTCAACTGGTGGTAATGCGAGCTTGGGTGGTGATGATTTTGACCATGCTATTGTCCATCACTGGACCACTCGTTGGGGCTTATCCGAATCATTGCAAAAAGCACATTACAGACGCTTGGTTTCCCTAGCCAAAGCGACCAAACAAGCATTAAGTGATGGACAGAGTATCACACAAACCATTGAGTTAGATGGACAATCATTTGACGCCTCGTTAGATCGTACAGCGTTTGATGACTTAATTACCCCATTGGTTAAGCAGACGGTAAAAGCGTGTCGCAGAGCGTTAAAAGATGCAGAAGTCAGTGCAGATGAAGTACTGGCTGTGGTCATGGTAGGTGGCTCTACGCGAGTCCCTTTGGTTAGAGAACAAGTCGGAGCATTCTTTGGTCAAGAACCATTGACTTCGATTGATCCTGATCAGGTTGTTGCTCTTGGTGCAGCGAGCCAAGCAGACATCCTTGCTGGAAATAAGCCCGATAATGAGATGCTGTTATTAGACGTACTGCCGCTGTCATTGGGCATTGAAACCATGGGCGGTTTGGTTGAAAAAATCATCCCTCGCAATACCACCATACCGGTTGCAAAAGCGCAAGAATTTACCACCTTTAAGGATGGACAAACGGCGATGATGGTCCATGTACTGCAAGGTGAGCGTGAGCTGGTAGATGATTGTCGTTCACTAGCCAAATTTACGTTAACAGGAATACCACCCATGACCGCCGGGGCAGCACATATAAGAGTGACGTTCCAAGTGGACGCAGATGGCTTACTCAATGTAACCGCGCAAGAAAAAAGCACAGGTGTGCAAGCGGAGATCCAAGTGAAACCTTCATTTGGCTTGGCAGAAGAACAAATTGCACAAATGCTCAAAGCATCTATGGCCAATGCCAAAGACGATATGCAGCAGCGCATGTTAAAAGAACAGCAAGTCGAAGCCGCTCGAGTGCTTGAGGCGCTTGAGGCAGCGCTTGATGAACATCGAGGGTTGTTGAGTGAAGAAGAGTTTGCACAATTGCGTCAAAGCATGGATACTCTTGCGCAGGTCGCACAAGAGCAAAGTACTGACGCGATCAAAGAACACATTGAAATAGTGGATAATGCTTCTCAAGCCTTTGCCGCTCGTCGTATGGATATATCCATACAGCAGGCATTAGCCGGTAAACAAGTCCAAGACATCTAAAAACGAATAAGCAGGAGACGGCCATGACCCAAGTCATATTTCTACCTCATGATGAACTTTGCCCAGACGGTGCAGTGTTAGAAGCCAAAAAGGGCGAAAGTGTGCTGGATGTTGCATTAAGTAATGGCATCGGTATCGAGCATGCTTGTGAAAAAGTCTGTGCATGTACGACTTGTCATGTGATTATTCGTGAAGGATTCGATTCACTGGCTGAATCGGATGAATTAGAAGATGACTTATTGGATAAAGCGTGGGGGCTTGAACCTGAGTCGCGTTTGGGTTGTCAGGCCATCGTTCAGGATGAAAATTTGGTTGTGGAAATTCCAAAATACACCATTAATCACGCTGCAGAAGATCATTAAAGAAAATATTCGAGTTTTTGTACGGGTTTGCTATAATCTGCGAAAATTTTGTTAGACCAAAGAATTACAGGGGAGCCAATAATGGCCTTAGAAAGAACTTTTTCAATTATTAAGCCGGATGCGGTTGCTAAAAACGTTATCGGTGCTATCTACAACCGTTTTGAAAGTGCCGGTCTAAAAATCGTTGCATCAAAGATGGTTCACTTATCACGTGAGAAGGCTGAAGGTTTTTATGCTGAGCATAAAGAACGCCCATTTTTTGGTGCGTTAGTGGATTTTATGACTTCTGGTCCAGTGATGGTTCAAGTGCTCGAAGGTGAGAACGCCGTTGTTAAAAACCGTGAAATCATGGGTGCAACTAACCCAGCTGATGCCGCTGCAGGTACTTTGCGTTCTGATTATGCTGAGTCTATTGACGAAAATGCAGTGCACGGTTCAGATGCACCAGAATCAGCAGCTCGCGAAATTGCATATTTCTTCTCAGAAGAAGAAATCTGCCCACGCACTCGCTAAGCACAACAACATTGATAAAAGGGAGCTTAGGCTCCCTTTTTAGTTTAAAATAGCAATTAATACAGGCTGTTTGCCACCGCTACTGAGATAAACGAAATGACTGATACGGTTAAGACCAACTTATTGGATTTGAATCGCGCTGGGATGCGAGAGTTTTTGTCGAGTATTGATGAAAAACCCTTCCGAGCTGATCAAATTATGCAGTGGATTTACCATCATGGTGTCAGTGATTTTGACCAGATGTCTAATATCAACAAGGTATTGAAGGCGAAACTCAAAGCACATGCTGAAATTAAAGCGCCAGAGATTGCTTATCAACAAAATGCTTCAGACGGTACGATAAAATTTGCTTTGACCCTAGAAGGTGGGCAAGAAGTCGAATCGGTATGGATCCCTGAAACGGACCGAGCGACTTTGTGCGTATCCTCTCAAGTTGGTTGCGCCCTAGAATGTACGTTTTGTTCGACTGCACAACAAGGTTTTAATCGCAACTTGCGCGTCAGTGAGATCATTGGGCAAGTATGGCGTGTAGCCACTACCTTAGGTTTGTCAAAAGACACTAAACAGCGCCCAATCACTAATGTTGTGATGATGGGAATGGGCGAGCCATTATTGAATGTCAAAAATGTCGTGCCAGCCATGGAACTCATGATGGACGATTATGGTTTTGGTTTATCCAAGCGTCGAGTGACCTTATCTACCTCAGGAGTTGTGCCTGCCTTAGACAAATTAGCCGACCAGATTGATGTCGCATTGGCTATTTCGTTGCATGCGCCGGACGATACCTTACGTGATGAAATTGTACCGATTAACAAAAAATACAACATAGAGACGTTCTTGCGTTCGGTTCGTAGCTACTTACAAAAATCCAAAGCCAATCAAGGTAAGGTAACCATTGAATATGTCATGCTTTCCCATATCAATGATTCGACAGATCAAGCTCATGCTCTGAGTAAAGTACTCAAAGATACCCCGTGCAAAATTAATTTAATCCCATTCAACCCATATCCAGGCTCACCATATACTTGTTCGAGTAATTCTCGAATCGATCGATTCGCCAAAGTCCTTATGGCGGACGGTTACACAGTCATGGTGCGCAAGACACGTGGTGACGACATTGATGCAGCATGTGGTCAGCTTGTTGGCGATGTTGTAGACCGTACTAAGCGCATGTTAAAAAAACAGATGAACGGTCCTGCTATTGACGTTAGAATAGATAAATAGAAGAGTCAGATAAAACAATCAAGGAGTTTTCATGCGAGGTATATTAGTAGCGTTGGTATCCATCGCATTGATGGCCTGTGGCAGCACCTTGGAAGAAGAAGCGAATACTGTTACCGACCCGTTAGGCGCTGCGAAAACCCGGTTATCACTGGGCTTGTCGTATTTGCAGGCAGGCAATTTTTCTCAGGCTAAGTTTAATTTGGATAGGGCATTATCCTTTGCTCCTCGCTATGCTGATGCGCATTTTGGATTGGCTTATTATTATCAACAAGTAGGTGAAATAAAGCTTGCACGTGCGTCATACGATACGGCACTTGGTCTGGCGCCAAACGATCCTGAAATCAGTAATTCTTACGGGGCATTTTTGTGTTTGCAAGGCGAATACGATGCTGCGGAACAACGTTTTCTTGCAGCAGTGAATGCTCGAGATTTTATTGCGGCTGCCGAGACATATGAAAATGCAGCAGTCTGCCAACAAAGTAAAGGCGATATTCTAGAGGCGATTTTTTATCTTAAAAAATCTCTGAATCATCAACCTAGACGTGTCACAGTACTTGCCCTGTTGGCCGAGCTACAAGCAAGTCAGAGCCAATATGAGGATGCTAAAGCGACTCTTGAGCGATGGGAAGCGGTGACAGGCATTACTGCGGATTCGGTATTCTTGCGCTATCAAATAGCTCAAAGTCAATCTGATAGAATGTTAGCTAAGCGTTATGCGCAAACATTACGCGAGCGTTTTGCTCAGCATCCAAATGCTCAAAAGGTGAGTCTCGATGAAGCGGTTATCGATAATACGCAAGCAAGCCAACACCGCTCACCTGCGAATTCAAAAAATGATGTGGATACAAATGGTATAATCGTTCATGAATTGAAATCAGGCGAAACTCTGTATCGATTGTCATTAAAATATAATGTGAGTGTCGACCAATTGATAAAATGGAATAACCTTGTCAATATTTCACGTTTATCAATCGGCCAAAAAATTATTGTAAGTCAACCTTAACCAAGGATTTATTAGGAATGATTGAGCAAAATGAGCTCGAACCAGTATCGACGACAGTTGGTCAACAGTTGCACAAGGCTCGGCAACAAAAACAGTTGTCCGTATCAAAAATTGCACAACAACTTCGTTTGAAAGAGCCTATTCTCCATGCATTGGAAAACGACAATGCGTTGTCGGATATTGCTCCGACGTTTGTGAAAGGTTACATTCGCGCTTACGCCAAAATCCTAGAATTAGACGGTGAAAAACTCGTAGAACAGTATAATTCTGCTCACGCCGACGATGCACAGTACAACGCGCCAATGATTTCATTTTCACGAAAAGTGGCTCGTGAAAATGTTGATTCTCGTTGGATATTAGTGACTTATGGTGTTATTGCTATATTGGTTTTTCTGATCATCACTTGGTGGTATCAGCAAACACAAACAAATACTCTGGTTGTTGTGCCTTCTAACCCAACGGTACAAGAGTCACCCGCGTCAGTAAAACTATCAGCGTCAGTAACACCTTCAGCCACAGTAAAGCCATCAACTGAGCAAGAGCCATCGGTAATCGAAAAGCCATTAGAAGAATCGCCCGCAGTAGGGTCCTTCTCGTCAGAAGGACCAAGTACTCTTCAATCAAATGAAATAGTAGGTGAACCAAATGCCTCTGAATTCATATTAGATGCTTCAGAGGGTGCTTCAGAAGTTGCTTCAGAGGATGCTGAACAACCACAAGTTGTTCCAGATATTGCCACCGTGATTGCCGCGCTAGAAAATGCTGATCCAGATTTGGATGAACCAATACTTGCTGATGTGAGTAATGAACCTGAGGCTGACGTAGAAAACACCACAATTGAGATAGTGTTTACTTTTGCTGAAGACTGTTGGGTAAAGATTACCGATGCTACCGGAAACGATATTGCTTATGGTGTAAAAAAGGCTGGACGAGTCATGCCAGTTTCTGGGGTAGCCCCATTCTCAGTGGTGCTAGGAGCACCAGCTGGCGTTGTGATTAGTTATGATGGAACACCTGTTGATTTGTCACGTTTTCCAGATAACCGCACAGCACGATTCAGTTTGCCATTGGAGGCACAGTAGTTATGTTTAACCAATCCCCAATTAAACGTCGTCAATCTACCCGGATCAACGTTGGCTCGGTCCCTATTGGTGACGGAGCGCCTATTGCTGTTCAATCAATGACCAATACGCCAACGACTGATGTTGCAGCGACAGTTGAGCAAATCAACCGTATTGTGGCTGTGGGCGGAGAGATTGTAAGAGTCTCAGTTCCCACTATGGATGCGGCTGAAGCCTTTAAACAAATTCGTCAACAAGTTTCAGTTCCTTTGGTCGCGGATATTCATTTTGATTATCGAATTGCGCTTAAAGTTGCTGAGTATGGTGTGGATTGTCTGCGGATTAATCCTGGTAACATCGGTAATATGGAGCGTGTTCGTTCGGTTGTTGATTGTGCCAAAGACAAAGGGATCCCGATTCGGATTGGCGTGAATGGCGGTTCATTAGAACGCGATTTACAAGAAAAATACGGAGAGCCAACGCCAGAGGCATTAGTTGAATCAGCAATGCGACACGTTGATATTTTGGATAAGCTTAATTTTGACCAGTTCAAAGTCTCGGTTAAAGCATCCGATGTTTTCTTAGCTGTGGGAGCGTATCGTTTATTGGCACAGCAAATTAATCAACCTTTGCATTTAGGGATAACCGAAGCCGGAGGGCAACGAGCTGGAGCTGTGAAAAGCGCGGTTGGGCTAGGCATGTTACTTGCTGAGGGTATCGGTGATACTTTGCGCGTGTCATTAGCTGCTGACCCAGTTGAAGAAATCAAAGTGGGTTTTGATATCCTCAAATCACTGCGTATTCGCTCTCGTGGGATCAACTTTATCGCATGCCCAAGTTGTTCTCGACAAGAGTTCGATGTCATTAACACTGTCAACGCGCTCGAGCAAAGAGTAGAAGATATCTTAACTCCAATGGACGTATCAATCATTGGTTGTGTGGTTAATGGTCCTGGTGAGGCGGAAATTTCAGATTTAGGCTTAACCGGTGCTCGCAATATGAGTGGTTTTTATGAAGATGGAAAGCGTCAACGCGAGCGCATTGCAAATAACGATTTAGTTGACGTCTTAGAACAAAAAATTCGTGCAAAAGCTTCACAACTTGACCCTACCAAGCGTATTGATGTCACTGAAGTATAGCAAGTTGCGAATTTACACACTTAACACTATACCTAATTACGTAAAGCCCATATAATATGGGCTTTATTTTTTGTTATACCATGTGAGAGACACAGTGGCCAAAACGTTACAAGCCATCCGAGGGATGAATGATTGCTTGCCTAATGAATCAGGTATTTGGCAATACGTTGAGTCGATATTACGCGATACTGTTGCGGCATACGGCTATCAAGAGATCCGAATGCCAATTGTCGAGAGTACCGAACTGTTTAAACGCTCCATTGGTGAGGTCACTGATATCGTCGAAAAAGAAATGTATACCTTCGATGATCGCAATGGTGACTCACTCACTCTCAGACCTGAAGGGACCGCCAGTGCCGTGCGTGCAGGCAATCAACATGGGTTAATTTATAACCAACAACAACGTCTTTGGTACCTAGGTCCAATGTTCCGTCATGAGCGTCCACAAAAGGGACGTTACCGTCAGTTTCATCAATTTGGTGTCGAAACATATGGTCTTGCAGGTCCTGATATCGATGCAGAAATCATCGCGATGAGTGCTCGCTTGTGGAATCAGTTTGGTATTTCTGACAAAGTCGAGCTTCAGATCAATTCACTGGGTTCGAATGCTGCACGTGAGGCGTACAAAGGTATTTTAGTTGAATACTTACAAGAACATTTTGATGCGCTAGATGAAGACTCACAACGTCGCTTAGAATCTAACCCATTAAGAGTCTTGGACAGTAAAAACCCACAAGTTCAAGCTGTCGTTGCGAATGCGCCTAAACTATCTGAGCATCTGGATGAAGAGTCTGCAAACCATTTTGCTCAATTATGTGAACGATTGACGGATTTGGGTATCTCATACACCGTCAATGACAAACTCGTTCGCGGTTTAGATTATTACAATGCGACAGTATTTGAATGGGTGACTGATGCACTAGGTGCACAAGGTACGGTTTGTGCGGGAGGTCGGTATGACGGTTTGGTCGAACAACTCGGTGGCAAACCAGCCCCTGCTGTAGGTTTTGCGATGGGCATGGAGCGGATTGTCCTTCTCCTCACTGAACTTGGTTTAACTGATTCGGTTGCCGCACCAGTAGATGTCTATGTTACGGCGTTAGGAGATGACGTCAATGCCTATTCTATGCAGGTCAGTGAATCGTGCCGTGATTTAACTACTCTGCGTGTGATGCAACATTGCGGTGGTGGCAATATGAAAAAACAACTCAAACGCGCAGACGCCTCAGGGGCTGCTGTGACGTTGTTACTCGGCGCAGAAGAAGCGGCTGAACAAAGAGTAACTATCAAATATATGCGTGGCGATGAGCCACAAACAACGGTGGATTTAACAGAATTAACCAGCGTTTTAACTCAATATTTTAGCAACTAAAAAGGTTATTTTTGCTATGGAACAATTCGCAACAGAAGAACAACAAGTCGAAGCGATCAAACGTTTTTGGAAGGACAATGGTACTGCCATTATTTTTGGTGCCATACTCGGTCTAGGTGGTCTGTGGGGCTGGCGTTACTATGATGAGTCACAAATTACAGCTAAAGAAACTGCATCTGCCGCCTATAACGATATGATTCAAACGCTTGCGAGCGATGATCGTGTGGCGGCGACACAAGATTTTATCGCAAACAATAATGACACGGCTTATGTTGCACTGGCTGGATTTATTGGCGCGCAAGCAGCAGTCGAAGCCGATGACTATGCCAAAGCTGCAGAACTATTGCAGCAAATTATAGTCTCTACTGCTGACACAACCTTACAAAACGTTGCACGTGTGCGCTTAGCTCGTGTTCAGTTGCAATTGACGCAATATGGCGAGGCGATTACTACCCTTGATGCGATTACAGGGACGGCATTTACTGCACAGCAAGAAGCTATTCGCGGCGATGTTCTCGTTGCTCAAGGCGATCTATCTGGTGCACGTGATGCTTATGTCCGCTCTTTAGCAGCACAAGATGACCAATCAGTTCAAATGCGTTTGGATGATTTAGCAAATCAAATGGCGAGTAATGCTTCATGAATGGCAACAAATTACGCTTTGCAACGTCGCTAGTGGGTTTGCTCATGCTCGGTGGTTGTAGTGTTTTACAACCGGTCACCGATGTTTTCAAAAGTGAAGAAGAGCTTGAAGTACTCACTTTAGCCCCGTTGGAGCCGGCTTTCGCTGTCAATACAGTATGGCAGCGTGATATTGGCAAAGGTACGGAAGATTTCTTCTCTCGATTATCGCCGGTTGTCGTAGACGGTACGATATTTGTTGCCGATCGCCAAGGCTTGGTATTAGCACTGGATACTTCTGGCAAAACCATTTGGCAGACGAACGTGGGAACTAGTAGCGGTTGGTTCTCAGGTGGTGAATCCGCCAAAGTAGCTGGAGGCTTAGCTGCTTTTAACGGCAATGTATGGCTTGGTACTGAGGACGGTCGAGTGTTAGCTTTGAGCCAAGAAACGGGTGAAATAACGTTTGATCAGACTGTCGTGGGTGAGATTTTAGCCAAACCGACGTTTGGTGATGGCATGGTTTATGTCAATACGACTGCAGGCCGTTTATTTGCGTTAGATTTGGCAACGGGTGAAGAAAAGTGGACGCATGAATCTGAAGTGCCACCTCTCTCTTTGCGCGGGATTTCTCAACCTACAGCTGCCAACGGCGGGGTTTTTGTTGGAACCGCGGCAGGTAAATTACAGGTCAGTGTGTCCGATTCAGGGTTAGTTGCATGGGAAGCTACAGTGACCACTCCTGCTGGGGCCACCGAGCTTGAACGTATTATTGATGTCGATACCACTCCTGTTATTGCCGGTGCAAATGTCTATATTGTTTCTTATAACGGCTCTTTAGTATCTGTTGAATTACGCACAGGCAGAGTGGTTTGGCAACGTGAATATGCCAGTTATCAGAATCTTGTTGTATCGGGTAACTCAATTTTTGTTACGGATGTTTCGGGCAGTGTATTTGCTATCGACCGTCGTAATGGGGTAGAGCTTTGGTCACAAAATGCCCTTAAAGGTCGCAAGCTCACAGCACCAACGGTACTGAATGATTCATTGGTCATTTCGGATGGGTTTGGTACGGTGCATTTTTTAAGTGCCAGTGAAGGTACTTATCAATCTAGAGTAATATTAGACAATGCTGAAGGCAAAGGCTTCTACAGTGCGCCTGTCGTCATGGATGATAATGTGATCGTGATCAATCAAGACGGTGAGCTTACTCTGCTTGCACCTCAGTTTTAATTAGGAAAGGTTATGTTACCTGTTATCGCGCTAGTAGGGCGCCCCAATGTTGGGAAATCTACGTTATTCAATCGCTTAACTAACACTCGCGATGCGTTGGTAGCAGACTTTCCAGGATTGACCCGAGACCGCAAATACGGTCAGGCCAAATTTGAAGGACGACAATTCATCGTAATTGATACCGGTGGTATTACCGGCGATGAGGAAGGCATCGATGCGGCAATGGCAGAGCAATCACTGTTAGCGATTGATGAAGCTGATGTTGTTTTCTTCTTGGTCGATGCTCGTGCTGGGCTCACTGCTGCGGATCAATTGATTGCGGACCATTTGCGTCGTCAAGATAAAACCGTACAAGTTGTTGCTAATAAAGTCGATGGAATTGATGGCGACAGCGAATCTGCTGAATTTTATGCCATGGGACTTGGCACCATTGCGCAAATTGCAGCCGCGCATGGCCGCGGGGTTTCTCGTTTACTCGATAATGCATTACTACCTTTGGACGAGGCGTTTCCTGATATGCAAATTCAGGAAGAAACCATTGATGCTGACGAAGATGCCGAAGCGCAACTGCAACGTTTACAAAGCTTACCGATAAAACTTGCCATTGTTGGGAAACCCAATGTAGGTAAATCCACCCTGACCAATCGTATTTTGGGCGAAGAACGTGTTGTGGTGTATGACTTACCAGGTACGACACGAGACAGCATCTTCATTCCGATGGAGCGTGATGAACGAGAGTATATTCTGATTGATACTGCAGGTGTCCGTAAACGCAAAAAAGTAAACGACGCCGTTGAAAAATTTTCAATCGTCAAAACGTTGCAAGCAATAGAAGAAGCCAATGTTGTGTTGTTGGTGATTGATGCCAGAGAAGGTATTACGGACCAAGACCTCAGCTTATTAGGCTTTGTATTAAATTCTGGTCGTTCACTCGTGTTAGCAGTGAACAAATGGGATGGGCTTGATTCGGATATCAAAGACGACATTAAACGCGAATTAGATAGACGTTTGGGGTTTGTCGATTTTGCGCGTTGTCACTTTATCTCAGCATTACACGGCACAGGCGTGGGTCATTTATTTGAATCGGTTCAAGAGGCCTATGCTTCGGCAACCAAGCGCATTAATACCGCTATGCTGACCCAGATCATGGAAATGGCTCAAGACGATCACCAGCCACCCTTAGTGCGCGGTCGACGTGTAAAAATGAAATACGCCCATGCTGGGGGCTATAACCCTCCTGTGGTAGTGATTCATGGTAACCAAGTACAAGACTTGCCGGATTCATACAAACGGTATTTGATGAATTATTATCGTAAATCTCTACAAATTATGGGAACGCCTATCAAGGTAGAATTTAGAGAAGGCGCAAACCCGTTTGAAGGCAAGAAAAACGTTTTAACGCAATCACAAATGCGCAAACGCAAGCGCATGATGGCATATCACAAGAAAAAATAACCTCTTATCGAATGATTGAACGGATCTCTCCATCCTTTAATTGAGTGGTGATCTCATCACCACTTTTGACTTGTGAAGGGTGTTGGATGACGCGCTCTCCCTGTTTTGTGATGCTATATCCTCTACTTAACGTAGCCAGAGGGCTTACTGAATTAAGTAAGCCAGCAAGTCGATTAAGCTCTGTTTGCGCATTACCAAGGGTTGTGTGTTGAGCTTGTTCCAGTCTACTTGATAAGTTACGTAAGTGAGATTGTTGCAAGTCGATACGATGTTTTGGATTGCGCTGCAGCAGTGTTTGATTTGCTTGAGTCAGCCGGGTAGTGGCTTGATTAAGCGATGCAGTGATTTCTTTTTGTAAGCGCATGGTGAGCTGGTCTAGGTGTTGCGCTTGTTGTTGTAAGCGATATTTAGGGTGGTTTTGAATAAGTTTTGCCGTAAGTTGCTCAATACGGTGTTGAGCATTGTTCTGCAATCGTCCTAATGCCTGGCTGAGTCGACTCTCATATTGTGCTATATTATCAAATAACCGTTGTGAATCTTGACTCACTAATTCTGCCGCCTGGGATGGCGTTGCCGCTCTTACATCAGCAACAAAATCGGCAATTGTGACATCCACTTCATGACCGACGGCACTGACAATGGGCAAACGTGACCCAAATATTGCCCTTGCTACAGGTTCTTCGTTAAAACACCATAAATCCTCTAATGAACCACCGCCACGTCCAACAATCAATACATCCACTTCATTGCGTTGGTTTGCGATGTGAAGCGCACGAACAATCTGTGCTGTTGCCGAACTTCCTTGTACTTGTGAAGGGTAAACAATCACTTCAATCGCTGGGTTACGTTGCTCCAAGACGGTCAAAATGTCATGCAAAGCGGCGCCACTTGCTGAGGTAATTACACCAACTCTGCGTATATGTTCAGGTAAAGCTTGTTTGGTTTGTGTGGCAAATAAGCCCTCTTGCATCAGCTTATTTTTGAGCGCTTCAAATTGTTGTTTGAGTAAGCCTTCGCCATCTTGCTCCATGTATTCAACGATAATTTGATAATCGCCACGAGGCTCATACAAACTCACACTAGCACGAACAATGATCTTGTCGCCGTTTTTCGGCTGTTTAGCGACTCGGCTATTGGCACCTTTAAACATCGCTCCTTTGACTTGGGCTTTGTTATCTTTTAACGAAAAATACCAATGCCCAGAGCTTGCTGCGACAAAATTCGAAATTTCACCGCTTAACCAGACTTGCCCCAACTCACGCATCAGAATGTTTTTGGCCATGCTGTTGAGTGAACTAATGCTCAGAATATTTCTAGAAGAGCCTTGAGATTGAGCGGGGTTTGGTCGGTTTGACTCGAACATGTATATTTATTTCCTTTATCTTAAGAATTTTGTTGTGAAAAAAAGGGAAAACCACTACAATTGCACCGCAATTAACACCCTTTCCAAGTAGGTTATTTGCATGTTACGAATTGCTCAAGAAGCTTTAACATTTGACGATGTTTTAATCGTTCCGGGCCACTCAACGGTCCTCCCTCACACTGCATCATTACAAACCCGTTTGACCCGTAAAGTCAACCTAAATATCCCAATGATTTCAGCTGCCATGGATACGGTATCAGAAGCGCGTCTTGCGATCGCATTAGCCCAGGAAGGGGGCATTGGTTTTATTCATAAGAATATGACAGCAGAAGAACAAGCTGAACATGTACGTCAGGTCAAAAAATACGAATCAGGTGTCGTATCTGATCCTGTCACAGTGAGCCCAGACGCGACCATTGGCGAAGTAAATGATTTGAGTGCTCGTCTGGGTTATTCAGGTTTTCCAGTCATTGATGACGATAATAATCTCGTAGGTATTGTTACTGGTCGTGATTTGCGTTTTGAAACCAATTTGACGGGTTCAATCGAAACGGTCATGACGCCAAAAGAACGTCTAGTTACGGTTAAGCCTGGTGCGTCGAGTGAAACAGTGCTGGAATTAATGCACGACCATCGCATTGAAAAAATCTTAGTGGTTGACGATGCATTTAAACTACAAGGCTTAATTACCGTCAAAGATCATCAAAAAGCAGAAAATAAACCAAATGCTTGTAAAGATGAATTAGGCCGTTTGCGAGTTGGTGCGGCAGTCAGTGTTGGCGCGGGTACGGACGAGCGCATTGAGTTACTGGTACAAGCAGGCGTAGATGTATTATTGATTGATACGTCTCACGGTCATTCACAAGGCGTCATTGACCGAGTGGCAAAGGTTCGTAAACAATATCCTGATTTGCAATTAATTGCTGGTAACGTTGCTACCGCGGCAGGGGCAAAAGCTCTAGCGGATGCTGGAGTTGATGCTGTAAAAGTCGGTATCGGTCCTGGTTCTATTTGTACCACGCGCATTGTTACCGGTTGTGGTGTACCTCAGATCACAGCGATTAGTGATGCGGTTGATGCTCTGAAAGGCACCGATATTCCGGTTATTGCTGATGGTGGTATTCGTTTCTCTGGTGATATTGCAAAAGCTCTTGTAGCTGGAGCATCTTGCGTCATGGTTGGGTCTATGTTGGCTGGTACTGAAGAAGCTCCTGGTGAGGTCGAATTGTATCAAGGTCGTTATTACAAATCTTACCGTGGCATGGGCTCATTGGGTGCGATGAACCAATCTCAAGGTTCTTCGGACCGTTATTTCCAAGATTCAAAGAGCGCCGATAAGCTTGTACCAGAGGGTATTGAAGGTCGAGTGGCGTACAAAGGGCCGATTGCCAATATTATTCATCAACAAATGGGTGGATTGCGTTCTGCGATGGGACTGACTGGCAGTGCCACGATTGCAGAACTCAACACTAAGCCACAATTTGTGCGCGTGACAGCTGCTGGTATGGGCGAATCACACGTGCATGATGTCACCATTACCAAAGAAGCACCAAACTACCGCATGGGCTAATTTTTAGAGAAATTTAATGACAACTAATATTCATTCACAAAAGATCCTTATTCTCGATTTTGGGTCACAATATACTCAGCTCATTGCTCGTCGTGTACGTGAAATAGGCGTTTACTGTGAACTTTGGGCATGGGATGTTACCGAAGCTCAAATCAAAGAGTTTGCCCCAGATGGTATTATTTTATCTGGTGGACCCGAATCAGTTACTGAGACCGGTTCACCACGTGCGCCAGAATATGTTTTTAATGCAGGAGTGCCTGTATTAGGGATATGTTATGGCATGCAGACTATGGCTGAACAACTCGGTGGCGCCGTTCAAGGCTCAGATCTACGTGAGTTTGGCTACGCACAAGTTGAAGTGGTCTCTCCTAATGCCTTATTTGACAAAATTGAAGACCACATTGGCACATCCGGTAATGCATTACTTGATGTGTGGATGAGCCATGGTGACAAGGTCTCTGCTATCCCGGAAGGGTTTGTCAAAGTCGCGCAAACCGATAGTTGTCCGTTCGCAGCAATGGCCAATGAAGAGAAAAAATTCTACGGTGTTCAGTTCCACCCAGAAGTAACGCATACCCGCCAAGGCGAGCGATTACTATCGCATTTTGTGTTGGATATCTGTGGCCTTGAAAAACTATGGACACCGGGTGCGATCATCGAAGACGCGATTGAGCGTATCAAAACAAAAGTCGGTGATGATGAAGTCATTCTCGGCCTTTCTGGTGGTGTAGATTCCTCCGTTGTAGCAATGCTCATGCACCGTGCAATCGGTGATAACCTCACTTGTGTATTTGTCGACAATGGTTTGTTGCGCCTGAATGAAGGTCAACAAGTTATGGATATGTTTGGTGACCACTTTGGTTTAAACATTATCAAAGTTGATGCTGAAGAACGCTTTTTAGCAGCTTTAGAAGGTGAATCTGACCCAGAAGCTAAACGCAAAATCATCGGTCATGAATTTGTGGGTGTATTTGATGAAGAAGCTTCCAAATTAGTGAATGCCAAATGGTTAGCACAAGGGACAATTTATCCAGATGTGATTGAATCAGCAGGATCTGCAACAGGCAAAGCGCATGTTATCAAATCTCATCACAATGTTGGTGGGTTGCCCGAAGACATGGAAATGGGCTTGGTTGAACCATTGCGCGAATTGTTTAAAGACGAAGTGCGTAAGATTGGTTTAGAGCTTGGCCTACCTTACGATATGCTTTATCGCCATCCTTTCCCAGGACCGGGTTTAGGTGTACGGGTGTTAGGCGAGATCAAAAAGGAATACTGCGATTTGTTACGTCGAGCGGATGCGATTTTTATCGAAGAGCTTTACGCAGCCGATTTGTATCACAAGGTATCTCAAGCCTTTACCGTGTTTTTACCGGTACGCTCAGTTGGCGTGATGGGCGATGCGCGTAAATACGATTGGGTCGTTTCATTGCGTGCGGTAGAGACCATTGATTTTATGACTGCACATTGGGCGCACCTACCGTATGATTTCTTGGGTAAAGTATCCAATCGAATTATCAACGAAATCGATGGTATTTCAAGAGTCGTGTATGATGTGAGTGGTAAGCCACCTGCAACGATTGAGTGGGAGTAATTATTACGATCTAAGATAATCACTTTCAGCACTGCTGATGATTGTCTTACCGATATTGATGAGGCTCTATTAGATTGTGTTTTTGCTCATAAGAAGGCTTTAGTAGCCTTCTTAGAGCAACAATCACCACCTTAAACTCAGCGACCAGAAGCCACAGCTATTTGCTCAAGCCTACCTTTACCAAATCAATTAGAAATCACAGAAGAACCTTAAGAAACCAGTCAAAAGTGCACGGTTTATGACTGTTTTTATATTATGTTTGACACTATTGCTGACTGGAAAAGTGAAGCATTGTGTAACGCCTTCCCTAAAGATATTCAGTTTGCAGCAGATATAAAAAATGTTTCATCAAATAACCAATCTATGATGTACAAATGACATTTTTACATCATAGCGGTCTGAGATGAATTCTTATGACGAGTAAATGATTCACAGGTTGAAGGTACAAATAAATGATGAGGCAAGAGCTATCTGACGAGCTTTTTGTTGAGTGGTCAAAAGATACGAATGAACAATCTTGGGATACGCAGTTCGTTGCTGCACAAACTCAACAACGCAATCTTACTTTGGGTTTAGATGTTGGTGGTGGCATCGGGGCGTTTGCCAACTCAATACTCAATTTGAATGACAATATACAATCTATGGATGTTGTGGATCCGAGCGTGCAGGCTCACTCAAATTTTGTCAAACATCGTAAAAGCAAGCTGATTAAGGGTTATATGAGCAACATCCCAGTATTGAGTTCATATGATTTCATAACCGTTAATTTGGTCTGCCATCATGTAATTTCTGACTCCAATAAAGAGACATTAGATGCTCAAATTAATTTTTTGAAGGATGCCCATGCTCTTTTAAAAGATGGGGGTGTGTTGTTCGTTGAAGAAAATATTTATGAAAGTTATTTGTCTGAAGATTTGTGTGGACGATTGATTTATGAGGTCACGTCATTACGAGGTATAGAAAAAATTACTCGGAAGTTAGGGGCAAATACTGCTGGAGAAGGTGTGCGGTTTCATTCCGACACTGCTTGGCAAAAAATATTTGCAGCGTCTGGTTTTGAGCTTGTAAAAACTTACGATAATGATAGCTGGGGAACGGTCATGCCTTTATGGCAAAAAATCCCTTTATTATGTCAGGGGCGGTTTCAAAGAATGTACGTTTTGCAAAAATCATCAGATACTGAAAACAGTAGAATATAACCATCAAAATCCGTTAATTAAGGTTCTGAATTAAATGTAGTTGTTACACTGAAGTGTACCAAGAACTGTTTATAAGAAGCGTAATTGTATGCCTAAACCAATCCGCTGTTGGTGTCGATTGTAGTCAATCAAACTATCACCATACCCATTGAAGTATTGCAGGAGCACATCATAGCGTTTGGAAAAGTTATAAGTATAGTTGAACTCTATACTGCCGCGATTTTCGCTTGTTCTAAGATTGTTGCGTAGACGTGCGAATAATTTGTGTTTTGGCGAGAATTGCCAGGCGTATCCAAGCTCGATTCGACCTATAAAATCCAAAATATCTGGATTGTCATCGCCAGTCGGATCCTGAATATTGTCTTTGGCATCTTCTGGAATGCGATACCAAGTCCTTACGTAATACGCTGAATCCACATCGCTAAATAAAGCGGTCCATATCACGCGATTCCAACTGCGAGAATTCAAACCAGATTGGCCATTAGATTGGTGATTAAAGCTCATTTCGATTGCATTGAAACGATATTGTAAAAAACTGTAATCCGCTTGCCAACGATACATGAGCTCAGGTTCATAGTTGGTTTCACGAAACGGTTTGGAAACTTCTGAATTGTATACCTGCCAAAACGACTTTGCTGTGAAGCCAAAATACCACCCTGTATTGGTATCGCCCAACGAATAAATTGGGATTTTGATACTGATTTGAAATTTGGCCTCTTGATTATCTATATTGCCTTGATTGAGATCGACTTGTCCTGCAGAGTTTGGGTTGTTGGCATAGGTGAAAGGTAGCAAGTAATTTTGTTTGTGTTGATAAATGGCAAAAGGCAATTCATCTAAGCGCTGCTCGGCATTATCGCGAGCATCTAAAATAGAAGGTGCTCTAGGCGCTTGTTCAATTTCCTGAATGGTTTCTGCTGCGACGCGCTTGGCTTTTTGTAACGGCGTTTCTACAGAATCTTGTTGTGCAAACAGCGCTGCAGAACATGTTAAGCATATGAGGGCAATCAGTTTGTTTAGCATCATTCATCCATAAATAAGCCATGAGTACCGCAAAGTGTAGTCATGGCTTGAAAAAGGTGCAATAGCACAAAAAAGATTAAAGTTCTTTGATGAATGCTAATGCGTTATCGATGTCCAACAATTGCTTCTCACCAGTGTGGCGAGACTTGTATTCGATTTGTTGGTTATCTAGGTTGCGTTCACCGATGACAATAGAGTGAGGGATGCCAATCAATTCCATGTCATTAAACATGACCCCTGGACGTTCTTTACGGTCATCAAATAGCACTTCAATACCGGCTTCTTTGCATTCAGAATATAGCTGTTCGGCGACTTCTTTAATACGATGAGACTTGTGCATGTTCATTGGGATTATCACAAGTTTGAATGGCGCAATCGCATCTGGCCATTTAATGCCAAATTTATCATGATTTTGCTCGATGGTAGCTGCCATTATGCGTGATACACCAATACCATAGCATCCCATAGTCAGCGTATCGTGTTTACCAGTATCAGTTAGGACTCCACAGTTCATGGCTTTAGAGTACTTTTGACCCAGTTGGAAAATATGACCGACTTCAATACCGCGTTTGATTGCGATTTCACCTTGACCATCTGGGGACGGATCACCTTCGACCACGTTGCGCAAATCAAATACTTCATATTCGCCGACATCTCGAGTCCAATTGGTCCCCGTATAATGCACATCATCAATATTAGCTCCGCATACAAAATCGGCTAAAGCAGCCGCACTGCGATCGGCAATGATTGGTATGGATAATCCAACAGGACCAATTGAACCGACATTGGCACCCACTTCTGCAAAAATGCGTTCTTCTGGGGCCATCGCAAATGGCACCCCAATCAATGGATGTTTTTCAGCTTTGAGTTCGTTGAGTTCGTGATCACCTCGCAAGACTAATGCCACTAATGGTTGCGCCCCATCTTCTTGTGCTTCACCCAGTACGATCAACGTTTTTACTGTTGTAATAGGTTCGATATTCAGCAATGCTGAGACGTCTGCTATGGATTTTGCATTCGGTGTGTCGACTTTGGTTAACGCTTGAGTACCTTCACCTTGTGACTCTGGTGCAACCGCTTCTGCCATTTCAACGTTTGCGGCATAACCTGAAGCCGTTGAGAACGCAATATCATCTTCACCAGAATCCGCTAGAACGTGAAACTCATGAGAGCCAGAACCACCAATTGATCCATTATCGGCAATGACCGGGCGGTATTCTAGGCCGATGCGTTCAAAAATATTACAGTATGCCTGATACATTGCATCATATGTGGTTTGTAAGCACTCATCTGATGTATGGAATGAGTAAGCGTCTTTCATCAAGAACTCACGTCCACGCATCACTCCAAAACGAGGACGCACTTCATCGCGAAACTTAGTTTGAATTTGATATAAATTCAGTGGAAGTTGCTTATAGCTACTGATTTCGTTGCGGACAAGTGCGGTGACGACTTCTTCATGTGTGGGGCCAAGAACAAAGTCGCGCTGATGACGGTCTTTGATACGTAACAATTCTGGACCGTACTCTTCCCAGCGGCCTGATTCTTCCCATAAGTCTGCTGGCTGTACTACTGGCATGAGGATTTCAATCGCACCAGCTTTGTCCATCTCTTCTCGTACAATGTTCGCAATTTTGCTAAGGACTCTTAAACCGGTCGGAAGGTAGTTGTACAAGCCTGATGCGACTTTGCGGATCATGCCCGATCGCAACATCAACTGATGTGATATGACTTCAGCATCAGCTGGGGTTTCTTTTTGAGTGGATAACAAATATTGTGTAGTGCGCATTGAATCGATGTCCTTCGTTGCGAGCGTCAAAAAATTGCCTGCATTTTAGCACAACTCAGGCTGGGCTAAAGGACTAAATTAGTCTTGTTGTACATCTGTTACATGACAAACGTTATCCATGATGGAAAAGTGCCAATCGCATCCAAATAACCTGACGACATAGATTCGGTCTGGTTGATTTTGATATGCCGGGCGAGGGTCGCTTTGCAGTATGAGCGATATTTGTGTAAGTTGATGGGAGGTGATGCCAATTTGCAATGCTTTACTATGACACTCAACCATTACCTGTAATGGTTCTGGTGCGTCCGGTGCGACGCCAGCAACCGCATCAGCGATACTGTCGGCATAAGGAATGTACGGTTTGATATCATACAGTGGCGTTTGATTCACGACATCTGCACCACTGATGTTGAGTGTGATGCCATTTTGAGCATGCTTGACTGAGTGAAGTTGGACAACCGACATGCCTAATTGATTGGGCCGAAATGGGCTTCTTGACGCAAATACACCGAGTTTTTGATTGCCTCCTAAACGAGGAGGTCTGATCAACGGTTTAAAATCAGATTGTGGCACCTGATGAAAGCCAAAAATCAACCAGATATGGGAGTAGTCGATTAGCCCTCGAAAGGCATTTATATCGCTGTAATCCGGGTAGATAATGATGTGAGACTGGACTTTCGAAAGCAAAGACGCTTGCCGAGGAATGCCAAACTTTTCATCGAAAGGCGTGCAAATTTTTCCTATCGGATGGATGTTAGCCATGTGTTGCACGCTTGAGTTGCTGAACAAAATACTCTTTGCCTAGTGTTTGTGCGGTAATGATGTTCTTATCTGGGATCCCTTCCGGATCATCCATCACATCAAGTACCTTAGTTAAACTACCTTCTCGCAAAATGTGAAGCATCGGATGTGGCGAGCGATTGGTATAATGACTAGCGTCCTCTTCATCGACACCGGCAAAGATATATTGTGGATGAAAACTTGCTATTTGGTAGGTACCAGAGTAGCCCAGGTCATCGAGCACTCTTTCGGCAAAATATAAGTAGTCGAGATAATCCTCAAAGGTGGTTGTCTCGTTCATGATCACAAGGGTCGTATCCGTACTTGGATGGGTGTCTAAAAAACTAAATTCAGCTTTCAATTGTTCAAACAATGCATCGGGTTTGAGGATGTTTGATTCAACATACCGGATTTGGTCGTTGCAAAAAGGCTTTTTCGCAAAAGGGCAAAAATTATGCCCGATGACAATGTGCTCTAACCAATATTTTGTCGCCTCAATCGCAGATTGAGTCATTTTTGTGTTTGTGCCTTCACATACGCTTCGAGCGTGTTTTCAATCAGGCTAGCGACCGTCATAGGACCGACGCCTCCTGGAACAGGTGTGATCCAGCCCGCGCGTTCTTGTGCTTTAGCAAACTCGACATCGCCCACTAGAGAACCATCGTCTAGCCGATTGATACCGACATCAATGACAATGGCATTGTCTTTGACCCATTCGCCTGGAATAAAATTGGGTTTGCCAACGGCTACGACCAACAGGTCAGCTCGCTCAACATGGCTTTTAAGATCCTTGGTAAATTTGTGACAGGTTGTCACGGTACAACCGGCAAGAAGTAACTCTAAAGCCATCGGACGACCAACAATATTTGAAGCGCCAACGATGACTGCATCAAGGCCTTTGATATCGCGTTTGGTCGACTCAATCATGGTCATAATACCCTTAGGCGTACACGGTCTAATTGCAGGGATACGTTGTGCTAAGCGACCAATATTGTAAGGGTGGAAACCATCTACGTCTTTGTATGGATTGATGCGCTCAAGGATTTCTTCCGCGTTTAGACCAGCCGGTAAAGGTAACTGGACCAAAATGCCATCGATCTCTTCGGCGTTGTTTAATTCATCTATGAGCGCCAACAGTTCTTCTTGAGAGGTGGTTGCTGGCAAATCGTAGCTTTTTGATACAAAGCCGACTTCATCACAGGCTTTGCGTTTGTTGTTTACATAAACCTGGGATGCGGGGTCTGAACCGACCAAAACGACGGCTAGACCAGGTGCGCGCTTATTGGCAGCAACGGCACGAGAAACATAAGAGGCGACGTCTTGTCGAACATTTTGAGCGATGACTTTGCCATCGATGAGTTGGGCTTGCATGAATGAACCTATGCGACGTATGAATATGTGTATATTGTTTCATATCGTGGATAAATTGCCAAAAATAAATTGACCAATTCAGACATTCTGTTAATATGCGCAACCCTAGTCGGTGAGTGGCGCAGCTTGGTAGCGCACTTGTTTTGGGTACAAGGGGTCGCAGGTTCAAATCCTGTCTCACCGACCATTTCTTCTACAATGATTTCCTGTTATATTTCAATTTCCAGTGCGCCCTTAGCTCAGCTGGATAGAGCAGTAGCCTTCTAAGCTATTGGTCGCAGGTTCGAATCCTGCAGGGCGCGCCATCAAATACCAAAACCCGCTTTTGCGGGTTTTGTTGTATTTGGTGCCCTGCAGGGTGAGAACCTAGGTTCGACCAAAACGTCAGGAACGTTTTGGCAGTGCCAAAGGCAGGGCATAGCCCCGAGCACAGGATGTGCGAGCTAATCCTGCAGGGCGCGCCATATACAAAAAAGACCTGCCTTGTGCAGGTTTTTTTGTTTGTGTCTCAATATTGTATCTACTCATCTCTCTTAAATCACTCATGAAAAAGACAGGTCTAGCAAGGGAATTGTGGGATCAGTTTTTAAGTCTTCTTTTTAAAACATTGATTTTATTTGTTTTTTTAAATCTTCTTTTTTTGCAAAAGTAATAAGGTGATCTATAGTTAACATTAAGAAAAATAATCAAGAGAGAAATGAGTTTACCCTAATCATGACAATTCAAGATAATGGACTATTTAGAATAAACGCAGTCACAGGGCAATCCTCACGCTTAGATGGTGAGGTGTTGATTGCGAGACCTGTGTCGAGTTATGTGCTGTTTTCTTCGTTGTTGATTATCATTCTTGTAGCCATTGTGTTTTTGGTTAACGCTCAGTTCCATCGTAAAGAAGCCGTCATGGGATATCTCTCCCCAAGCAAAGGCACCTCAAAAATACTGGCGCCATCATCAGGCGTCGTTTCACAACTCTTAGTAAACAATGGTGAGTTTGTTCAAGCGGGTGAGCCTTTGGCTTTGGTCACTACCGCTCAGCAAACGTCAGACGGTCTTTCGGTAAATGAGGCGCTTGTCAACGCCACTCGCGAGCAGCTAGATTTGATGACTAACCGAATGAGTCATGCTGAAATAGTCTTTGAGCAAGAGCGTAATGCATTAAAACTGGCAATGAATAGCAATAATAGAACTCGCGCTTATACCGCCACTCAAATTGAACTTGCTAATAAACGATTAGCGATTCAACAAGCCCGATTAGATAGACTAGCAGGGTTACAACGGCAAGGTGCGGTGACTCAAAACGATGTCGATACACAATCAGAGCAAGTCATTGTACTGAATCAGCAAATAGCAGAACTTCAAGTCATTGGGCAACAAGCTATTAATCAGTTGGCTGAACTTGAGGCACGATTATCTACCCTACCTATTGAGCATCAACAACGCCTTGCACTGCTACAAAGTGAGAAGTCTCGCTTATCTCAACAGTTATTATCTAATCAAGCTAGTGCCGAATGGTTAATTACTGCGCCTACAACAGGTAAAGTCACTAATATAGGGTTATCAGTAGGTGATAGTGTGAGACAGCAGCAATACGTCATGACTGTCATGCCTGAGAGTGATGCGTTACGTGCCATTTTACTCGTCCCTTCACGTGCTTATGGGTTCGTTACCGAAGGACAAAACACCAAAATCAGATTTGACGCCTTTCCTTATCAACGCTTTGGGTTGTTTGATGGGGAAGTTATAAAAACGAGTGATTACATTGTGATGCCGGGGGAGATTGATATGCCGGTCGTTATCAATACGCCAGTGTACAAAGTGGAAGTCGCTATGGCGTCACAAAGTATCAGCGCCTATGGTCAATCGGTTCCGTTACAACCGGGTATGACGATAAGCGCCGATATCGTGCTTGAAGAACGCAGTCTTCTAAGCTGGTTATTTGAGCCGATTATAAGCCTGAAAGGGCGTGTTTAAACCTTAAAATCAAACTTTAAACGTCTCGAGGAGAGATAATATGAAAGAACTAACTTTTGAGGAAGTTAAAGAAGTAAATGGTGGTAACCCTTATGTTGTTGGTGCTGCTATCGGTTGGGCTGTGACTCAAGTATTAGATTCTGCAGCGGAATCTTTAAGTGAAGTTGACTGGGGGAGCTCTATGGGTGACGAGGATACAAATTTAGCACCCTAATACCTCCTAAGAGGGGGCTTTGCCTCCTCTTATTTAACAAATGCTATATGCTCTTGGAAGATCGTTATGATAAACAATAAAGTTAAAAAAGCAGTTGTTTTAAAATTAAAGATGACAGCTCTATTTCTTTTGTTGCAACTTATATCAGTTGTTTTGTCAAAATTTTTAATATCGCCTTTTATCACTGGGGATGTATACAAGGATATAGAATATTATATTGCTATTATAATTATGTTACCCATTGTTCTTTTTGTAAGTAAGAGGGATGAATTTAATCTTCCAAATGAATTTTTTAATTTTAATATTGACTTTGGTTTTTTTTGGAAAGTTATTGCAGTAGTGTTTTTTTACTTTTTGATCTTTTATTGCCTTGCAGAGTTTCTGAATATATCAGGTGAAAATGATATATTTGAAATAATTAATGTACTAAATAAAGGGAGTATATATGTTAAAGTGTTGCTTGTTTTTTCGATATGTTTAGCTGCGCCAATAATAGAGGAGATTTTTTTTAGAGGGTGGCTAATAAGTAAACTCATGATGTTGGATGTTGATAAAAACTATATCATTATAACCACTTCAACTCTATTCATGTTTTCCCATATGCAGTATCAAAATATCTTTAGTTATATTTATCTTTTTTTAATGGGTTTCGGTCTTGGTTATATAAGGATGAAGAAAAATAATATTTCATATTGCATTTTAGCTCACTCATTATTAAATTTTTTGGCCGTGTTTTCATGGATTTATTAATTTATCAAGGTCAGGAATTAGGTAAATCAATAGGTAAAGTAAAGTGATCTACCAATCCGAAGCCGCTGAATGCGGTCTAGCCTCTATCGCCATGGTGGCCAATCAATATGGGCACAAGATTGATCTATCTACCTTGCGCAGTCGTCACAACATCTCGTTTAAAGGGGCGAACTTGCAACAGTTAATGCAGTTGGCCGAGCAGTTAAACATGGTGGGTCGGGCACTTCGTTTAGAGTTGGATGAGCTTAAGGACCTAAAGACGCCCTGTATCTTGCATTGGGATATGAATCATTTTGTCGTGCTTAAGCAAGTCTCGAGCAAAAGTATTACTATCCTTGACCCAGCGATGGGTGAGCGTGTCATTCCAATGAAAGAAGTCGATACGTCGTTTACTGGTATCGCATTAGAATTAACGCCCACTTCGGAATTTAAGAAAAAAGACGAACGAGCCAAACTCAGCATCACGTCATTTTGGACGCGCATTGATGGTTTAACATCGTCTTTAGTCAAGCTGTTCGTTCTATCCTTGATATTGCAATTCTTGATGCTTGCTGCGCCGTATTATACGCAGTTGGTCGTGGATAATGTGTTAGTCAGTTTTGATAAGCCGTTACTTGTTGTGTTAGCACTCGGGTTTGGCTTAGTGATGCTGGTATCGGTGATTACGGATGCGTTTCGTAGTTGGGTGGTATTGCATTTGTCTTCCTCGATGAGCGTGCAAATGGCGACTAATCTGATGCGCCATTTAGTCAATTTACCAATGGAGTACTTTGACAAGCGCCATATGGGGGATGTGGTATCGCGTTTTGGTTCACTGAACAGTATTCGGGATTTGTTTACCAACAAAATCGTGGAAGGCGTCATTGATGGATTAATGTCCATTGTGGTGTTGGTCATGATGTTTTTGTACGATGTTACGCTAGCATTGGTGGTGTTGGGTGTTGTTATACTGTATGCCATCATACGCATTATTCTCTATCGCCCCGTTCATCAACTCACCGAATCGAGCATTGTCGCAGGTGCCGCTGAACAATCCAACTTTATGGAAACTGTGCGAGGCATGCAAAGCATCAAACTGTTTGGCCAACAAACTCAGCGTTTAAACTTGTGGCAAAACAAATACACCGAAGCGGTGAATCAAGGCTATCGCTTAGGTAAATGGCATATTTCGTATCAAACGATTAATGGGTTGTTGTTCGGAGTAGAAAATATCCTAGTGGTCTACCTTGCTGCGCTCGCTGTGATGGAAGGTGGTATGTCAGTGGGGATGCTTTTTGCGTTCATGGCATACAAAAATCAGTTTACCAATCGCATGGCGGGGTTTATCAGCAACCTTATCGACATCAAGATGACATCACTGCATTTGGATAGGTTAGCGGATATTGCCTTAACCGATAAAGAGAAGGAAGGGGCGGAGCAGCCATTTCGTGAAATCACCGGTGAATTAACACTAAACAATATTAACTTTCGCTATGCCGACAACGAACCTTTACTGTTTGATGAACTTAGCTTATCTATTAAAGCGGGCGATAACATTGCCATCATCGGCGCATCAGGGACAGGCAAATCTACGTTAATGAAGTTGATGCTGGGATTATTGTCACCTCATTCAGGCAAGATTGAAGCAGACGCTGTGAATATTCAACATCTCGGTTTGCGACACTATAGACAGCAAGTGGCCTCAGTCATGCAGGACGACCAATTAATGTCGGGCACGTTGGCCGAAAATATCAGCTTTTTTGACCCACAAATGGATATGGAGAAGGTTGTGGAGGCTGCAGTGATGGCTGGTATTCATGATGATATATCTCAGATGAATATGGGCTACAACTCGTTAGTAGGCGATATGGGCAATGCCTTATCGGGCGGTCAATCGCAAAGGTTGCTGTTGGCAAGGGCGCTATACCGACAACCCAAAATTTTATTTTTGGATGAAGCCACGAGTCACTTGGATGTCGAACTTGAGCAGCATGTGAATCACGCCATTCAGCAACTTTCAATGACGCGCATTATCATTGCACATCGGCCTGAGACGATTAGAAGTGCTGATACTATTTATGAGCTTAGAGAGGGTAAAATGCATAATATCACCGCAACCTATTCACACCTCAATAGACAATAGAGGGACGACTATCTTAAATCGTCAGTGGAAGCGTAATTCTAATTTGCGTACCCGGGCAAGTATCAATCTGAAATGTTCCGTCTAATGCTAATATACGTTGTTGCATGCCCTCTAGACCGAAACCAGATGTTTTGTGTGCGGGATCAAAGCCAACGCCATCGTCTCTTATAATCAATGACAAAGCCGTAGTTGTTGTTTTGAGCTCAATGGTAAAATGGGATGCATCAGCGTATTTAATGGTATTATTGACTGCTTCTTGCACAACTCGATATATGGCAATACTGATGTTATCTGAAAGAGTGATGGAATCTGGATCATATATGAAAGAGTAATTCACTTTAAATAAAGCTAATTTGTCTTTGAAATAGTCACCTTTAAGCGTTTCATACAAGCCATCTCGGGTTAACATCTCTGGTTTTAGTTTATGGACAATTTCATGCAATGAACGATGGATATGCCCGCTATATGTATTGAGGCTCTGAAAGGTATCGGCCGTATCTGGATTGGAGCAGTCGGATTCAATGACGCTCAAAGCGGAATCAATGGTTTTGATATTTTCGCGCAGCGATATATTGATTTCTTTCGCTAACTGCTGTCTTTCGTACTCTTGCGCGTTGACTAATAATTGATTTACGTTACGGATGTTGTGATTCACTTCACGTAAGCTGGTATTGGTGAGGCTCAAATTAGATTGAGCATTGAGTAATTTGGACTGCGCCAAGTCCAACTCGTACAACATCGCACTGATGAGTATTCCAATCAGGTTAAACAAGCACAGGAACCAAGCTGCTTCATACAGCGTAATCCCGAGTGCTATTCGAGAGTATTGTTCAAAGTGATTCGTTTGAGTGGCTAGTTCATTGAGCAAATGCGCTTTCTGAGTCAATGGTAGTGCCGGGTCATATTGAATAATGACATGTGCGATAAACCCCAGTAATACCAAATTACTTACAGTAGTAAATCCAGCACATCCGGCCCAGCGGTGTTTATGACAAAACCAAAGCCCTGGTAAAATACTAAAGATAGCTAAGTATTTGATGTAATCGGCGGATAAAGCCACGATCCCAATTAGCACGATAGTGAAAACAAACAAGGCAAATATTAGGCGGGGTAAATTTACACGCAGTTGTTCATGGTCGTCTGAAATAAAATAATGACTGAGGTTAAATAGCCAAATCAATATCAGGCTGAATGCAACATTGCCCAGTATGGCAAGTTTAATTTGAGCCATACTGTATTGTTCGAGTGTGCCTAAGCCATAATTCAGTGCAAGAAAATGCACAGTGATAAAAAAAGCTAGGCTCAATATCTGTAAAGAAATAGTGTGGAGTTCAAAATTGTTTTGTACCGGAAGCAATCGACTTAATGGCAAAATTATCAGTAGCATGAAGCCAAAACTAATTACACTGTCATGTAAATCGATTAGCTCCATAGTGGACATTAGTAAAAGGACAAAAATGGTACTTAACAATTTTGAAAGTAGATTGGTATGTCCGGAAAATAGTAGCCAAATGGCTGTTGGTAGAACCAGTAATTGAGTACTCAAGCCTTGATTCAAATTGATGATTAGCGAATCAAAAAATGCGCACAAAAAGACCAGAAAAGAGTGTAAAACGGTCACTGTCGTCGATAATTGATTAAAGCGGAAGCCAAACATCGATATTCGCTCCGTTGGTATTGTGGATTTGCATGCTGCCACCAAGTGCTATGACATGGTTGTAAATCATAAAAAGTCCATCGCTGTAGTTACCAGCTAGGGTATTGTCATTAAAGCCGATGCCGTTGTCACAAAAAGACAAATGTACTTGCTTGTCTTCGATTTCAATACTGATAGAGCAAGAGTCGGCTTTACTGTGTTCTACTGTGTTTTTGATACACTCCTGGACCATGCGTACAATCGTGATTTTGTTGGTATCAGTCAGTTCCGTTAGGTCCTCTGTGACATAGGCATTGTATTCGATGAAGTTGTTGCCAAGATATTCATTGAAGTTTTCTTTACTCAAAGCGATGTTGAGAGGCGCATCATCAATGTTTTTTGGGCGAAGCCAATACATTAACCGATAAGCATTGTTATACAAATTCCCACATTCTATCTTAATGTCATTTAGCAATTCAGGGTGTAATCTTGCGATATCGAATTTTTTTTCTAATACGGAAATTAACGCTCTCAAACCAATAATGCTTTGGCCGACATCATCATGTAGTTCTTGTGAAAGTCGTTTTTTTTCCGCTTCTCGAATATTTACGGCCTGTTTCGATAAGTTTTGTAAATCGCTTTTCGAAATTAATAATTCAGCATTTTGTGCTTCCAAAGCGGTTTGTCTTTGGGACAAAGATGAAGTGGTACGGCTATGTTCTAGTTGCAAAGCCGCAGTCACCAACCCCATTGCAAAATAAGCGGCAATAAAGGTTTGGAAATCAACCAATAATTGGCTGTCAGCATTGTGTAAAAATATTAATAGAACCGTGTTGATCCATAATGCGCAACACAAGCTTCCAAACCAAGTTAAGCGAATGGCAAAGTAGATGATTGGAAGGAATAAGAATAACTGCAAGAGTTCTCGAGTAAATGCATTGGTATAAAATGCAAATACCATTGCGAGTGTGAGAATAAAGATGTTTTGCAATAATTCGGCTTTTGAAAACTCAGGAATTTTATACCTAAATTGCAATACCCACATGACGATAAGGAACAGTGTAATTGCAAAGAGCAAACCTGGATAAGCCGCTATATTGTGAAGGATAAATATATCCAAAACATCATTTGGTGCGACTTTGTCGTACACAGAAGTTTGTGATATTGCAGTGTAACCTACACTGGTAAAGCGTGTCAGCATACCCAAAAAAACAATCAATGAAATCGATCTGAGGGTAAATAGATTACGGTTTATTTGGTGTTCTCGAGCGTAGTAGATAAATGGAAGCATATGAACCGTCATAAGCAAAGTTTGCACAAAGTGCTTAAACATGTCGTAATAAATCGATTCTTGCACCTGCATGGTGTACCCGCTGGCAAAACAAATTGCCAATATTGCAGAAACCCAAAATCGATAGGGCAAAAAGATAAAAATGATAAATTGAAAGCCCAAAGGGAAGTACCAAATAACAAAACTTGGCATTACGACATAGTTAAATGAAAAATTAAAAAATGAAAATTGACCAACACTCACTAAGATAAAAATAAAGAGCTGCGCATAGCATTTGTAAGCAAGAGACGCTTCAGTATGAAAAGTGCGTTGAAAGAAGACGGCCGCGTTTCTGGATATGCTTTGTGATTGCATGAATACGTGATTCGATTTTGTTATTGATTAATTTTTGCATAAACCAGACAAAAAACCAACAAAATACATTTTTACCTTGACACTCATGGGGCAAATCTTTAATATGCGCTCCGCTTTGTACGGCACAACAAATCAATGGTGGGCGTAGCTCAGTTGGTAGAGCCCCGGATTGTGATTCCGGTTGTCGTGGGTTCAAATCCCATCGTCCACCCCATTTGTTGTCTCATATAGGCAAAGTTCTCGAGAATTCATCTCACGTGTTTGCGGAAGTGGTGGAATTGGTAGACACGCTGGATTTAGGTTCCAGTGCTTCACGGCGTGAGAGTTCAAGTCTCTCCTTCCGCACCATAATTTGAGACCGGTGAGTGGCGCAGCTTGGTAGCGCACTTGTTTTGGGTACAAGGGGTCGCAGGTTCAAATCCTGTCTCACCGACCATCTCAAATTCCTGTACTTTCTTTCTGTACTAATCACGTTTCAGCCTGTATAATTCGCCGTCTTTTAAATATAGAACACACCACTGTTTAATTTCTAGCGCAGATTTGGCGCACAGTTGAGGTAGAATAATGCAAGTTTCAGTCGAGACGACTCAAGGCTTAGAACGTAAAGTAACAGTCACAGTACCTGCGGGTAACGTTGATGAAGCGGTAAAATCGCGTCTTCAACAACTAGCCAAAACACAGCGTATTAATGGTTTTCGTCCTGGCAAAGTTCCAGTAAGCGTTATCAAAAAGCGTTTCGGTGCAGCGGTTCGTCAAGAAGTCGCTGGCGATGTGATGCAACGCCATTTTTATCAAGCGATCATCCAAGAAAAAATCACTCCAGCTGGTATGCCAACTTTCGATTTGATTAAAGACGTAGACGGTGAAGATTTAGAATTTGTTGCTACGTTTGAAGTATATCCAGAAGTCGAATTACAAGGTCTTGATAAGGTTAAAGTTGAAAAGCCAGTTGTTGAGATCAAAGACAAAGACTTAGCCGATATGATCAAAACTTTGCAAAAGCAACATGCGAATTGGAAAGAAGGCAAGCGTAAAGCGAAGAAAGACGATCGCGTAACGATTGATTTCGTTGGTACCATCGACGGTGAAGAATTTGAAGGCGGTAAAGCAGAAGACTTTCCTCTAGAGATGGGCAAAAATCGCATGATTCCAGGCTTTGAAGAGCCAATTGTCGGTCTTAAGCCAGGTGAAGAGTGCGTTGCTGAAGTGACATTCCCAGAAGACTATCACGCTGAAAACCTAAAAGGTAAAGCGGCTTCGTTTGCGATTACGATTAAGAAAGTGGAAAGCTTAGATTTGCCAAAAGTCGACGAAGAATTTGCCAAACTGTTCGGTGTTGAAGAAGGCGGTGTTGAGGCACTTGAAGCGGAAGTTAAGAAAAACATGCAGCGTGAACTTGACCAAGTGGTTAAGTCAAAGATCAAAGAAAGTGTCATTGATGGTTTGCTTGAAGCAAACGAAGTTGACATTCCACAAGCATTGATTGACCAAGAAGTTGAAGCGCTACGTGAGCAAGCCAAACAACGTTTTGCACAACAAGCCGGTGGGCAGACTGATAACTTACCAGAGTTACCATCTGAGCTATTTACCGATAACGCAAATCGTCGAGTGAAGATTGGTCTTATTTTGGGCGAAGTCATTAAAGCAAATGACTTGAAAGCCGATGAAGATAAGGTGAATGCATTAATCGAAACGACGGCTTCAGCTTATGAAGATCCACAAGAAGTAATTGATTATTATCAAAACAATCAAGAGCTTATGCAACAAATGCAAAACGTTGCACTAGAAGAGCAAGCGATTGAGTGGGTGCTTGAACAAGCAAAAGTCAAAGAAGTTAAAACCAAGTTTGACGATATCATGAACAAACAGGCATAAATTATTGCCAAACGTTTGACTTTTATGGTCTTACCCTGATTAAATGCCCAGTAATAACTGGGCTTTTTTTTGCCAAATATTTGCATAAGGAAATTACATTGAACCACTTTGATGAAGTACAAAACGCACTGGTCCCTATGGTCATTGAGCAAACCTCAAAAGGTGAGCGTTCATTTGATATTTATTCACGATTACTCAAAGAAAATGTTATTTTTTTGGTGGGTCAGGTTGAAGATCACATGGCGAACCTTATTGTGGCGCAAATGTTATTTTTGGAAGCCGAAAATCCTGAAAAAGATATTTTCTTATATATCAATTCTCCTGGCGGCTCTGTGACAGCGGGTATGGCTATATATGATACTATGCAATTCATTAAGCCAGACGTTTCTACCGTTTGTATGGGTATGGCTGCAAGTATGGGCTCGTTTTTGCTAGCAGGTGGTGCTGCTGGCAAACGGTATTGTTTACCAAACTCTCAAGTGATGATTCATCAGCCACTAGGGGGGTTCCAGGGACAAGCATCTGATTTTGAAATCCATGCAAAAAATATTATTCAAACCAAAGAAAAACTAAACAGCATTTATGCTCATCATACTGGACAGCCAGTTGAAAAAATTGCTCAAGACACAGACCGTGATAATTTTATGACTGCACAAGATGCACTTGAGTACGGTTTGATTGACCAAATAATGACAAGTAGAAACTAATTGATATCGTTTTTAGTTATTCTTAGTCTATAATGAAATTATTACCGTATAAGTTGAACAATGAGCTTGTTCACGTTCTATATATTTTACGAGGCGTCTCTCAATGAGTACAAATCAAACCAGTGATGGTGACAACAAATTACTTTATTGTTCTTTCTGTGGTAAGAGCCAACACGAAGTACGTAAATTAATTGCTGGACCGTCTGTATTTATCTGCGATGAGTGCGTTGAGTTATGCAACGACATTATTCGAGAAGAAATCAAAGATATATCTCCTAAATCCAAAAAAGACAGCTTACCTAAGCCGCATGAGATCCATGCGCATCTGGATGATTATGTTATTGGTCAAGAGCACGCCAAGAAGGTGTTGTCCGTTGCCGTTTACAATCATTACAAACGCCTTAAAAATGGAGATATGCACGAGGGTGTTGAATTGGGCAAAAGCAACATATTGCTTATTGGGCCAACAGGAAGTGGTAAGACACTGCTTGCAGAAACCCTTGCGCGTCTCTTAGATGTCCCATTTACAATGGCTGACGCGACCACGCTTACAGAAGCGGGTTATGTTGGTGAGGATGTCGAGAATATCATTCAGAAACTCTTACAAAAATGCGACTACGATGTTGAAAAAGCGCAACGTGGTATCGTCTATATTGATGAAATTGATAAGATTTCTCGTAAGTCTGATAACCCATCCATTACGCGTGATGTTTCAGGTGAAGGCGTACAGCAAGCATTATTAAAGTTAGTAGAAGGCACAATTGCATCAGTACCACCACAAGGTGGACGTAAACATCCTCAGCAAGAATTTTTGCAAGTGGATACTTCAAAAATTTTATTTATCTGTGGTGGTGCTTTTGCCGGTTTGGATAAGGTCATTGAGCAACGCTCAGCTAAAGGTACTGGTATTGGTTTTGGTGCTGAGGTCAAATCAACGGATAATACAAAAGCTGTTTCTGAACTGTTTAAACAGGTAGAGCCAGAAGATTTGGTCCGCTATGGTTTAATCCCTGAATTTATCGGTCGACTTCCTGTTGTGACCAGCTTAGAAGAGTTAAGTGAAGAAGCATTAATACAAATCTTAACTGAGCCCAAAAATGCGATTACTAAGCAATACGGTGCTTTACTGGCTCTTGAAGAAGCTGAGTTAGAGTTTCGAGAGGATGCGCTCATCGCGATTGCGCGCAAAGCTATGGAGCGTAAAACAGGTGCACGTGGACTTCGTTCAATTGTTGAGAACGTATTGCTGGATACAATGTACGAATTACCTCAACTTGAAAATGTCAGTAAAGTCGTTGTAGATGAGACGGTTATTAAAGGGGAGTCAAAACCGATTCTCCTCTATAACAGCCAAGAGAAGGCTGCTGGTGCGGAAACAGAATAATAATCAAATTTAGATGAATAAAAGGGGCGAAGAGCCCCTTTTTAGTCGATATTTTACGTTTGATGGGATGTTATAAATGCAAAAGTAAATTGAACTTTGTTCAATAATCCCCATATATATACCATCAAAAAATTAATTAGGAATTAGCATGTCGCTAGAACAAACCCAGACAAATATGCCCGTGTTGGCTTTGCGCGATGTGGTTGTATATCCCCACATGGTGATACCCTTGTTTGTTGGTAGAGAGAAATCGATCCAGTGCTTGGAATCAGCAATGGAGAACAACAAGCAGATATTTTTGGTTGCGCAAAAAGAAGCTAGTATAGATGAGCCAACGACAAATGATATTTATAACACAGGAACGGTTGCATCTATTTTACAACTCTTAAAACTACCAGACGGTACGGTAAAGGTTCTTGTTGAAGGTTCTATTCGCGGTAAAGTCTTGCACTATACTCAAGAAGAGCCTTTTTTCAAAGGTGAAATCGAAACTATTGTCGATATGTCAATTCCTGAAACCGAACAAGAGGTATTGTCTCGTTCGGCAATTTCTCAATTTGAAGGTTACATCAAGCTTAACAAAAAAATCCCTCCAGAAGTATTAACTTCACTTAATGGGATAGATGATGTTGCCCGACTTGCAGACACAATGGCTGCCCACATGCCGCTTAAATTAAGTGAAAAGCAAAAAGTACTTGAAATGAATAGCGTGGAAGAACGCTTAGAGTATCTAATGGCTTTAATGGAAGGCGAGATAGATTTACTGCAAGTTGAGAAAAAAATTCGTACTCGCGTCAAAAAACAAATGGAAAAATCTCAGCGTGAGTATTATCTCAACGAGCAGATGAAAGCAATCCAAAAAGAACTCGGTGAGCTAGATGAAGCGCCTGACGAGTTTGAAGCGTTACGCAAGAAAATCGACGAAGCCAAAATGCCTCAGGAAGCTTTAGATAAAGCGAATACTGAATTGCAAAAGCTGAAGATGATGTCTCCTATGTCTGCAGAAGCAACGGTTGTCCGTAGCTATATTGAATGGTTAACGAATGTGCCATGGCATAAGCGTAGTGCAGTCAAAAAAGATTTAGCAAAAGCTGAAGGTATTCTCAATGCCGACCATTATGGCTTGGATAAAGTCAAAGAGCGCATTTTGGAGTACCTTGCCGTACAGCAACGTGTGCGCAAGCTAAAAGGGCCCATTTTGTGTTTAGTTGGACCACCGGGAGTGGGTAAAACGTCTCTAGGCCAATCCATTGCCAAGTCCACCGGTCGTAAATATATTCGTATGGCATTAGGTGGGGTGCGTGATGAAGCGGAGATCCGAGGTCATCGACGGACTTATATTGGTTCATTGCCGGGTAAACTGATCCAAAAAATGTCTAAAGTAGGTGTTAAAAACCCATTATTTTTATTAGATGAAATCGATAAAATGTCTTCCGATATGCGTGGTGATCCTGCCTCTGCACTTCTGGAAGTTCTCGACCCAGAACAAAATTCTAGTTTCAGTGATCATTACTTGGAAGTGGATTATGACCTGTCGGATGTCATGTTTGTTGCAACATCAAATTCAATGAATATACCAGGCCCACTCTTGGATCGAATGGAAGTCATTCGCTTGTCTGGTTATACCGAAGACGAAAAAGTGAATATCGCGTTACAACATTTGCTCACCAAGCAAATAGAGCGCAATGGACTTAAATCAGACGAAGTTGATATCGATGAGAGTGCCATTGTATCAATTATTCGCTATTACACTCGAGAAGCAGGTGTACGAGGTCTTGAGCGAGAGATTTCAAAGATATGCCGTAAAGCTGTACGCATGATTCTATTGAACGAGAAATCCGCACCGATTCAGGTTACACAAGACAATATTGAAGAGTTTCTCGGAGTCAAGCGATATGATTACGGTAAAACCGATGGTCATAACCAAATTGGTCAAGTCAATGGTCTTGCTTGGACGGAGGTGGGGGGTGATTTACTCACTGTAGAATGTACTTCTGTCCCGGGTAAAGGAGCCATCACGCGCACTGGATCGCTTGGTGAAGTGATGCAAGAGTCTATAACGACTGCCATGACGGTGGTAAGGGCACGAGCTGAAAAGCTACGCATTAATAACGATTTTCACGAAAAGCGCGATGTGCATATTCACGTGCCAGAAGGTGCTACGCCAAAAGATGGTCCCAGCGCCGGTATTGCAATGTGTACCGCGTTAGTGTCCTCTTTAACGGGCAATCCAGTTCGTGCTGATGTGGCGATGACAGGTGAAATCACGTTACGTGGTGAAGTTTTAATGATTGGTGGATTAAAAGAAAAGCTACTTGCTGCACATAGAGGGGGAATTAAAACCGTAATTATCCCTAAAGGCAATGCTAGAGATTTGCCTGAGATCCCCGATAATGTAAAAGAAAATCTCGAAATTCATCCTGTTCAGTGGATAGATGATGTTTTGAACATTGCACTCCAAGAACCGGTTGAACAATTTTCAATCAAAACGACAGCTTAAAATCCTGGGATTTTAATATAATTGTAATAAAAACGTGGTTTTCCACGTTTTTTTGTTTTAATTAGCGAGTAAATCAGAAAAATGTTAAAAATTTTTCAATTTCTGCTTTCATCCATACAAAATTGTGGTAACTTAACGTATGTAGATGCCCTCTGGGTCTTATAAACAAAGACATATAAAAAAACAGGGCAGTGTTAAAAGTTTGTTAATAAATGTTGCACTGTGCATCATATATTAATATTATTACTCGTGCTTTAAGCATTAAATCAAAACAATAATTTTAGGGGATCTTACGTGAACAAGTCTCAACTAATCGATCAAATCGCTGCAGAAGCAGAATTAAACAAAGCTCAAGCAGAGCGTGCATTAAACGCCTTCACAGGCGCAGTAACCTCAGCTCTTGCTGGCGGTGATGACGTAGCTTTAGTTGGTTTCGGTACATTTACAGTTCGTGAGCGCGCAGCTCGCACTGGCCGTAACCCTCAAACTGGCGCAGAGATTCAAATCGCTGCAGCTAAAGTTCCTGCGTTTAAAGCTGGTAAGAAACTAAAAGACGCTTGTAACTAAGCTTTTTTTTGGTACAAAGAGCGATGGTGTATTCCATCGCTTTTTTATTTTTAGCATGATACAAATAACTTAAAAGACTTTTTACTGGAGTAAACACAGGTTATGTTAGAGAGAATAAGAGAGGGGGCTCAAGGTCCTTGGGCAATGATAGTCGTTGCACTTATTGTATTGAGTTTCGTATTTGCCGGTGTCGGAAGTTACCTTACTGCACCTGCTGAAACCGCAGCCGCTAAGGTAAATGGAGAAGATATTTCAGCAAGAAGTCTTGAAAATGCCTACCAAAATGAACGAGCGCGTTTAGAGCAACAATTTGGTGAGGGGATCAGTACGTTATTTTCTAATACAGAATATCTAGCTAATTTCCGCAGTGAAATTCTTGATCGACTGATTAAGGACAAGCTTGTCGAACAAAAGGCAGCTGAATTAGGATTACGTGTATCAAATGCCCAAATCAAAGAAGCCATCGTCAATATGCCTGAGTTCCAAGTAGGTGGTAGCTTCAATAATGATCGCTATCTTGCAGTTATCCGACAAGCGGGTTTTCAAATTGAAGATTTTCGCGAGTATATGCGCAGTCAGATGTCAAAAGAGCAATTGTCTAGAGCTCTTATTGGAACTGAGTTTGCCGTGGATAGCGAAGCTCAAGTTCAGTATCGGTTAGAACAGCAAACGCGCGATGCACAGTATGTGGTTGTGCCACGTACTCAATTTACCGATACTGTTGAGGTGACTGAGGAACAAACCGTTCAATATTATCAAACGAATATAGATAGTTATGACACTCAAGAACAAGCTGCTATTGCATATGTCGAATTGAAGGTCTCAGATTTACTGCCTGCAATAGTTGTGTCTGAAGATGAGATCAATGAGTATTATCAATTTAATTTGGAGCAATATCGCTCTGAAGAAAAACGACGTGTCTCTCACATATTATTTGATATAGACGACCGTCAATCGGCTCAAGAGGTGCTTGAGCGCATCAAGGCAGGAGAGGACTTCGCTGAGCTGGCAAAAACATTCTCAATTGACACTTTCAGCGGTGAAAATGGGGGTGATTTGGATGTCATTGAACAAGGTGATATTGACCCAGCATTTGATGCAGCAGCATTTGCACTTACAAACGTAGGAGAGGTATCTGAATTAGTCGAGACTGAGTCAGGTATTCATATCATTACCGTTACTGACATTGTTCCAGAGGTGATTATATCCATTGATGAAGTCCGTGAGGACGTGATTGCTCAAGTTAAGCAAGAGAAAGCCACTGAAGAGTTTTTTGAGCTACAAACACGCATGGCAGAGATCGCATTTGAAGTGCCTGATACCCTTGAAGATGTCGCTTCAGCGATTAACGGCACTGTGGTGACAACGGATTTATTTGTCCAAGCTAATGCACCGGTAAATCACCCTAGAGTACTTGAAAATGCATTCTCTCAGGAGTTTATAGCAGAAGGACTGAACTCGGATTTGATTGAAATTGATGATGAGCACGTCCTAGTCATGCGCAGTGTTGATTATGCACCAGAACGTACTCGTTCGCTTGATGAGGTGAGAGACCAAGTTGTGGTACAACTTCAAGCACAATTAGAACGTGATGCGGCGTTAAACTTTGCTCAAGCAGTAGTGAGCAGTGACGATATGGAAACTGAACTTAGTGACCAATCACTGGCACTACAGAGCTTTGAAAAATTAACCCGTAATTCGACTGAAATTGACCCTAGTGCGCTAGATGTATTATTTACATTGGCAGAGGGTAATTCATCTGCAGCTATTGGCTTGCCTAATGGAGATGCGGCTATCATTATCCTAAATGATGTGAATGAAGTTGAATCAACGGATGCAGAAGCCATAGCGTCATTAGTGCAACGATTAGCACAACAGCGTGCGCAAACAGGATTCAATGCGTTTGTTGCATCACTTCAAGAAAATGCAGAGATACAAGTGCTGAATTAGATTCAATTCTTTAGATGGAAACCGCGCTTAACTAATGGTTACGCGCGGTTTTTTTTAATTAGGACGTGAGATACATTAAAGCAGTATAGACAGCTGCAATGACCGCGGAAAAAATCAAAATATAAATGAATCCTTGTTTTCCTTGTTTAAGGCTATAGTTATTGGCTTTCAAATACAGTACCCAAGCCAGACACAACACCAATGGAATCATGAATAATAGTCGAATCATAATTGAATTATTCCTTACACATCTTCGACATTTATACGTACCCCTACAATAGATGGCTCATTGAAAATTTACAAGGCAAATTAGAGTTCTGGTGCTGGTCTTGGATCAAAATCCGAATTGGCAAAAAATGCAGTGACAACGGACCAGGCAGTTTGGTTTTGCACAATAGCCTCAAGGTCGATTTTATCTAATGTGTCATCAGCTGTGTGATGATAATCAAAATAATAAGTACCATCTTGCCTTAATGACAGTACAGGCACACCATAATTTGGCAACATAGATACATCTGGTCCACCGCGCGAAGTATTGTTGCCTAATTCAATATTCATTTGTGCGAGTGCATCATAAAGTATTTTTGCATCATCGCGCACCTCGGGCGCAAAACGCGTATCCATACGATAGATTTTACCCGCACCGAAGTCGGATTCGGCTGCAAGGATAATATTCGGTAAATCTGCACTATTTGTTTTGGCGTATTCGAAAGCACCAACTAAACCAATTTCTTCTGCAGCATATAGGATGACGCGTATAGTACGTCGTGGCTGACCCAAGGTATCCTTGATCAATTTGGCTGCAGCCATCACGATACCGACCCCAGCCCCATCATCAAGTGCACCTGTACCTAAATCCCAAGAGTCTAAATGGGCAGAGATCAGTACCACCTCATCTGGGTGTGTTGTACCAGTAATTTCGCCAATAACATTATAAGACGTTTGCCAACCAGTCTCTTTTGCTTGCATGTTAAGGCTTATAGAAACCTTATCATGCCTATTGATTAGCTGTGTCAGTTTGTCTGCATCGATAGCCGAAAGAGCACCGGCTGGAATTTTGGTGACTTCATCATCATAACGCATGACACCTGTGTGGGCGAATTGTGAATTTGCAGTACCTACTGAACGAATGATAACGGCCAAAGCGCCTTTTTTAGCTGCTTCAACTGCACCACGAACTCGGTTTGGCACGACCTTGCCATAAAAACGCCCAGCTCTGTCTCGTTGCATGGATTGGTCAATGTAGACGATTTTACCTTCAACTAGGACTGTTGCAGAGTTGCTTAAGGCCTCAAGAGATGTGAAACGAATCACTTCTGCTTGGATTCCGTTTTCAGGTGTTGCAATCGAACCGCCTAACGCCGTAATGGTCAAGTCGTGTTGCTCAGGTATAATTACTTTTGCATCGGCAAATCCTCGCTCCCAGTTTCGTACGCGCACGGGTTGCTTGTATACCTTATCAAAGCCAAGTTTAGTAAAGGTTTGCTCTGCCCAGATGATGGCTTTTTTATCGCCAGCAGATCCGGCGATTCTAGGGCCAACTTCAGACGTTAATTCAGCAACAATATCATAGGATAAAGTGGATGTTTGACTTGCTTTGGCAATACGAGCGAGCTGTGTTTGTACGACTGCATCGCGTTTCGGCGACAGCTTCTGAGGCTGTTGTGATGACTCCGGTTCAACAGTATGACTACAACCGAGCAAGGTAAGACTTAAGACAATTGTGAGAGGTTTAAGAAAATGGTACATATTAGGCCTTGATTATTATTGTTTGTATGCACTACATACGTTTGTGATAGACATCACGATTATAGTATCAAGGAGGAGGGTTGTTAATATGAAATTTTTTTCAATAAGATATAAAAAAACCAGCCGAAGCTGGTTTCTTTGAGCTATCACAAAACGTGTGAACGGCTTACGCCATAGCTTTGACTTGTGCTGATAAGCGAGACTTATGACGAGCAGCTTTGTTTTTGTGAATCAAACCTTTAGTCGCCATGCGGTCTAAAACTGGTTTAGCAGCGTCTAGTGCTGCTTGCGCAGCTGCTTTATCACCTGCTGCGATAGCAGCAATAACTTTTTTGATGCAAGTACGGGTAAAAGAGCGACGGCTCGCATTATGCTGACGACGCTTCTCGGCCTGAATTGCACGTTTTTTAGCAGACTTAATGTTAGCCAATGTGAACTCCGAAATGTGCTACATGTAAAATTTAGGGCGCAGATTATCTGTTTTTCTGTCGCATAAGTCAAATGCTTTTGCGCAGTTAAACGCAGTTCTGCACAAATATAAGCAAAAAAGTTTGATAAGTGCTAGTCTATGTACAATTTTTAGAGCCAATTCAACAACACAATGCTTTTAAAGTCCGGCATCATTGTTAGTTTTATGACGTTCCTTTCACGTATTTTGGGCCTAGTGCGCGATGTTGTAGTGGCATCGTTCATGGGGGCAGGTGCGGGTGCAGATGTGTTTTTCTTTGCTAACAAAATCCCTAATTTCCTGCGCAGGTTATTTTCGGAAGGCGCGTTTGCCCAGGCGTTCATTCCTGTTTTAACAGAAGTTCAAGCGTCTAAAGATAATGTAGAACTCAAACAGTTTATTGCCAAGATATCTGGTACCTTAGGCGTGATAGTGTTTTTGACAACACTTGTAGGCGTTCTGGGTTCAGGCGTGATTGCTGCAATTTTTGGCACGGGATGGTTCATTGCTTATCTCAATGATGAGCCGGCAGGGGATAAGTATTTACTTGCTTCTACTATGCTCAAAATCACGTTTCCCTATTTGTTTTTTGTCACCTTGGTGGGGCTATCAGGGGCGATATTAAATACGCTCAATAAGTTTGCCGTCTCCTCTTTTACTCCTGTTTTATTGAATATAGTGATCATTATCTGTGCGGTGCTTTTGCACGATGAATTTTCAACACCGGCTTTTGCGCTTGCTTGGGGAGTCTTTCTGGGTGGTTTTGTTCAGTTGGCGTTTCAAATCCCTTTTTTGATGAAAGCGGGTGCCTTGGTTCGTCCGCGATGGGGCTGGCATGATCCGCAGGTCAAAAAAGTCAGAACACTGATGATCCCGGCATTGTTTGGCGTCTCGGTGAGTCAAATAAATCTTCTTGTCGATACGTTAATTGCCAGTTTTTTGATGACTGGTTCAATTAGTTGGCTGTACTACTCAGACCGCTTGATGGAATTTCCGCTCGGGTTATTTGGGATTGCGATCGCTACGATTATCCTACCTACTCTATCTAAAGATCATGTTGCGCAAGATAAAGTGCGTTTTCAAGCGAACATGAATTGGGCAATCAAAATGGTCTGTGTGTTGGGTATCCCATCAGCGCTTGGCCTGATCGTTCTCGCCCAACCCTTGCTTTCCTTGATTTTTGAACGAGGAGCATTTACCGCAAACGATGTCACTATGGCAAGTATGAGCTTGATAGCTTATGCGTCTGGTTTATTTAGTTTTATGCTGATCAAAGTTTTAGCTCCTGGTTTTTATGCTCAACAAGATACCAAAACGCCGGTAAAAATCGGCATCATAGCGATGATTGCGAATATGGGATTTAATGTGATTTTCGCAATTCCTTATGGTTTTGTAGGATTAGCCATTGCAACGGCACTCTCAGCAACACTGAATGCAGGTTTACTATATTATTATTTGCATAAACGTAATATGTATCATTTAACTTCAGAAACAGTGTTCTTAAGTATACGTGTGCTTTTATCGAGCCTATTAATGGCGGTGGCACTGATGTATTTGCAAAGTGATGTTGTGTGGGGTGATTTAAGTTTTGCTTCTCGTTTGAGTCATGTTACTCAATGGTTAGGGGCAGCAGCGGTTGTGTATTTTGTTTCTTTGAAAGTATTTGGGGTGACCTGGACTACTTTGCGCTCCCCAGCGCATAAAGTCGATAGTTAATACGCAGATTTTGGCATAGCCTAGTGCATTGAAAACAGGTATAATCGCGCGCCTAGGATGATTACACTACTCGATAACTAGCTAGGTACTATGCAACTGATTCGCGGTTTACACAATATTCGCTCCCAGCACAAAGGCTGCGTGTTGACCATTGGTAAATTTGATGGCGTTCATCTCGGACATCAAGCTGTTTTACGTAATTTGAAAGACAAATCAAGCGAACTCAACTTGCCAACCGCAGTGATGGTATTCGAGCCTCAGCCTGAAGAGGTATTTGCGCCTGACAAAGCTCCGGCAAGGCTCTCCCGATGGCGTGATAAATATGAATCCATGCGTGTTTTGGGTATGGATAGATTGTTTTGTGTGCATTTTACGCATTCTTTTGCCAGTCAATCCGCAGACGAATTCATCAAAGACATTCTCGTTGATAAACTAGGCGTCAAGTTTTTAGTCGTAGGGGATGATTTTCGGTTCGGTCGTGGTCGAGAAGGGGATTTTGCAATGCTCTTGGCAGCAGGAGAACAATATGGCTTTTCAGTTGTCAATACCGCAAGTTTTCGCCTAGCCGATTGTCGCATTAGTTCAACGGCAATTCGCAAAGCGTTGGCAGAACACGACTTTACTCTGGCGCAGCAGATGTTAGGTCGTGAATTTGGTATAAAGGGACGCGTTGTTCACGGGCAAAAAAAAGGCCGAACAATTGGTTACCCGACCGCAAACGTGAATTTAAAGCGGGCCAAGCCACCAGTGGTTGGGGTTTACGCGGTGAGTGTAACGATTTGTGGTGAATACTATCAAGGTGTAGCCAATATTGGCGCAAGACCTACAGTTTCTGGAGAAGACGCACTGTTGGAAGTGCACATATTTGACTTTTCTGGTGATATCTATGGACAGGTGATACAAGTAAATGTATTGCATAGACTGCGCGGTATTCGAAAATTTGCTACATTTGCTGACCTGAAAACACAAATTGAACAAGACGCAATTGAAGCGCGCACGTATTTTCATCGCAGCTCGTCTGTGTAGACAGAGTTGTATGACAAAATGATAATGTTTGGAAAAACACACAATGACCGACTATAAAGCTACATTAAATTTACCTGAAACGCCTTTTCCAATGCGTGGGAACCTTGCTCAACGCGAGCCAAAGATGCTTAAAGAGTGGACTGAGAAAAAACTCTACCAACAGATCCGTGAGGCGCGTCAAGGTCAAACACCATTTGTACTGCATGACGGCCCTCCGTATGCGAACGGTGACATTCATATCGGTCATGCGGTCAACAAGATCCTCAAAGACATTATTGTAAAGGCCAAAACATTGAGTGGCTTTGATGCTCCATACGTACCCGGTTGGGATTGTCATGGTTTACCTATTGAGCTTCAAGTTGAAAAGAAAGTCGGTAAACCAGGACACAAAGTCAGTGCAGCCGAATTTCGCGATAAATGTCGTGCGTATGCAGAGCGTCAAATAGAAGGTCAAAAACGCGATTTTATTCGTTTAGGTGTATTGGGCGAGTGGAATAAACCATACAAAACAATGGACTTTTCTTCTGAAGCCAACATTATTCGCGCTTTGGGCAAAATCACTGAGTCGGGTCATTTACGCAAAGGGTTCAAACCGGTTCATTGGTGTACTGATTGTGGTTCAGCTCTGGCTGAGGCCGAAGTGGAATACAAAGACAAAGTGTCTCCAGCGATTGATGTGCGTTATGCCATCCAAGATATTGCGCAGGCCGCTGCGGCATTTAATCTAAATAGCGCTGAATTTGAGAACGCGTTTGTCGTGATTTGGACAACCACGCCATGGACCATCCCTGCGAGTCGGGCCGTTTCGATTCATCCTGACTTAAACTACGCTTTAGTGCAAATAGCCGATGCAAAATTAGTGTTGGCTGAAGAGTTAGTTGATGACTGTATGCAACGTTATGGCATAACGGAATACCAAGTGCTAGCAACCACTACAGGCACTCACTTAAAACAACTTGAACTGAAGCATCCATATCTGGATTTGTCTGTTCCGGTGATTTGTGGCGAACACGTTACGATTGAGTCGGGTACAGGTTGTGTTCACACTGCGCCGGCACATGGTGTGGATGACTTTAATGTTGGCAAAGAGTACGGGATTGATGTGTATAATCCGGTCGGAGGCAATGGTGTTTACCTCGAAGATACGCCGCTTTTTGCTGGGCAGCATGTATTTAAAGCGAACAAGCCAATTGTTGAGCACCTTGAGTCTGTCGGCGCTCTGCAATATCAAGCAAATTATGAACACAGTTATCCGCATTGCTGGCGACATAAGACCCCGATTATTTTCCGTGCGACTCCGCAATGGTTCATTTCGATGGATGAGAACGGTCTACGCAACGCATCACTAGACGAAATTAAACAGACTCAGTGGATCCCAGAATGGGGTGAGCAACGCATCTCTACGATGGTAGAAGGACGTCCTGATTGGTGTATTTCACGCCAGCGTACATGGGGCGTGCCGATTGCTCTCTACATTCACAAGCAGACTGGAGATATTCATCCTCAATCTTCTAAATTGATTGAACAAGTCGCTCAAGCAGTTGAGCAAAAAGGCATCCAAGCTTGGTGGGATTTAGATGATACGGCTTTACTTGGTGCTGAGGCTGACCAATACGAAAAAGTCACGGATACCCTAGATGTTTGGTTCGACTCTGGTGTCACCCATCATTTTGTCGTAGATTGCCGTGACGATCTACCCGCTTCTGCGGATTTGTACTTAGAGGGTTCTGACCAACATCGCGGCTGGTTTATGTCATCTCTTATGTCATCGGTTGCCATGCATGGTCATGCACCATACAAGCAAGTATTAACGCATGGCTTTACCGTAGATGCGCATGGTCGCAAAATGTCCAAATCCTTGGGCAATGTCGTGGCACCTCAGGAAGTATTTAACAAGTATGGCGCAGACATTTTACGCTTATGGGTGGCATCGACTGATTATCGCGGTGAGATGACGGTTTCAGATGAGATTTTGAAGCGTGCTGCGGATGCGTATCGTCGTGTACGCAATACAGCTCGTTTCTTGTTAGCTAACCTCAATGGGTTTAATCCAGCTACAGATATGGTCGCTGCGGATGAATTAGTTGCACTAGATGCCTGGGCAATTAGCAAAACTAAGGCCGTACAAGAGGAAATTTTAGCCTCTTACGAACGCTATGATATGTTAGTGGTTGCGCAAAAACTCGTGCAATTTTGTTCTGTTGATATGGGATCATTTTATCTTGATATCATTAAAGATCGTCAGTACACCGCAAAAGCTGATGGTCTGGCGAGACGTTCTTGTCAAACCGCTTTGTACCATATTGCACAAGCACTAGTTCGCTGGATGGCGCCGGTGTGTAGCTTTACGGCCCAAGAAATTTGGGATGAACTCAAGACCGAACAAGATGATGAGTTTATCTTCACTCAAAACTGGTATGAATCCTGGCCACAGCTTTCCGCTGAAACTCAATTTGATGATGCATTTTGGGCATCTGTATTAGATGTTAAAGTTGCGGTCAATGGCGCACTTGAAGTGGCCCGAAAGGAACAAGGTATTGGTAGTTCACTTGAAGCTCAAGTAACACTGTTTGTCTCAGATGACTTGGTTGAACTTTTAGCGCGTTTAGAAGACGAATTGCGGTTTGTAACCATCACATCAAAAGCACAAGTTAAGCCATTAGCTGACAAGCCAGATAATGCTCAAGAGACGGCTAATAAAGCACTATTTGTCTTAGTTGAGCGAGCTACTGGTGATAAATGTGTCCGTTGTTGGCATTATCGCGATGAGGTAGGAACAGACGATACGCATCCAGAACTCTGCGGTCGTTGTATTACCAATGTCGATGGTAAAGGTGAGACTAGACAATATGCCTAAACTCTTTCGTGACACTGGGTTGCGATTTATTTGGATTGCCATACTGGGACTGATTCTTGACCAAGTCACTAAGCAGATGGTTGTGGCTAATTTTGCCTTGTATGAGTCCATACAAGTAACGGGATTTTTTAATTTAACGTATGTGCGCAACTATGGTGCGGCATTCAGTTTTTTACATGATGCAGGTGGGTGGCAACGATACTTCTTCACCGCTATCGCGTGGATTGTCAGTTTGGTCATTGTGTGGTGGTTATACCAATCTCCTAAATCACAAAGACTATTACCGATTGCGTTTTGTTTTATTTTAGGCGGTGCAATTGGTAACGTCATCGACAGAATGATGCATGGTTACGTGATCGATTTTCTAGATTTTTACGTTGGTAGTTATCATTGGCCGGCTTTTAATATTGCCGATAGTGTTATTTTTATCGGTGCGGCTTTGTTAATTGTCGATATGTTTGTCAATAAGGAAGAAGCAAATGAGCAATCTTAGTATTGTTGAAAACAGCGAAGTGATTTTACACTTTGATCTGAAATTAGAAGATGGCTCTGCAGCTGACAGTACAAGAGTCAATAATAAGCCAGCAAAGATGGTCATGGGTGATGGTTCACTGACGCCTAACTTTGAAAAGTGTCTGCTCGGTTTGAGTAAGGGGGAAAAAGCGTCGTTTACTTTGCCTGCTAATGATGCCTTTGGTATGCCAAATCCGGATAATATCTATCATGTCGACCGTTCTAAATTTGACGCATCGATGGATCTCAAAGAGGGCATGATCATGGGTTTTGCTCAGCCTGACGGTTCAGAACTTCCAGGCATCATCAGAGCGGTTGAAGGATTGTCTGTAACAGTTGATTTTAATCATCCTCTGGCAGGGCAAACGGTCATTTTTGACGTTGAAATCGTTGACGTCATCAATCAATAGTTAACCATAGAAGGATACCTGTGATGCAGATCCAACTCGCCAATCCAAGAGGTTTTTGTGCCGGTGTAGACCGCGCTATCACGATTGTGGAGCGTGCGTTAGAAATGTTTCCACATCCTATTTATGTCCGTCATGAAGTCGTTCACAACAAATTTGTAGTGGATGGTCTCAAAGAGAAAGGCGCGGTGTTTGTTGCAGAACTCGATCAGGTTCCCGATGATTCAATCGTCATTTTTTCTGCTCACGGCGTCTCTCAAGCTGTACGCAAAGAAGCGGATAGACGAGGCCTTAAAGTATTTGATGCGACTTGCCCCTTGGTGACTAAGGTGCATATGGAAGTTACTCGAGCGAGTAAACGAGGCACAGAGTGTATTTTGATTGGCCACAAAGGTCATCCCGAAGTGGAAGGCACAATGGGACAATATGACAATCCCAACGGTGGGATTTATTTGGTCGAAACGGCACAGGACGCTCGCGCATTACAAGTCAAAAACCCCAATGACCTATACTATTGTTCGCAAACAACTTTGTCAGTGGATGATACTGCTGATGTGATTGATGCCCTTCGTGAGACCTTCCCAAAAATTGATGGGCCGCGCAAAGACGATATCTGTTATGCCACCCAAAATCGCCAAGATGCAGTGAGGGATATGGCACACCAGTGTGATCTAGTGTTAGTAGTAGGCGCGACCAATAGCTCTAATTCCAACCGCTTACGTGAACTATCTGAAAAGCTAGGAACACGTGCCTACCTCATTGCAGATGCGAATGCTATCGAGGCAAATTGGCTAAATAATGCTTCACAAATTGGTGTTACTGCTGGCGCTTCAGCTCCGGAAGTTTTGGTACGTGGTGTGATTGAGCGATTACAATCTTTAGGAGCTGGTGAAGTACAAGAACTCTCAGGTCGCGAAGAAAATATCGAGTTTGCCGTGCCTAAAGAACTTCAAGTAAAACAAATAAGTTAATCCCATCATTTTGGCTGGTTTATCTCTAGGCCAGCCATACTTAAGCACTGTTTTTTATACCCATATTGAAAAAATAAGTCATATATTAAGTTAATGGCTTACACAGGTATTCAATATGGGTAGCGAACACTCTTCCAAGCATCAACTCGGCATCGGTATGGTCGAGGTGCTAGTCACTATGGTGATTTTGGCACTCGGTCTACTCGGTGTGACCAGTTTGCAGTTTGCTGCTGCCAAACACAACTCAGATGCGTTGGCTCGAGCTCAAGCCGTATTGGCTCTAGAGCAATTTGCTGAACGCTTGCGCAGTGCAGCGATAGTTGGGTCGACCGGAGATGCCTTAGTGTTACCCGAAGCGTATTTTGACTTTGATTTGTATCAATTTAGCAACTTGTCGTGTAGTACAGGAGAGAGCCCTTATGAGTGTTTTTGTACGGTATTTCCGGCATCATTAACCAATTGTCATTCAACAATCTGCAACCTCACTCAAACAGCTTCATTTGATATTTATCAGGCGACCTGTCAGACCGTCCAGCACAATCCAGCAGCTGAGCTATCAATACAGTGCATCGATAATGATGAAACAGATAGCGTAACTTGTAGTGGTGGCTCTCGTCATATTCTGATGATTCGATGGCCCTCACAAACCTGGCGTAATCAAACCCAATTCCTTTCTGCAATGTGCAACCCCAATGTGGGCGATCAATATGCTTGTGTGACACAAGAGGTATTTTTCTAATGTTGAGACGCAGCCCTGTAAAGGGATTTTCATTAGTCGAACTCATGATAGCCATGGCTTTAGGCGCAATTGTGAGTGTAGCGATCATTCAAATTATGGTTGGTAATTCAGTGACCCAACAGCTGAATCAAGCGCTTGCATCGACTCAAGAAAATGGCCGATTCATCATGCATCACTTGAGACAAGATACGTTGCATACTGGCTTATACAACGAGTTGTCAGGCAAGCTTGACCGTTCAGTGGATATTGCAGAGGAGACTGTTTTTGTGCGTCAACACCCCATTATTCTCCCCAATACATTTACTAGCAGAATGGATCTTGGCATTGTTGATCGCACTGTCAGTGGGAGTGACGAGCTCGTAATCACAACTCAATCTACCCGTGATTGTCGAGGCTATAGCTTAGGGTACAGTAGTGGTACAGAATTTCCCGTGGTGAATCAATATTATGTGGAAGACGGAATCTTGCGTTGTCGAGGCTTTGACTTACGGGTATTAAGAGGGCAAAAAGTCGCAACGGGACATAATGGACACAATAGTATCGCCTTGTTGGATGGTGTTATTAGTTTTCACGTACTTTACGGATTAGGAGATACCCATACAGGTCAGGTTCAGCGTTACGTTAGCGCTAATGAGTTGACCGATCCGATGCAGGTTGTGGTGCTTCGTTTGGCTGTATTGTTGCGCAGCACAGAGACGATTAATGTCAACAACACACGTGAATTTATGATACTGGATAATTCTGCATTACAACCAACCGGAAATTATATTTATCGACAATTTGAGACGACCGTTAGTTTGCGTAATACACGCTATCAAGTGCAACGTGGAGAGATATGATGAAACAACAACGCGGGATGGTCATGGTTTTTGCTTTGGTTGTGTTATTGGCGTTAACCCTACTGGGTGTTGCAGCTCTCGGGAACAGTACTCTACAACACAAAATGGCTGTGAACTCGCAACAACAATCGTTGTTATTTAATGCTGCGGAAGCGGCGTTAGCTGGAGTAATGTTCGAGTCGGAGGACGAACAACTATTAGCTGATAATACACTCTTAGATCCTATTACAGAAGCAAGACAAGGGAATATTTTAGACCCTGTTACTCAAGCATTTAGTTGTTTTGTCGAGCAAGGGTTTACTGGACGTACAGTCACCAGTTCTGGATTTAGCACTGGCGCAAAACATCAATTCAGTGGCGCTCAGGACTCTCAAAATCACATGCGCAGTTGGTCAAGGACAGCGTTTGTTCGTGAACAAGCTTGTCGCGGTTCATCCAACGTGATCGGTGGGAGTAATATTCGTTGTCATGTCTTTATGGTCCGCGGCTGTGGTCAATTAATTGGCGGCGATTATGCGGTAGCCAATACGATGACCGTTGCAGTGTTTGCACCGGTATCGCAGTAAAATGGGGAGGGGTAATATGTCAAGTCAGTTTAAGCCAATTAGCCAAACGATATTCACTACGACATGGGCTTGTTTATTGAGTATTTCGATTAGTTTGTCGAGTTGGGCAAGTGATCTTGATATCTATCTTGGAGCAGGGAATGATTCGGTCACATATAAACCCAATGTCTTGTTTATTATGGATACTTCAGGGTCGATGTCGAATCAAGACGGAACTGGTAAAACTCGCTTGTTACGGGTGCAACAGGCTCTCAATGAAGCGCTATCAAGCGCGACAAACATCAATGCAGGTTTAATGAGATTTTCCGATAAGGGTGGTCCTATTCTTTATCCTGTGACTGATATTGATCAGTTTGTACAACCTCAACTGATCGATACTATTCAATCTGGAGAGGATGATGCTATCTCTGTAAATGGCGTGATGCAAACATCGACTAATCAATTACAAATGGCTCAAGGCACGCAATTGGTAACGACAGGCTTACGTTTTTTAGAATTAAACATTCCGCAAGGTGCTCAGATTACCAAAGCGACTTTGCGTTTTGCTTCTGCTTTTATTAATAGTGAGCCGGTTGAGATCAAAATATATGGTGAATTGACTGACAGTGCGCAAGATTACCACTCAGGGAGCGCAGTACATACGCGTACAAAAACCACAAACTTCGTAGATTGGAATAGTGATAATGCGTTTTCTTTTTCTGGAGAATATACCAGTACACCTGATATTACTGCAGTAATCCAAGAAGTTGTCAATCAATCCTCATGGTGTGGTCGCAATAATATAGGATTGATTATTGAAGCGACCGGACTTAATGAAAGTGTATCAAGAGCAGCCTACGCCTATGAGCAAGGGAATGGATTAGCCCCTCAATTAATGGTCGAATATGATGATACAAGCGCAACAGGCTGTATCGCGGGTCGGGTGACGTATCAAATAACCGGTCAAGATGAAAACGCAGAAGAACGTGATAATGGCTACCAATCGACTGGCAGCGAACTCACTTTTAAAAACACCTCGAATGAATACATAGGACTGCGTTTTGAAAACCTTAATTTACCGCGTAATAGCACTATCATACATGCTCATTTAGAATTCACAGCCTATCAAAATGGCACAGGCAGTAACGCCAAAATGACAATCCAAGGGGTGGATCAGTCTAAGCCATCTGACTTTAATCCTTACACCCGATATATGTTGCGTGACAAACCAAAAATCGGCTCAGTAGTGTGGTCGAGTATTGAGCCTTGGTATCGCAACAGTGTCTATGAAAGCCCAGCTATTACTGCGATTATTCAAAGTATTGTGGACCGTAGTGACTGGGTTCAAGGTGATGATTTGATGTTGGTATTAAGTGACTTTGGTTCGTCAAAGCGAGGTGGGTACACCTATAATGGTAAACCCTCAGGGGCAGCGCGTTTAGTCATTGATTATACTGGTAATGCAACACCTGGAAATGCATCAACAGTACGTGATCTATTGCAATCCAAAGTCGATGAACTGACCCATTCAGGGATGACTCCGATTGTTGATACCCTGTTTGAGGCCACTCGATATTATGGAGGTTTGAGCTTAGATTATGGTGATACTCGTGGAGACTTCTCTGTGTCATCCACAGTGCGTCGTAACACTCGTGTCAGTCACCGTTTGTCCTATTTAGGCCCAGACGTGGTAAGGCCCAGTGGTTGTAGTGAAGATAATTTAAGCGCAAGCGAATGTATCAATGAATATATTCCAGGTCCAGCCACTTACCTATCACCAGTAACGGACTTACAATGCCAAACGAATAATCACATAGTATTGCTCTCGGATGGAGAAGCGAACAACAATCACAGTATCAGTAAAATCCAATCTTTATTAGGACAAACTTGTCAATCCAGTAGTAGTGGTGAACAGTGTGGAATTGATTTAGTGCGAGAGCTGTCGCAAACCAACACCTCGCCAATCAATGCACGGGTAATTACTCATACCATTGGCTTTGCGGCCAATACCAATGCGAATAATTTTCTCAATCAACTTGCCTTAAATGGCGGTGGAGGGTTTTATCAAACAGACGACTCGGATGAGTTAGTGGAAGCATTTCAACAGATTATACGTAGGGTAAAAGACGTCAATGCGACATTTGTGTCGCCTGGCGTTGCGGTCAACCAACTCAATCGATTGACTCATCGTGATGAATTGTATTTTGCCTTATTCAAGCCCTCTGAAGGCGCATTGTGGCCAGGGAATCTCAAAAAATACAAGATTCAAGGTGATGCTATCCTAGACCAAAACAATGCAAATGCGGTAGATGCCACAACAGGATTTTTTTCTGAATATGCCCATTCTTTTTGGTCTACGCTGGCTGATGGCAATGATGTTCGAGAAGGAGGGGCAGCCAGTAAACTAGGACTTTCGCGAAATATATATACCTTTTCAACAAGCGGTAATATTGTCGCAAATGAAAACCAACTTCACGAATCTAATACAGACATCACGACAACAGATTTAGCCCTTACGACTTTACCCGAATCAAGTACATTACGTACACAAGTTCTAAAGTGGGCGCGCGGCGTTGATGTTCGAGACTATGATGGGGATGGGGACGTTTCTGAGGCACGTTTACAAATGGGCGATCCTATTCACTCGCAGCCAGTCATTGTTAATTATGGGAGCAATGATAGTGCTATTTTTGTGGCGACAAATCATGGATTTTTACACTCTTTTGATGCGGCAACAGGGACTGAAAATTTTGCCGTCATTCCTCGTGAGTTACTGAGTAATTTGTATGATTTTTACCAAGACGGTTCTAGTATAAATCACATTTATGGTTTAGATGGCTCATTGATCTTGCGTACTGTGGGAGAAAAGACTTATTTATATGTCGGAATGAGACGCGGAGGACAAAATTACTATGCATTCGATGTCAGTGAAAAAAACCATCCTAAGCTAGTCTTCAAAATTTCAGGAGGTGAAGGAGATTTTGCTCAGCTTGGCCAAACTTGGTCACCGCCCACTCTTACCAAAATAAAAATAGGCTCAACTGTGCATGATGTATTGGTGATTGGCGGTGGCTATGACGATAGCCAAGATGATAAAGTCCTGCGTTCACCAGACAGTATGGGGAATGCAATTTATATTGTTGATGCCAACACTGGGGCAAAGCTATTTTCGATCAGTCAAAGTGACTCAGATATGAATCTGAGTGCTATGCAATATTCCATCCCGGGGAGGATATCGAGTATAGATCGGGATAATGATGGTTTAGTTGATCATTTATACGCAGCAGATATGGGCGGTCAGGTATTTCGTTTTGATATCTACAATGGCGAAGCTGGTGCGGATTTGATAAAAGGCCAGCGCATTGCCGATTTAGGTGGAGATGATGAGACCAATCATCGCCGCTTTGTGTACGGTCCAGATGTCACCGAAGTGATTGGGAAAGGGAAGTCGTATTTTGCTATTACCCTTGGTTCAGGTCATCGCGCAGATCCGCTTTCTCTAACGATCGATGATAGATTTTATATGATCCGTGATGAAGGTGTATTTAAGCGTGATGATCATGGACGTTTTCGGTTTTTTGATACGGTATTAACTGAATCAGACTTGTATGATGCAACCGATCATTTATTAACCTCAAGTGATTTATTAGTTCGTGATGACGCGGTGAGTGAGCTAAACAGCAAAAATGGCTGGAGACTTGCGTTCACTCGTTCTGGTGAGAAAGTTTTATCCTCGCCACTATTACTCGATTATCAGATATTTTTTACTACTTATGTGCCGGCAGCTGGTAGTGATAGTTTATGTGCACCACCAGAGGGTAATTCTCGAGCGTATCTTATTGATTTATTCAGTGCAAATGCGGTAACGGATTTAGACAGAGATGAAACCATTCATGCCAATGATCGTTCTGCACAATTGAGTCAAACTGGCATTGCCCCTGATACCAAAATCCTCATAGAAAATATTGTGACGCCGGTGGTATGTTTGGGAGCTGAATGTGAGACAGCTGTATTTGAATATGATAACGACGGCAATGAAATTGCATGCCAAGGAGAGTTTGCTTGTTTAGTTCGCAATATTTATGGCCGGTTTGAACGAGTTCAACAACAGTCTTGGCGTACCGATATTGAACGCCAGTAAAATAACTATGAAAGTGATAGAAAAGGAGACTTGAGTCTGTGGAGATCCAAAATGAAAGGGTTTAGTCTGATTGAACTAATGATGGTTATCGCTATTATTGGGATCATCGCTACTGTTGGTTTTCCGAGTTACCAATCGGTCATACAAAATGCAGGTCGCGCTGCTGCACAAGCTGATCTGATGTCACTTGCGGCTCAATTAGAGCGACATCGAGCCAGTCAGTTCACTTATGCGAAAGCGGCGATTAGTTCGGCCGATACAGGTACACCCGCTATTTATCACGGACATTCACCCAGTAATGAACCCATTGCAAACAAACTATATGACTTAACGATACACAGTGTCGCAAATAATGGACAAACTTATATGCTCAAAGCGGTGCCTGTGTCAGGAACGACCCTTGAAAACTCTGGAGCCTTATATTACTTCTCAGATGGACGTCAGGCATGGGATCGCGATAATGATGATGTGATTGCGAGCAATGAATATTGTTGGCAATGCGATTAAGTTAATTAGAACAGTTCAAATCAACCCCTGCGTTGGTTTCAAAAACACCATCCAAGTTATTATCTTGGCTGGTTGAGATACGCCCTTGTAAAGAAATAAAAATAGCACGAGCATATTGGCTTTCTTTAGATTGATCGCAGAACAAAATACTACTTGGCGTTGCGCTAAAACCGCTCATATAAAATCGTATGACGTCACTTGAGCTGGTTAGAGTGACGCCATAGGGCGAGATAGGTAAAGTTTGTAATAATATTTCTGTTGAGTCTCTTTGATTATTACTATTTGAATCAACAAAGACCATTTTGGCTTGTCCCCAATCTTTCACACATACGACATAATCGGTGGTAGGGCAAATACTTACATCTGTCATGTTAGTCACCGCATGACTTTTAGCAAATTGTAAAGAAGCGCTAGTCGTATTTAAAGATGCAATGATCCGTTGCTGTAACAACAGGCTTTGTGTACTAGGGATAACGAACGTCATTACTATGGTGAGAATACTTATTGTGACCATGATTTCGATCAGTGTTAGGCCATGTTGACGCTGCATAAAAATCCTCTTATCTGAAAGTCTTACGGAATGAGCTATTTGCCCCTTATAATATTAATGCAAGGTGCAGTGTTTTTAGGTATGCTATAAACTAGACTGAGTTAGTAAAAAATACCTATAAAAACAAAACTAAAGCATCGTTTTGGTTCATGTTTAATATTACAGGAATGGTTATGATCGCCGCCGATATCATCGCAGAAATGCGGGTTCTTCCCCAAATTGATCCAGACTTTGAAGTCAAACGTCGAGTGTCATTTATCAAAAAGCTACTTCTGGCATCACCATGCACGCATTTGGTACTAGGGATCAGTGGTGGTATTGATTCATGTACATTAGGTCGTTTGGCCCAATTAGCCGTAAACGAATTAAACGCGGAGTCTGCAGGGCAAAAATTTGGTTTTGTGGCCGTTAGGTTACCTTATGGCACACAAGCTGATGAAGCTGATGCACAAGATTCGATCGCATTCATCCAGCCTAGCTATCAAGTGGCAGTGAATATTCAAGCCGGTGTGGAAGGAATTCACGACGCAACGTCTCAAGCACTTCTTGACGCTAACTTATTACCAGACTCGGCCAGCAAAATAGATTTTGTCAAAGGTAACGTGAAAGCTCGTACTCGTATGGTTGCACAATACGAAATCGCCGGTATGGTCAACGGCTTAGTTTTAGGTACCGATCACAGTGCAGAAAACATCACTGGTTTTTACACTAAATACGGCGATGGAGCGTGTGATATGGCACCTCTTTTTGGCTTAAACAAACGCCAAGTTCGTCAACTTGCCGCGCATCTAGGGGCACCGGAGCATGTTATTTCTAAGGCGCCTACTGCCGACTTAGAAACTCTTAATCCACAACTTGCTGATGAGCAAGCGCTTGGTTTGAGTTATGATGAGATTGACGATTTTCTTGAAGGCCGTGCTGTTGAAGCAGCTGTAGCAGACAAATTAATTAGGATCTATCAAAATACACAACACAAACGGGTACCTATCCCGACTATCTATGATGAGTGAGAATACACATGAAAAAAATTGAAGCTATCATTAAACCTTTCAAAATGGATGACGTTCGTGAGGCGCTTGCTGATGTGGGCATAAATGGCATGACGGTCAGCGAAGTGAAAGGATTTGGACGCCAGAAAGGGCATACTGAACTCTATCGCGGTGCAGAGTACCAAGTAGACTTCTTACCAAAAATGAAAATCGAAATCGTCGTGACTGACGATGCGACTGACCGAGCAATAGAGGCTATTGTGTCTTCCGCACAAACTGGCAAAATTGGTGACGGTAAAATCTTTGTTTATAACGTCGAGCAAGCTATTCGGATTCGTACTGGTGAGCAAAACGACGAAGCTGTTTGATATTGTTGCAGACACAAAAAAGCCTGTTACGCGATGCGTTCAGGCTTTTTTTCATTATTGATTGCAAATGTCAGTGACTGTGGCCACAACCACCTGCACCATGGGCATGACCATGAGCAATTTCTTCTTCTGATGCTGCACGAACGTCAAGTACTTCTACATTAAATACCAAATTCACACCCGCGAGTGGATGATTGCCATCAACGACTACCTCATTGTCGTTGATGTCGATGACCATTACCGTCTGTTCACCTTCGTCGGTCTGAGCACGAAAAGTGGTTCCCACTGTGACTTCATTATCGCCAAAGAGTTCTTTAGGGACGGTTTGCACCAATTGCTCATGACGTTCACCGTAGGCGTTGGCTGGTTCAACCTCCACTGTAAAAGCATCGCCTTTCGCTTTACCTACTAATGCGTCCTCCAATCCTTTAATAAGGTACTGGCTACCTTGTAAATGCACCATGGGTTCGGCATCGCCATTGCGTGATGAGTCAATTTCAGTGCCGTCTTGTGTTGCTACAGTGTAATGCATGGTCACAACAGTATTGGGAGCAATAATCATCTTCAGTTTTATATCCTGTATAGAAAGTTATTCTTCGAGTACATAAGGCAACGCTTCAATAGAAAACGTTACATCAGGTTCGTCTTTTAGACGTAGTACAGTATCATGGGCTAAATCATTTGGCAAAACCGCCATGGTATAAGTCTTATCTCTAAATTGACTATGATTCAATACTGCTCCAGCGCGACGCCAGTTTTCACCAATCGCATATTCCAACACAGCACCTTGTTTTAATTCGATAGATTGATTGCTATGAATAATGAAACCGGCCCGTTTGTTTTTGCCAAGATATTTGGTTCGAGCGACGACCTCTTGCCCCATGTAGCAACCTTTCTTAAAATCAATGGCGTTGGGGATACATTGCATGTTGAACATCTGTGGCACGTATTCATTAATTGTTTCATCTGCTACAAAGGCAATCCCTTGTTGAATTAACGTCGCGTCGAATAAAGCCGTCACATTGTGAGTGGCTGATTCAGAAGATAATGTCAGCGCTACCTCTCCTGGTAGATATAAGGTGACTGCGGAATCTGATTCAGATACTGACCAAGTTGGTTTAGAGTGTTCATTGTTAGGGTCTTTTGCGGCAGTAAACTGGAATTGAGTAGAAACATCTTCGATTTCCACTTTTGAAAATACGCCGTATTTTTTGAGCTCGGCCATCGAGGCAAGCGCTGCACTTGATGGCGTAATAAGAAATAGCTTATCTTCTAATTTTGCCAATATAAAGACGGCCCATGTTTTGCCTTTAAAATCACAATGCGCACCTAAGCAAGCCTGATTAACGGAAAGTGTTTCTACGTTACAAGTGACTTGGCCTTGTAGATATTTAACGCGGTCGTCCCCCGAAATCTGAATAACTCGATAGCCTGCGATTGTGCCTGACCACGTTTGATGAAGCTGAGTGAGGGTGCATTGCATAATAGTCTCCTTATAACACGTTACTTAAATTGGGCTTAAACCGCGAAAATCAATCAATTACAGAAGTTTTTATCAAACTAGACCAAAGGACTGCTGATTCTAAACTATTTTTTGGTATAATTACGGTGTTTTGCAATCCATTAGAGATACTATGTTTACTGAAAAAAGACTCAACCGGCTGAAGTGGGCTTGTCGCCGTGGCATGTTAGAACTCGATGTACTGTTCTTACCATTTGTAGAGCAAGGGTTTCCCGATTTGAATGATGAGGGTAAATTAGTCTTTGAGCGTTTGCTTACTTGTGACGACCCTGATTTATTTGCTTGGTTTATGGGGCATCAAACTTGTGAAGACAAAGAGCTCGCTGGCATGGTTGATCATATTCTTGCACGGGTAAAAGTCTAATCCTAATGCGCGTCGAGGCTCCTAAATCCCGACGCGTTATAGCCTGCGCCTGGCATGCTCTGCCAACACTTAGATTTACCCCTTTCTTCCATTTTCCCTATCGTTTTTCCGGTATCGAACGACTAGTGATATGTTATCCATTACAAGATAAGCGTCAGCCTTATGTCATCTATAGCGATATCGCACTACGTATTAAGAGGTCAAGTCGTTTCCTACAAGAGATCCTGTGGCTTGAATTAGAGGATATAGTGACACGTCGCCAATATTTCATTATCCTGACACGGTGGCAATGCTCGGACAGAACGTATCGTCGCTTGACCAAAATAATAAAACAATCCAACCATGATAGGTGAGCCGTGCTTAAGTATTTTTTCAAAACATCCCATCCCGATGTCGCCAAAGGCCAACGCGTGCCAACGTTACCAAAAACACAGCACACGGAATTACTCGATTTGGCGACTTGTGCAGAGCATGTTGTGCAATATCATCAAGCATTTAGCTGGCCAGAGGCGTTATCTGATTACTTACATCCTGCCTATTTAGCAATGCATGCTTTACAAGCTCAAGCGCCACTTATACTTGACCCGAGTCAGCCATTTGCGGCAATGGGGCTGGTACATATGAGTAATACCATGCACTTCACAAGGTTACCTAAATGTGATGAAGTATTGAGCATAACATATGAGTTTGGTCATCTTTGGGAGCAAAAACGAGGGTGGGTTTTTACGGTGGTCACGCAAGCACAGGATGCATCACAAAATATCATTCTAACCCTGGAATCGCATTATTTATCCAGAGCAAAGCAGCGTTGTCACAGCCAAAGTATTGGGCAATATGAGCCAAATAAAATCACAATTCCGGACATGAACTCTGTTGCATATGAGCAGACTACATATGCTTTACCAGTTGATTTGGGCAGGCGATATGCCAAGCTCTCAGGCGACTATAACCCGATTCATTTACATCCTTTGTTATCACGCTGGTTTGGTTTCAAGCAACCGATTATTCACGGTATGTGGAGCAAAGCTCGAGCTCTCTCTGAGATAGCACAGGCATGGGGGGTACAAGATATCTCTCAGGCGATGCGAATAAGCGTCCAATTTACTGATTTTATTCCACTCCCCAATTCTGTTGTTTTGCACAGTATGCGAGATTCACATCGATGTATATCCGTTGGCTTACCGCCTAATATTGCATTGATGCAAAAGCAGCGGCCTTATTTTGTTGTTGAGGTCGTTTTCATTGACGCTGTTGGAGATAAAACCGTCGGAGACGATTCATTGAGCGTTTCTGGGTAATCTAAGTTGTAATGTAAGCCACGGGACTCTTTGCGCTGCATGGCACACAATACAATTAATCGCGCAACAGTGACAAGATTGCGCAGCTCCAGTAGGTTGTTACTGATGCGAAAGTGGCTGTAATATTCGTCAATTTCTTGTTGTAATAACTCAATCCGACGTAGAGCGCGTTGCAGACGTTTGTCTGTCCGCACAATACCAACATAATCCCACATACACAAACGCAACTCATGCCAATTGTGTTGAATAATCACCTCTTCATCAGAGTCGGTAACGCGTGATTCATCCCAAGAAGGAATTATTTCACTCTCATGTGGATTGTCGAGTTGAGGAATAATGTGCTCGGCAGCAGAGCGAGCATAAACAATGCATTCAAGCAAGGAATTAGATGCCATGCGATTCGCTCCATGTAATCCTGTGTAAGCTACCTCGCCAATGGCATATACATTGGTTATGTCTGTTTGCGCATGGCAGTTTGTCATAATACCACCACAGCTATAATGTGCAGCAGGCACAACAGGAATAGGCTGTTGTGTAATATCAATACCAAGAGAGCGACATTTGCGATAAATGTTGGGAAAGTGGTTAACAATAAAATCAGCCGACTGATGTGATATGTCAAGATACATACAATCTGCGCCAAGTCGTTTCATTTCAAAATCAATGGCTCTTGCAACGATATCACGTGGTGCTAAATCGGCACGCTCATCAAATTTGTGCATAAATGGCGTACCATCAGGGTGCACCAATTTTGCTCCTTCTCCGCGTAATGCTTCAGTAATCAAAAAATTTCCAGCATCGGGATGATATAAACAGGTAGGATGGAATTGATTGAACTCCATATTGGCAACGCTGCACCCAGCACGCCATGCCATCGCAATACCATCTCCACTGGCAACATCTGGATTAGATGTATACTGGTATACTTTTGATGCACCGCCTGTGGCGAGAATAACAAAACGCGCTTGAATGACATCAATATGCTTGGTCTTGCGATTGTAAACGTATGCACCTAGAGCATAGGCATCACGTTCTTTGGACAGGATCAAATCAACCGCATTGTATTTTTCAAAGATATGAATATTTGGATGCTGAGCTACTGCGTCGACTAACGTATCTTGTACTGCAACTCCTGTTGCGTCAGCAGAATGCAAAATGCGACGATGAGAATGACCACCTTCTTGTGTAAGGTGATATTCAGTATCTTTGCCAGGTTCGTTGCGTCTGTCAAAAGGCATTCCCATGGCAATTAGCCATTCCATTGATTCCTTGGCACGTGAAGCGGTAAAGCGAACAGCTTCTTCATCACACAAGTCTGCACCAGCAATCAACGTGTCCTGGACATGGGATTCGACTGAGTCTTTCTCGTCAAATACTGCAGCAATACCACCTTGAGCATAGCGTGTTGAGCCTTCCGTGACATCTGCTTTACTTAATACAATCACGTTACTTGAATCAGCAACACTCAACGCGAGGCTCAAACCTGCAGCACCACTCCCAATGATCAAAACATCGCAACTGTGTTGTACAGACACTGAACAATTCCTCGTGAAACCCGTCAAAAATAGGGCCTCAATAGTAAATTAAACCGGCAAAATCGCAAGTAATAAGGATTTTTTTTCAAAAAAAGGTGCTTTTTGTTGAACTTAAGGAGAATATATCAGTCAATAACAGTGCTTACACGAGGCCTGGACAAAACAAATAATAGGAGTATAGGCTCGAATGAGCGAGCAGTTAACTGACCAACAACTTGTTGACAAAGTACAACAAGGTGATAAAAAAGCCTTTAATTTGTTGGTACTAAAATACCAAAATCGAGTGAGTAGTTTAGTCGCTCGATATGTTAAAAATTCTGGCGATGTGGCCGATGTGACGCAGGAAGCTTTTATAAAAGCTTATCGGGCTTTACCTAACTTCCGTGGTGAAAGCGCGTTTTATACATGGTTATATCGCATTGCAGTGAACAGCGCAAAGAACTATTTGGTATCACAATCACGTAAGCCACCGGCGAGTGATGTTGATGCACAAGAGGCTGAGTTTTATGAAGGAGCAGATGCGCTTCATGAGAATTCATCCCCTGAACGTAACTTGTTGACGAAAGAAATTGAAAAACAACTGTACCAGGCAATTGATAAACTTCCGGATGAGCTGCGGATAGCCATTACGCTCAGAGAGATGGAAGGGATGAGTTATGAAGATATTGCTAGTATCATGGAGTGTCCGGTTGGTACTGTGCGCTCTCGGATATTTAGAGCAAGGGAAGCAATTGATGCAGTGATTGCGCCTTTGATGAATAACGCTAATTAATTAGGATTAACTATGAGTAATAAGCAAGAGCAGTTATCAGCATTAGTCGATGGACAAATGCAAGCAACTGATACCTTGGCAATTAATGATGTTTACTCTGATGATACCATGCTTGAAAAATGGCAACGCTATCATGTGATTGGAGACGTCTTACGTGGTGAATCCGTATCGGTAGCGGATACCGGCTTACTAGACCGTATTGCTGATGTGTTAGAGGACGAGCCGACGGTTCTAGCGCCTCGTTCTAAACGCAAATACTTTAAAGATAACGTGGTTACTTTGTTTAAGCAGTCTTCACAGTTCGCGGTTGCAGCCGGCGTCGCAGCAGTAATGATTTTGGGTGTGCAAAATTACAACCAAACGGATGTGCAACCATTTATGACCGCTCCTACATCAGGACCGCAAGGTGCACTTGCGCCGGTGAGTTTGTCGCAAACGCGAAACATTACCAACCCTGACCGTCAGGTTGTGGTTGAGCAACGCAAACGTATCAATGCATTACTTGTTGACCACAAACAACAGCTGCAACGTAATACTGTTTCCAATGATAGTGATAAGCCAAAGCAGCAACCATAGCTCAAATTATTCTGAGGTTTTATGAAAAAGGCACATGAACTCAAATCCAAACTTTTGGATTTGAGTTTCTTATTTTTAATCCTTGCATTATTAAGTTACACCACTCATGCTCGTGTAAATACACGTGATGTCAATCAAGTCATCCCGAATACACCTAAGTCAGCTATGCCTTCCATAACGGCTGATGATGCACTCTCCAAGTTAGTTAGAGCCATGGAGCAAACAGCATATGATATGTCTTTGATCGTTTATCGTCCGGGCAGTGAACCAATACCTTATGTATGGCGACGCGGGACGATCAATGGAGAGCGTGTTGAGCTCCTTAATGAATTAAATGGACCGGGTGCTCAGATTCTTCGTTTTGGCAAACAGGTGAGCTACTTTGAGGCAGATAAGCCTGCTTATACTTTGGCTCAAGAATATGTCAAAGGCCTGTTGCC
>JAAZVZ010000029.1 GCA_018623155.1 Glaciecola sp.
ATAGACTAAGCGGTACTGCGTAAACCGCTTACATCATTAGTCTATGTATAAAATCAGTGTAATTGACGGATTTGGTCGGCGTAACGTGATATGAGAGTTGTGCGATTGGCAATCTTTAATTTTTTGTAAATATTAGCACAATGAAACTTCACGGTGCGCTCTGAAATAAATAGTGAATCTCCGATATCACGATTGGTTTTTCCTAATGCAATTTGCTTAGCGACTTGTTGTTCACGCTTAGAAAGAATATGGATAGTTGAGTGCATGAATTTCTCCTATGTATTAAATAATTGGGTTAACTAAATACGTCTTACGGACGTTTTATAAGCTTATGCTAGGATAATGGTTGTGCCACTGGACCAAAGCACTGTGATTACATTAAATTTACATAAGTTGTTGTTATTATTAACTTTGATGATTTTGATTCATAATAAAATTAGCCGAACGGCTAGGTGGTCGGGTGAGTCAATCTGCTCGATATTAAATGAGATAGACGTTAGTTGTAGGAAATGTTCGGGGGGCTTTTGGTGGCATTGAACAAGCAATAAAAAAAACGCTACAACAACTTTATGTAGCGTTTAAACTGGGAGAAGCTAAATCTATAAAATCAAATCAGGTAATGAGGATAAATCGGACGAATCTGGTCACCGTACACGTAATTTAAAGTGAGTGTATTGGGCACTTTAAGCTTGCGATAAATATTATGAACATGGAAGCGTACCGTGCGCTCGCCGATTGCTAATTCTGAAGCAATTTCTTTGTTGGTCATTCCCATGGTTTTGAGTTGAGCAATTTCTTTTTCTCTGCGACTGAGAGTAGTTCTGATGTCTTTCAATTGATTTCCTTATTTAAATGTTTAATCTCATAAAATAATCGTAGAAAACATTTCACTACTTCGCCAATGTATTGGTTCAAAATTAGCCTACTGGCTAGTCTAGATTCACCTTAAACTGATCTATCACGAACTCTTTATACGCCAAACGCAGTCTCGGCAATGCCTTATTCAAATGCGCAATCGATAAGCGGTCAAAGTTAAAATACCGCCCTTGCATTTGTGCCAAATACCCTGGACGCAATGCCATGTTCACAAAGATGCGATTAGTTCCCTTGTAACTTGAGGTCGCAAGTGCATAGTGCCAGCGCTCCGCCATGCGCACTTGATAGCCATGCTGAGAAGGTGCCATATTTTTACGACTCCCCAGCGGAATACTGAAGCCAACGCCTTTTATGCTCACGTCCGTTTCGCTGAAAAACACACTCATTGTTGCATCACCTAAGGCTTTACTAAAGCCCACTTTGTACCCGCGATCGCCTCGCCAAAACTGTCCGCCTTCCACATACATCGATACATCAAATTTGGGCAGATAATATCGATATTCCCCTGTATAAATATAGCGATCTTGGCCTTCAGAAATACGTGACTGCAAATACCCATAGTGATAACTCAAGCGATGACGGCCATCCATTGACTGCCATCCGGCCTGAAACGTTGCAATGTTATGCTCTTCGCGCCACTGCTGTTTGGATACGCCCACCCCTCCTGAAACATAGATGTTATACGGCAACTGCATCGTTTGCCGTAAAAAGACGTTTTTAAGCCCGGTGGGTTGACGGTATTTCCAAAAGGGGCCACCCAACTCAAAATCCTCAGATTCAGCCAAGTTCACATCATACTCAACATAGATTTCACCACCCTTCCATAATGGCATGTGCATATTTGCGCGCACGCTTAGATTAATGTCAGCTTGTCCCAGCTCTGTTCCGATGAAATTTGGTAACACAGGGGTGAATTTGATGCGAGGGGTAAACCAGGGAGAATGGTCTCCGCCCACCCAATCGACCAGAACGTCTTTGCGGTCACGGGGAGTCAAGGCTACAAATTCAGGATATAGCGATCTTCCTGCGTAAAACTCGACAAGCTTCTCACGGGTACTCGCTACCCGAAACGTCGGGACCTCATAACGCGATAAGGTAAAATCCACATCCGTGATATAACTAGGAGTATACGAGGCCGTAATACCTAATGCCACGCCAATCGCATCAAACTGATTGCGGTTGTAGATGGCGTTCTCTATGCGTACATATAGACGGGTATCGCGTGCGCCCACCCAGACATCTTCAAAGCCATGGTCGGCCAACGCATTTTTGAGTCTGGTGATCGCTACCACGTTCTTATCAAAATGCTGACTGTGTGCAAAATCCACAATCGTTGGCGTATTACCAGATACACCATAGTCACCTGGCACATAATCACCGTAATCTTTATCCACAAAGAATGGCTCTAGACCACTGCGCATTTGCTGCATATCTGTGCTTGGCTTATCGAGCTGGGCATCTAAGCCTTGAATCAAATTCGCCCGCAAACCAACTTGAAAGAATACCTTATCGTTCCCAGTGCCGGCGTCGTAGTCGCCGGTGATAATCGAACCATAGATCTGAGCTTGATCCCATAACCAAGATTTTGGCGTTTTGAATTGGATGGCGGCCGCTTGGTTCACTCCATCGTTTTCGGCTTGAAATTCCAGCCATTCGAACGGCTGATACTGCACACCATAAAACCCTCCTTCGTACCGACGGGCATACCCAGAACGTGTGGACTGACGTTTACCTGTACCAACAGTGAACCGAAACGGCCCGACATCTTTAGAAGCGGCCACAAAGTAACTGTCGAGATGATTGGTGATCCCGCCAATATCTTGATACCCTGCAGCCAAAGCGAACCAGTCTTTGGGAATAAACGTCGCTTGGTATTTGATATTGGCTTGCAGATCAGAGCCCTCATCCCACGTTCCACCAGAGTTGCGAATGGATGCTTCCAGTCCTGGAAACGGGCTGGCTGTAAACGCTAGATTGTGACCTTTTTGGTATAGTCCATCAGACTCACCACTGCGATATGCACCATTGTCGGTTAACGTAGAATATGTCCAATGTAGTTCACCATAGCCAATACTGTGGGCCGAAGGAATATTGATTAATCCCCCAAAGCCCTGCACATTGACATTGGTATCAAGGATGGTATTTGGCCCAGTATGCCACAGCGAGGTGTACTTTGCCCCAGGATCGGCTTGAAGCGAATAAGAAAGTATGAAGGCGCAGGCAAATCCTAGCGATGATAATGAGTGCTTCATGGTATGTGTCTTTTTATTCCTAAGGGTGAACGACATAAGGACGTCTGTTTAATCATCGAATACCGGTCAAATAATACCTAATTTGGGCCTCGCAATATAGACCCAAAAAAAGCCCAACTCTTAACGAGCTGGGCTTGCAATGAGTAATTTTTAATTGAGGTTACATTAAATTTTGAAGTTGGCGCGTTTTCTAAAAACACTGCGAAATATAATCGAAAAATACTGACCCAATGTCATGGACTCAAGCATGTGCGAATCCAACTCGACTAATCGCTGTGGTTCGGACATATCGACTTTATTTAACTGTGCTAACCCTGTAATCCCAGGACGCACAGTAAGAACGCCCCTACTATCTCGTAACGCCAGTAACGCTTCATCTTCAAAAAGCCCTGGTCGTGGACCGACCAAACTCATATCACCTTTTACAACATTCCAAAGTTGAGGTAATTCATCGAGTTTGGTGCGTCGCAAAAAATGCCCATAACGCGTTATATAAACATCGTTTATTTCATGAGTAAGCATGGATGGTGTATCTAGTGTCATAGTCCTAAACTTAAACATGGTAAATGGCTGTTTGTTTTGGCCAACTCTTATTTGCATAAATATTGGAGAACCTGATTCCAATAAACCAAGAAAATACAAGACTATGTATAGTGGCAACAAAAAAACGATGCCAAATAATGAAAATATGAAATCAAAAAAACGGATCAAAACGGACCTTCTTTATGAGCTGATTGGCAACACTTTTTTAGACTGGCTTCAACAGAAAAAGGAGGCTTCCAGCCAAGACGACTTTGCGCTTTTGCTAAATCCACTTGAAGGGAACCGAATAAACGGTAAAAAACAGCTTCTTTCTTTATTAAATGGGCACATATGTTGAATATCCTCATTGGTACCCTAAACAATCTACTCGGTTTATTCATAGCGGTTGCCATTTTGTGCAACAACGTGGAAGTCGACATATCATCACCATCACTGATTAAAAAGATCTGATGAGCGGCAGCTGGATGAGTCAAACAAACCTTAATAAAGTCAGACAAGTTATCTGTACTGACCATTGAACGCTGATTATAAAGGGATGCAAAAGGTAATGGAACCCCAGATTGAATAAGAGAGTATAACTTTGCAAAATTTCCTTTCACACCCGGTCCATAAATCAACGGAGGGCGAATAATCACGACTTCTAATTTAGAATCGTGAGCTAGAGCCTGAAGTACTTGCTCAGCTTGCCATTTTGATTGGGCGTAAGGATCTTGCGGAGCAGGTGGATCATTTTCAGTAAATGGGGTATTCGGTGAAGTTTGTTCACCATTTACCTTAATGCTACTCAAAAAAATAAACCGTTTCACACCCGCTTCAATCGCTTGTTGAGCTAAGTTCAAGGTACCCTCGACATTAACCGAATGATATCGACTTAATACCTTAGTTTCATCTTTATCAGAGAATGAGTGCATTGCCTGAGCAATACCCGCCAAATGAATCACTACATCGACCTCATTGAGATGGGCTGACCAATTCGTGTTGGCATCAATATTTTCGATATGACTATAGGTTAGTGATGAATTGTTTGGGGGACTTCGTACCGGTAAAACGAGTTCATATGCACCCGCTTGTGAGAGAGCATACGAAAGGTTCGTTCCAACAAATCCATTGGCACCGGTCAGCAATATTTTCACGTCGTTGGCTCAGCTAAGTGGGGGGTAGAGTCTTTGCCATCATATGAATTGAGTATTTGCATAGCGGCTTGATCAACTGAAAACACGTTATTGACTAACTGTGTAAAAGCCTGCTGTGGAATATTGTGTGCTTTGACCGCGTGATAGAGAGACAGTGCATCTTCCAAAAAAGCTTGCACATTACCTATGACAGAGACTTTGCCTACCATTGCATCATTCAATAATTGAGCAATGTCATTACCGGGATTAACCGCACCCAAAATCGGTAATTCAGCAGTTAGATAGCCAAGGATTTTACCTGGAAAGTTATGAGCAGTATGGGTGCCCGCAAGAGTAAAAATACCGACATCTACTTGAGATAGCACCGAGCGATATTGTACCTGATTGATGGACGAGAGTAACGTGACGTTTTGCATTGCACGCTGTGTGATCTGCGTTTGAATATGTTCAAACTGATCGCCTTGCCCAATGAGTAAAAAGTGTATATCAGGATACGCAATCATACTGCTCGCAAGCTCTAAAATATAAGGGATATCCTGCGCATGTCCGATGTTTCCACCGTAAAAAAAGATAAACTTATCTTCTAATTGAAATCTCTCCAATAGACTTTGTCCAAATCCACTGTCCACCGTATTATGCATATCCACCCAGTTATACAATACGTCTACTGGATAGGCTTTGCCTTGGGTTAGTTGTTCAAATACGGGAATATTTGCAGGGGATTGCACCGCAATGGTATTTGAAAGCCGGTAGTTCCAATTGGCTACAAAATCAAAGTAACGATGAATGAGGCTGCCCTTTCGGATTAATCCTTTGTCAATTGCCCACTGAGGGAAAATATCTCTCAAAATAAGATACACATAAGCGCCTTTGCCTCGAAACCAACTCACCAGCGGCGCAAAAAATATCGTTGGGGAGTAATTGACGACCAGTTCAAAATGAGGGTTTAATCGCATGGTTTTGATTGCACGAAACGCAAACCAGGAAAGTAAGCTTTCATTGATCGCGCGGTGAATATGAGAGATCCCACGAGTCGGCCGGCTCCTAAACTGCCATACGTGTACGCCATCTAATTCATACTGACGCATCACTTTATCGTGTTGCCCTCCTGGGGTAATGACCACAACTTCATGACCCTGTAGCACAAATTTGTGCCCAAGCTGATGCAACATATTGGCATGATTGTGGGTACTGTGAGGTAAATAGGCATCCGCAAGGATCACAATTCTCATGACGTTGGTTTTTTCCAAACAATGCGATTGACATAATCGGTATAACTCAAGATGGTTCGCACCACTTTTTCAGAGACATTAGGGGCAATATAATCTTGAACTATCTGAAGCGTTCTAATCTTGCCTCTTTCTTGGTCGTTCACAATGTCTAATGCCTGTTGAACTCGAGATATGTTCATCCCTGTGAACATCACAGCGCCCTCTTCCATGCCTTCAGGTCGCTCATGTGCGTCTCTTAAATTAATAGCTGGAAAATTTAAAATAGACGCTTCTTCAGTGATGGTACCACTATCACTGAGAACAGTTTTGGCTTCTTGTTGCAGTTTGATGTAGTCCGTAAAGGCTAATGGTGCTTGTAAGGCCACTAATGGGTGAAATACCAGCTTACTGTCTTCAATTTTTTTGCGCGTTCGAGGATGCGTCGAGACAATGATAGGAAACTGGTGCACTTCTGCCAAGTGATCCAATATCTGAACAAATTGATGCAAATTCACCTCAGAATCGAGGTTTTCTTCTCGATGCACACTCACGACAAAATAATCGTTGGGGGTTAAATCAAACCTATCCAGTACCGTTGAGGCATCAATCTTATCTCGATAAAAAGCCAAAACTTCATCCATCGGACTACCTGTTTTGACAATTAAGTCTGGCTTAACACCTTCATTGAGCAAATATTCTCGAGCAATGTCACTATAAGGCATGTTGACATCGGCAATATGATCAACGATTTTGCGATTAATTTCTTCGGGTACACGCAAATCAAAACTGCGATTACCGGCTTCCATGTGAAAAATAGGGATCTTTCTGCGTTTTGCAGGGATCGCAGCCATGGCACTGTTGGTGTCACCCAAGATCAATAAGGCCTCTGGTGCGTGCTTGGCCAATATCTTATCCGCAGATTCAATGACCTGAGCAATGGTTTGTGCCGGAGTGGCGCCTGCGCATTCCATAAATACATCTGGAGTCCTCACCCCCAAATCGTCAAAAAATATCTGATTTAACTCATAATCGTAATTCTGCCCAGTGTGAACCAATATGTGTTCACAATATTGATCAAGCTTAGCAATAACGCGAGACAGCCTAATGATCTCGGGGCGAGTGCCAACAATGGTCATCACCTTTAATCTGGGTGAATTAAGCAAAATACTCAAGATATTCTTTCCTCATTTTATGAATCAGTTCTGGCCATGATGGAGGGGTAAAATCGACTGTAGCACGAATACGGTCAGAGCTTAAACTTCTATCAATCACGAGCTCAGAACAAGGCACTATAGAGTGTTTCGTAGCATATATATCTTTGACTAACTTCAGTAATGAGTACTTATCTATGGGCTCCATACTGACGTGATACACGCCTTGTAATGGTTTATCTAATACATAATGATGCAGAAATTCAGCCATATAAATAGTCGGCATACCAGAAAAAACAGCCCTATTAAAACCTCGAACGTCACCTTCTTGGGATAAAAACCAATCCACTAAACTCAATGAACGAGCTAACTCATGTCCAATTATAGAGGTACGCAGAGTCAAGTGGTGCCCATAATCTATCTCGCCCAATAATTTGCTTCGCCCATATAGATCCATTGCATCAGGCAGGTCCTGTTCTGTGTATCCTCCGTGTTTACCTGAGAAAACACAATCAGTCGAGAAATGGATCAACTTTGCTCCCACTGCATCACAAATCTGCGCGAGTTGGTGGGGTAACAAGCTATTAACCTGGATGGTATCGGTTTGCGAGTCTAAAGCATTATGCTGTTTGATGACCCCAATACAATTGAGCACAACATCTGGACGCGTATCATGGATAAGCTCTGAGAGCGTATCCAAATTATCCATTGTGATATTTGATATCAGATTACAAAAGCCTTGTCTATTCAAAGCCGATTCAGCATTCGAACTACGCACCGTACCCAGCACATCAAAAGACGATTGTTTTGAAAAATAGCGAAACAAGCTGCCACCAAGCATCCCATTTGCGCCGAGTACCATGAGTCGTTTATTCATATGGAGACGCTTGTTCACCGGCGACGATTTTTTGCATAAAATCCAACTGCATAAGCAAGGCTTTCATCTGCTCGACGTTCAATCGCTCTGTATTGTGAGAGTTATAATCTTCAAATTGTGTCAATGCCAACGAGCCATCATCAAAATATTGCTCATAATTTTGACCACGATTGTCCGAAGGGATACGAAAATATCGCCCTTTATCTTCTGCCACAGCCATCTCTTCTCGACTACACAGAGCTTCAAACTGCTTTTCACCATGACGAGTACCAATAATGTGCACAGGGTGTTCAGGCTTATCTACTAATTCCAGTAAGGCGGTTGATAGATCTTGAATGGTCACTGCGGGTGCTTTTTGGACAAATATATCCCCATTTTGACCGTGTTCAAATGCATACAAGACTAAGTCAATAGCGTCTTCTAAAGTCATCATAAAACGAGTCATACTCGGATCGGTAATGGAGATAGCACGGCCACTGTTAATTTGTTCCAAAAACAGCGGGATGACAGAACCTCGTGACGCCATTACGTTGCCATAACGCGTGCCACAGATGGTTAAGCTTTTGGGCACATTTCGTGCCTTAGCCACCATCACTTTCTCCATCATTGCTTTCGAAATGCCCATAGCATTTATCGGGTAAACAGCTTTGTCAGTGCTGAGACAGACCACACGTTGCACCTCACATTGAATCGCGGCTTCCAACACATTTTCAGTGCCCAACACATTGGTTTTGATCGCTTCTAATGGAAAAAACTCACACGATGGAACTTGCTTTAATGCCGCAGCATGAAATACAAAGTCGACTCCACGCATAGCGTTAAGCACACTGTGAGTGTCTCGGACATCACCAAGATAAAATGTGATTTTACCGGAGGAATAACGTTTGCGAAGATCATCTTGTTTTTTTTCATCTCGAGAAAAAATTCGAATCTCAGCGATATCGGAATCCAAAAAACGATTCAATACGGCATTACCAAAGGAACCTGTCCCCCCAGTAATCAATAACGTTTTCCCTGAAAATAACGAAGGACGAGACATTATAAGATCACCTCTACATCGTCATACGCGCTGTCTTTTAGCGTATGATCGTTATGAATGAATAATGCACGATGCGGCTCATCAAACACAATATCTGTTGCAGGTCGCGTTGAGGTATAATAGTAAGTAATCAATGAACGGCGTTGTACCGATTCAGGAACATTTAATACACCTGCGTGGCCATGCCAGCTGTGATCATTCGTGGTAAAGAGCAACAAACGGTTTTTCTTAGGTAATATTTTGCGCACACATCGCCATTGCTGATGCGCATCAAAAGGCGATAACTCAGGAACTTGATATACCCATTGCTCGTGATACCCGTTCCAGTTAGGATCCCAATCATCATTCAAAAATAAAATCGCATTGATTCGACGACAGACTCGCATCCGATGCTGAGTTGTTCCATCAACGTGAACCGCTAGGGTGCCCTGGTTTTGAATAATGTTGATGCCTCCTCCATCGTAATAGGGATCGGAGATCAAGCCTGATATATCGGTTAATTTAGACACCATAGTGAGAAATTTGCCGCCATTAAGCAACTCAAAAACACGTCGTGTTATCGGCGGTAAGCTCTCGTTATCCGCAAAGTCCGAACGGGTTTTGACTTCAATTCCGTCAATTTGACGTACATCTTGGGTAAACTGAGCCTCATCGATTTCGCGATTGACATCATCAAGAATAGCCTCGTCAAATAAGTTGTCAAAATAAGCATAGGGATAAGGAAAGGTTTGGTTATATGTTCCCATCACCTCATCGATTTGTTTGTCAAACGACAGATAATCAAACATATATTCAAAACACCTCTTTAAAAAAGTTTACATATTGAGACTGAGTTTGATGACTCAATTGTTCAACAAATGCTTTGGCTGCATCATCATTTTGATTCTTAAGCAGGGCCAAATCCTCATCACTAGGGCAATACCCATAAGCCCATCGCACACATAACCCCTTGTCAGTAAGCTTACTGACCAACTCATTATCAAACCACACGACTGGCGGATACTCAAAGTATAGTGTTTCAATGAGCACATAACTGAAGGATTCAAACTGAGAACTCAACACCGCCAGTTTATTCGGTATGTGTTGTGTAATCTGAGCGATACCTTGGCTATCTTTGCCTTCATATAGTCTTGTTGTTATGCCATATTGAGTGAGCTGTTCCAAGACTGATTTTACCTGCGCAGTCTCTCTAGGCTCTTCCGCTTGCACAAACAAATGCACACCATTTACTTCAGTGAGCTGCCCGCTCACACGTCGACTGAGTAATGCGTTTAAAAACTCACTTACCCCCTTATTGGGCACTAAACGAGCGATTACGACTAAATTAATACCCTGCTCTATGTCTTCTGTGAACACATTGGGTATTGGTGTGTCCTGTGAGACGATATCTGATAACGTCACCGCCTCTGTTACTTGCATCGTGTGTTTCGCCAATTGACACTCTTCGTGGTTGCTGGCCATCACAATGACTCTCTTTGAAGACGGCCAAATGCGAGATAACATTTGGATCGCAAATAGACACTTTTGTTTTACCCGAGCCGATATCTTCAGCGCGCCGGATTTAAGTTCACCATGAGGCAAAACTACAACATCACATCGCAAAGGTAAAGCCAAAATACACAGTGCATAAGGCGAAAAAAAAGAATGTATAACAAATTTTTGATAACGGTGGATCAGTATATCTTTTAAAGCCAATACACACTGAGACCATTTCCCCATACCCGCCAGTGAAACATACTCACTGTTGGGTAATACAGAGTGTTTACCAAACAAGTGAACCGCTTTAGCAACGCCTCCTCCTGTCGCAGGATCATTCCCTACAGGAGATACCCAACGAATGTTATTGGATCTCAAAGAGTACTCCTTGTGATTCAGCCATCAGCGATTGCACCCATGGCGTATCATGGCTCACAATCACCACAGCCGCATGGGAAGAATTTGCAATAATGAGTCTTTGCAATGTTTGTTTACGAACCGCATCCAGTCCTACAGATGGTTCATCTAATACAAATACATCCACGGGCTTGGTAAATAGCAGTAAAAGCTGTAACAAGCGGGCCTCACCTCCAGAGAGTGTTTCCAAGGATGGGCACTTGCGCCCTTGCAAAAAATCAATGTCTTGAACGTCTATTGCTTCGTCAACACCAAAGTATCCTTTTAGCTCATCGGTAGTGGTTGCAGACGCAAAGCCGTTTTGGTCAAAATAAGCAACATCTGTGTCGGTTAAGCTATTGAGCCAATGTTTGATAGAAGTAGTTTTGCCAATACCTGAAGGGCCTTGCACAATATATACCCCAGTTGAGTCAACACTTTGTAACGCGGATATCACTTGCTCGTTCGCATCCACACAAGGAGGGCTTTGTTCTAGGTGTTCTATGGCTTGGCTCGCATCGGACGCGCCTACTTTATTGATGCGAATGGTTTCAAGATAGGAAGACAGTCGAGAAAAGGCCGGTATGGCTCTAAATCCCACTCCCACTAACAAGGCAGACTCTGAAGCAGAGATAACCCCATGTGAATGAAACACAATGAATACCAGCACCACGATTAATAATGCGTCTATAACCGATTTGGTCAAAAATGGATAAACCAGTTGAAGACTCAGTGCACTTGAAAACTGTTTGGTTACTTTTTGTAATTGCTGAGAAAAATACTGTCCACCTTGATTTTGCAAAATCGAGAAGCCGCTTTGCATCAAGGTTTCCACTTGAACGAGCCGGGTCTGCTCACTCTCACTGCGTTGTGAGCCAATGTTATGGCTGTGCTTTTTGACGATGAATAAGAAGGCCCCTAACACACAAACCAAAGGCAATAGGATGGCCAAAGTCGACATCCCAAAAACATGTACTACAACACATATCGCTGTGACTATTACAAAGATTTCTGAAACTGCGAAGGCCGTAGAGACAACAACACCAAAAAATAAATTATTGGTTTCTGCATTCAATACTTTGCGAAACCGTGCGGTATCGACCGATTTAAGCTGTCCTAATGCATCCATATATCCAGACAAAAAAGACATCGTCATGGTCGTGTAAGCATTAGATAATGACTCACCAAAGCGATGTTTGAGAAGATATATACTCCCTATTCTCAGCATCGATATGATGATGATAATTGATAGCGCGAAGGTTTCTGGGGAGACACTGATGCCTTGTGAGATGGAAAAAACAACCTGTTGCCAAAACACGCTCGGCTCAGGTGAGACAATGCAAAACACCAATGCGGGCACCGTCACAAAATAAGTCAGATCCAACATCGCAAGTATGAACGGGATCCAAAAGAAAAAATGCCGAGTAAAGCGTAACTGTTGAAGGACGGACAACATTACGTCCCCCCTACAAAGCTATTAAGTAGCTTAATCACCGATTTGATACTGAATTTGTAACACTCTCTTAGCCAATGCGGCGCAAATGTCAGTGAAGGGATGTAATATTTGTGATGAACGTTCTGCTGATGTGTGCCCACAACCGTTCCAGATTGCTTATTATGTCGGCCAAACACTACTAAACGTTCACAATCTGAAGGAGGGGCATTAGGCGTTTCAATTGGGTCCCAAAAGCCAAGTTTGGCAGAGCGATTGACGGCTCGGTGATCATAAACTGCCAGTAGGCCATTCCACATTTGACCATTTTCATGATGCAAATCATCGACAATCCAATAATCAGTAAATCCTAGCGTATCAAAATCTTCTTTATTCCATCCTGACAGGTGAGCTTGTTGTGTACCACTGTTGAAACCCCATGCATCAACTTCTTCAGCATGTTGTGGCATAAAGCCCTCTGGCGTAAACACAAAGAACAACTCTGCTCCCGCGTCAATGATTTGCTGAATACCTTTGACCCCATCTTCCTTAGGAAGATGTTCAATGACATCAATCAGCGTCACTGCATCAAACTGTGCCACATCCACAATCTGTGTCACGGACAATAGATCACCTTTTAACGCTACGAGTGATTCACGGCCAAATGAGGTGATTAATATCTTTCGATACGGTTCAAACGGCTCAACGCAGGTGAGATGTTGACAGGATAACCATGAAAAAGGGCGGATACCACAACCAATATCCAACACGCCATCAAGTTCTCCAAAATGCTTTTGCAATGCTTGAGTTAAATTCGGAATATCTTTGACGTGTTTGATCATGGTGAAGTATTACCCATAGACTGATTGAGCAATACGGAGCCAATCTACTATATTGCGAGGATCACACACATCTTTTAACGTCAAATGTTCGTTGAGTAAAGATACATACTCATCACGGGCTTTTTGAGGCTCTTTTTTACTGTCTTGTTCAGGGTGTTGGCGTGATAACACCGTCGGTTCGGGAATTGCGACAAAAGAAGTCTGCTTGAGTAACTGTAACCACATTGCGTAATCTTGAGTATGCCAGCGAGATTCATCAAACCCATCTTGTGCACGTAACAATGAAATCGGTACAGTTAAGCAATTACCATTTAAAAAACGCCGACTGAGTAAGCGAAAGCGTTGATTACGTGATAAATGGTGTACCGAATTAATAAATTTAAGCTGCTTGGTCACATCATCAAAGAGGTAAAAATTAGACACGGTCACCGCATTAGGTGAATATTTTCGAAATGCTCTGTCTGCAAGTAAACGTGAAGGTAAATACACATCGTCATGACTTAGCCATGCAAATAAATTATTATCTGCGTGTTTGAGTCCAAGGTTCAGAGCACTTGAGACACCACCATTATCTTTTGCAAAATATCGAATGTTGGCCCGTTGTGAGTGAGATGCAACAATGTCTTCCACCCCACCATCTTGTGAACCGTCTTCTACGACGATGATCTCATCTTGTAATGTAACCGCTTCGATCGCTGAACTCAATGCGGTTTCAAAGTATTGACGGCCGTTATACACCGGCATCACCACGGTATAGTTCATTGACTTACCTTATTATTATCAATGTTTTATATCTTATCAAAAAATAAGACTAGATGCCCCCACCGCCAGTACCACCCGTTCCGCCAGTACCACCCGTGCCGGTTGCTGCAGAACAGGTATAATCAATCGGTGCCGACTCATCAACGCCGTCTGCCGATATCTGTACCGAATAGTTTGGTACACCCACAATACTTGGGTTCACATTGACATCATACGTTGCACCGTTAGACAGTAAGACTAAGCGATAATTACCCCCCCCCTCATGCGTCGCGGTGGCAAACGCATCATTTGAATTGGCCAACCTATAGATGACAATGGCCGCCGTATCACGAGTAAAGACGGTGTTGTCTTCCGCACACACCGCTGTCACATTGAGATCTTCTGTAACGGTTGCACTTGGGTTAATCAATGGCACACTGACCGCCCCACAAGCAGTGGCGCTCTCAATACGTCCCCATGACCGCCCTTGGCTATCCGTCACCGAGATAGTCAAGGTTTCACTCGCTGATTGAGTATCGTTTAGAACAAAGGTGGACTGGTCATTGACCAATGTGGTCGATGCAACACCTGATACACTGCGAGATATATTCGCCACCAATCCAGCAACGGCTGCATCCCCAGTGAAATTAAACGTAGTCGTCCCTGCAGCACAGACATCATCGCGCACCTGTCGGCCGATGGCGAACATGGTAAGGTGGTCAATCTGGAACGTCACAGGGTAAAAACCATCTACTAGCGCCCCAACGGTTAACACTTGAGGCTCTGTTGTCCAAACGCCAGTCAGCTCATCAAATGATTTAAGCGCAAGTGCATCACCCTCTTCGACATTTCGAGAAGATGGGACACGCATCGTAATAGTAATCGGAGAAGAAAAGCGTTTTACCGCTTGATCATTAGCATCCGTCAGCTTAACAATCGTTGCCGCAACCGGGGTAAAAAGCAATGTGGAAGTGGGATCTTGAAGACCAGGTGGCAATAAGGAAGCGATACCCACACTCTCGTCATCTACCGCTTCTGAATCAATACCGACCACTTGAAAATCAATGGCTCCAGGTACCGGGTTATTTTGCACATCTTGTAATACCACACCACTTGGAATACTTACAGTAGCCCCACCGTTAGGCGTATTGGCATTAATGTTGACTGTGGATGACACCGCACCGCTTGAGTCAACCGTCTCACTGAGGTCTACCACATTTAACCCAGAGGTCGTTTCTGGTACCAAAGGAAACACTAGTGTGTTGGAGGCAGACGCATTGGCAATATCAAAATTAACGCTTTGGGATAAATAGCCATCCGCTTCAACCAAAATGGTCACCGAATCAATCGCGACATCACTATCGAAACCAAATGAGAAAGCCCCGAATAACGCTGTGATCTCAGACACCCTTGTAAAATCAGTATCTAATAAACGAACCTCATTGGTAGAAGTACCATTGGACAAAAAGGTTAATGTGGCAGTATTGACCGCATCCCCAGTGATGACATCCGTGACATTGCCTGTGACTTCCACATCAATCGTGACACTGACCGGCGGGAGCACAACATCTGGTACGTCTGTGGTGGAGCTTCCACCCCCACATGCACTCAGAAAGATCAGCAACATGGATAAGAGTGAAAAACGAGAGTGCCTAATATTCATGATGGTCCTTTAAATATAGCAATCAATAAAGGTGAGCTCTTTGATAAGAGAGTCAAAATTTGGTGAAAGATTAACAGAGCACTCATGACATTACAATAAAGTACACATGACATGAGCGCCGAGATAAGTTATTGGTTAGGCGACTGAAGTTGCTTCGTGGTTAAGGAAATGACCTTATCGTCATCAATCATTAATGGTGAGTTTGACTTATTGGCTAAATATAATAAATCGACAATCTCGCTAGACGGTGCAAATGCGGTCGGCGCCTCAAGCAAAA
>JAAZVZ010000047.1 GCA_018623155.1 Glaciecola sp.
CCGGCCTCTGGTACCATATTTTATCAACGTTACGTTACAAATTCTAAGTTGCCGTTTTTAAATGTACGGCAAGAATGGTATACATCTGCAATATAAAAATCACCACGTAATAAAAAAAAGCGCCAATTCGGCGCTTTTTTATTAGGTACATTGAATCTTAGAATGAGTACACTACGCGACCGTAGTAGTAACCACCATTGATACCAATTGGTGAAGTAGTTGGATAAGCAGAACCTACAACACCCGCCCATGGGTTGTTGTCTGGGCGCTCATCAAACGCATTCTTCATACCAACAGAAACACGAAGGTTATCTGTGTAGTTATAGCCGACTTCGATGTCCACTGTCGTCTCTGCACCTACTTCAATTGGAAGTGCGCCACCGGCATCCAAGTGGTCTTCAAAGATTGAATCGAAGTAGTTTACACGTGCAAGGACGTTTACATCACCCACTGTATGGTTTGCCGTTAGGCTAGCACGGAATGCAGGAAGGTTTTCTTCAAACATACGAATGCGTGTTGCATCGAACAAGCCTTGTGCGCCTGCTTTAACACTTGATACTTCGGTGTCTGTCCAGTTTGCAGCCAATGCAAACGCCGTTTCACCTTCACCCATATCCATTGTGTAGTTTGCCACTAAATCCACACCTGATGTCTCAGTTGAGAACGCGTTAGTGAAGAACTTAATTGACGACAAGCTGCTTGCGTCTAAGTTACCAGCAGCGGCAAGAGCAGAGCGGTCATCATCAGTCAAAGCAATAGTAGAAGAGATAGCCAAACGGTCATCTACTTCGATGTCAAAGTAATCTAATGTGACAAATAAACCATTGTCGAATTCAGCAACCAAGCCCACTGACATTGAAGTTGATTCCTCAGGAGACAATGGTTGTGCGCCTTTGCGAATAGAAACCGCATCGGTTGGTGGTAACGTTGCTTCGTCTTGTAAGCCATTTGGACCAAACGCTGTAGAAACGTTACGAACACTTGATTGACCAATGGTCGGCGCTTTAAAGCCTGTAGCAAAGGCACCACGGATAGCAAAGTTATCGTCGATTTGATAACGCGCTGATACCTTACCTTTTACGGTTGCACCGAAGTCTGTGAAGTCTTCATAACGCAATGCTGCACCAATGGTTAGCACATCATCTACATTTAGCTCTGAATCCGCATAAAGCGCAAATGAGTTACGGCTAGCTTTGCCTTGATAACGAGCTGACAAACCTGGGAAACCGTTTGAACCGATACCAAAACCTTGAGCCGCTAAAGGACCTACTTCATAAGAAGCTGGGTCACCTGCAATCGAATCAAACGCTTCATAACGGTATTCAACACCTGCTGCAGCAAAAAATGCGTCAGTGATGTATTTGTTAAAGTCAGCATTAAATGCTACTTCTGTTTGCGTGTAAGTACCTGGTTTGAAAGACATCGGTGTGTTTGGACCAAGCGATGGGTTGATGGTGTTTGAAATCAAATATTCGATTTCGTTTTCACCAAACGACACACTTACATCGTAATTTGTTTCGCTTTCTAATTCACCACGTGTACCCATTACTAAAGAGGTATCTGTTACAACACCACCGAACTTAGGCGTAAAACCACCTGGTAATAGTTCATTGAACGCAAAGCAATCTGGATTGTTTGCAACTTGACTGATGTAAGTAGGGTTTTCAAGAACATTGTCACCAACAGTAATTGTTGGACAGTTACCTGTACCATCGGCGGTTAAATCAGCGATAAGTAATAACTGGTCACCACCTTCTGTTGTGCCACCGTCGTTCACACCGCCACGGTTATGTGGGTTACGGAAATAGAAACCACCTTCTACTTCACGCTGTGACACACCACCAAATAGGTAAGCTTCAGAGTCTGCATCCAACTCCAAACCTGCATTCATGAAGACTTTAAAGTCTTTTTTGATTTCAGGAGTGCCCCAAACTTGCGCAGCAGGTTGTGCGACAAAGCTGTTGCCAGCATCGATTAGTCCTTGAGCGTCATCACGTTGCACTGAACGTGACGTTGGATCTGCAGTGCGTGATTCAAAAGATAAGTTAATGAAGCCATTTTCTGACAGATTGGCACCAAAGTTACCAGCCACTAACAATGTTTGGCCGTCACCTTCTGTGAATTCACCTGCATTCACTTCAAGCATGCCACCGTCTGCGTCATCTTTAAGTGCAAAGTTGATAACCCCTGCAATGGCGTCAGAACCATACTGTGCAGCAGCACCGTCGCGTAATACTTCGATTTGTTTCATTGCAATCGCAGGAATAGCAGAAATATCTGGACCGTGAGCACCGTCAGAAATTTGTCCACCTAGGAACGTAATGACTGCTGAACGATGACGACGCTTACCGTTGACTAATACAAGTGTGTGATCCGGCGCTAAGCCACGTAAGTTCGTCGGACGAACTAACGTTGAAGCGTCATTGATTGGTTGGTCATTCACGTTCAGAGATGGCACCACCGTTTGTAGCATGGAGATCATGTCTGTGCTGCCTTGTGCACGAAGCTCCTCGGCACCAATGATGTCAACTGGTACGGGCGATTCGCCTACTGAGCGAGGCGCTGCACGAGTACCAACAACTGCGATTTTTTCGACCGATTTAACATCGGCATCTTGGGCAACTGCTGGCATTGCAACGGTTGCACCTGCCGCAACAGATGCAACTAGCGCTGCACGAACGGCGTGTGATAAATGATTTAATTTATTCATAGATTTAAGTTGAACAAAGTAAAACTTTGCCCATTTCCCCTTGTGTAGTAGTTTTTGTTATTTCAATGCACTCTAAAATAGATATGTATAAAAGTACATCTAGATTATGATATGCCTAAATGCACAAAAAATCGACTGAAAATTTGTTTTAAGTTCAACTTTGAAATGGCACTAGAGCAATAACCGAAAAATGTGACTTGCAGATCGCTTTTTTGCTTTATCGGTGTTCAAATAGATTATTTTAAATACTGATTGAGTTTCTCCAAATTCACTCCATTAGTGATATTGGTATAGCCTTCAGCTTGAAGTAAACGCATCGCTTTACCCGCTCGGTTCCCGGAACGACAATACAAGATGATACTCGTGTTTTTTTGCACCCCAAGCGCTTTGACACCCTCTACAATATTTTGCCATTCAATGTGTTCTGCTTGCGGATGATGACCTTGTTCCCATTCTGCAATCGTCCTCACGTCAATGATGACCGGAGCGATTTTATTTTCAGTATTCTGAGGTAGCTCTGATGCGTGTGTTTGACTGATGACTGGCAAAGCCAAAAATATGAGTGTTATGAGAAGCTTCATGGACGTAATTCACCAAATTTTTTTACCTAAATTTAGTGCAAAAAAAAGCGCCAAGCAATGGTTGGCGCTAAATATATTTAATGGCTTCAATTATTTATACAGTAGGTTCTGGTACTCTTACCCAACCTTCCATTAACACCCTTGCACTTCGGCTCATTACGACACGCTCAACTTGCCATTGACCATCTATATTAGATGCCGAAGCCCCTACTTTTAGTGTTCCAGAGGGATGACCGAAGGTAACGGCATCGCGCTCACCACCACCAGCCGCCTCATTAACTAAGGTACCCGGGATTGCTGAAGCAGTAGCAATTGCCACTGCTGCTGTTCCCATCATGGCATGATGCAACTTCCCCATAGACAAGGCACGGACGTGACAATCAATTGAAGAAGCACTGATCGCCGTCCCTGCCGAACTCACATAATCTTGAGCGGGTGAAACAAAGGCGATCTTTGGAATATGCTGAGATGTCGCTGCCGTTTCAATATCAGGACTCAAGCCCATCGCCACTGCGCCATGTAGACGGATTGTTTCAAAGCGTTCTAACGCATCCTCATCACCATTAATCGCTTCTTGCAATTCAGTGCCTTGATAGCCCAAATCCGACGCTCTGAAAAACAGTGTTGGAATGCCCGAGTTCACCATGCTGACATCAAATTCACCAATATCAGGTACATGCAAGCGGTCAACCGTATTCCCGGTAGGTAAAACAAGCTCATCTGGCTCAACCGGTGCGACAAAGGCAATAGGCACTTCAGCAGCAGGGAACGTCACGCCATCCAACATAAAATCACCTGTTTCTTGCACTTGTCCATTGGTAATGGGCACAGAAGCAATGATCGTTTTGCCAATGTTTTGCTGCCAGATACGCACTTCACACACCCCATTGTCTGGAATGCGCTCAGCCGCCACTAAGCCTTTTTCAATCGCAAAAGAGCCCACAGCTGCAGTTAAGTTACCGCAGTTACCCGACCAATCGACAAAAGCTCTATCAATCGCCACTTGTCCAAAGAGATAGTTTACATCGTGATTGGGTTGGTCTGAAGCTGACAAAATCACTGTTTTGGAGGTGCTTGACGTCGCTCCACCTATGCCATCGGTGTGTTTACCATAAGGATCTGGACTACCAATCACGCGAAGTAAAAGTTCATCGCGATATGGGCCTGGTTGCTGGGCATTTGCAGGCAAATCCTCTAG
>JAAZVZ010000007.1 GCA_018623155.1 Glaciecola sp.
ATAAAACCTAGCTTTGCTGTCGCTTTAAGTGGTTACCCCCTCAAGCGAGATGCGCATTGTACAGACTTAAATTAAGCCGTCAACTAAATATAGTCATTTTTTTGTAATATTTCCGACTTTTTTCTGTCACACACGCAAATAGTCGAATTAACAGGCATAACACCTTATTTTTCTTTACAATGATCACTGTTAATTTACAAACACAAGGAATTTATTATGCTCAAACGCTTCGATGGCATCACCCCATCTTTGGGTAAAGGCGTCTTTGTTGATGAAAGTGCTGTTTTGTATGGCGACATTACTTTGGGCGATGATGTCAGCATTTGGCCGTTAGTCGCTGCGCGTGGTGACGTCAATCATATCCATATTGGCGCACGAACCAATGTACAAGATGGTTCTGTTCTTCATGTCACTCGTAAAACGAAGTCTTTAGAAGCTGGATTCCCGCTTATCATTGGAGACGATGTGACAGTCGGTCATAAATGTATGTTACATGGGTGTACCATAGGCAATCGCGTCCTAGTCGGCATGGGCGCCATTGTGTTGGACGGTGCAGTAGTACAAGATGATGTGTTTATTGGTGCCGGTTCAGTCGTTCCACCAAACAAAACATTAGAGTCGGGTTACCTATATGTCGGCAACCCCGTGCAGCAGAGGCGCCCTTTAAAAGAAAGTGAAATGACTTTTTTGAAAGAAAGTGCCGAGAACTATGTCACATTGAAAGATGTGTATCTAGGTCACACTACTGATTAAGCTCTAAGCGCAACGCTTCCAATACAGGGGTAGTGTTCACACGCTGCCCCGTCCATAACTCAAAACTCTTGGAGGCTTGTCCAACCAACATACCTAAACCGTCACTACAAGATTGTGCCCCGGCTTTGATAGCCTGTTGCATAAATACAGTGGCTTCTGATAAATACACCATGTCATATGCCATCTCAATATTTTGGTATGTGCTCTGCGGTATATCAGGAAGTTGTTTCTGAAGTGATAACGTGGTTGCATTCACGATGATATCGAACTGTTCGTTGCGGACACTGTCAAAACCGCCAGCTGTAATGGCCTTGTGCGAAAACGCTTGTACCAAGTCGCGAGCCCTTTGAACATTGCGATTCACTATATGAATAGACGCAACATGTTGATTGATAAAGGGCATGATGACACCTCGTGCAGCACCGCCTGCGCCAATCAGTAAAATACGCTTGTCTTTTAACACCTGGTTTTGACGCAATATATCCTGCATCAATCCAGGACCATCGGTATTGTGCCCTAGTAAACCGTTCACCGTACTATATAAGGTATTAACCGCCCCAGCTGTTTTTGCTTCATCTGTTAAAACATCTGCTAGAGCAAACGCTTCTTCTTTAAACGGAACCGTGACATTTAGACCAATGTGATTTTCTTTGCTGAAGAAATCTGCCACTGCATCATTAAATTGATGCTTTTCAACAAGTACTGCATCATATTGAATGTCTACGCCAGCCTGAGAGGCAAACATATGATGGATAAAGGGTGACTTCGATTGAGCAATAGGATTACCCATCACAGCAAAATACTGCATCGCATAAACTCCGTTTATAAACTCTTTATTAAAAATAACAACCTGATTAGATTAGGTATTTGTTGAAGCCAACCAATCCTGCGCAGTTAAAAAGGGAGTTAATTTACCCTGCGCAGAATCTGCTGCAGGTTGATAATTATATTCCCAACGCGCCAATGGCGGCATAGACATCAAAATAGACTCTGTACGCCCACCCGTTTGCAGACCGAACAAGGTACCTCGATCATACACCAAGTTAAATTCGACATAGCGCCCTCTGCGATACAACTGAAAATTGCGCTCCATAGAACCGTATTCATTGTTTTTGCGGCGTTCAATGATCGGTATATACGCATCGAGATATCCTTTACCGACCGCCTGCATATAAGCAAAAGACGTCGCGAAATCAGGTGCATTCAAATCATCAAAAAACAATCCGCCTACGCCTCGGGTCTCGTTGCGATGTTTCAGGTAAAAATAGTCGTCACACCATTTTTTATATTTAGGATAGACGTCGGAACCAAACGGTTCGGATAATTCTTTGGCAACAGTATGCCAATGCACAACATCTTCTTTAAATGGGAAGAATGGGGTCAAATCAAAGCCACCACCAAACCACCAAATAGGTTCGGCACCCTCTTTTTCAGCAACAAAAAAGCGCACATTCGCGTGAGACGTAGGAATATAAGGATTGTGTGGATGGATGACTAGCGACACTCCCATCGCTTGAAAGTTGCGACCAGCCAGTTCAGGGCGAGCAGCGGTTGCAGAAGCTGGCATTTGGGTACCGAACACATGTGAGAAATTCACACCGCCTTGCTCGATCACTGCTCCTTGGGTAAGAACCCGAGTGCGACCACCACCACCTTCTGTGCGATCCCAGTTGTCCTCTTGAAAACTACCTTTACCATCTGACAGTTCTAAAGTTTGACAAATATCATCTTGTAACTTGAGTAAAAACGCTTTGACTTGTTCGATTTGTTCGGCGGTAACCGCTTGCATATTCTTTCCTAACTTTGTAATTAATCGCGTAACACCACACCGGTGAGAGCATCCGTTATCTTACTAGGTCTGGCAGTGCAATCAACTTCTCCGTCGACTTTATATATTGAATCGCCAAAATATTCTGTGATTTGAGCCAGATCCCTTGCTGGCACTTCACCGGAAGGATTAGCGCTGGTGGATACCATAGGTTTACCCACTGCATCACATAGCGTCTTAACCGTCGGGTGAGCCGACACTCGAACCGCCAAACTATCTCGCCCTCCGCTTAATAACATTGATGTTTCTGGTCGTTTAGGAATAATCCAAGTAAATGGGCCAGGCCAGGTATCACAAGCAGCTTGCCATTGTTCTGCAGTCAACTTAGTTTTATCAACATAAGCTTCAAGCTGTGAAAAATGACTGGCGATCAAAATAACCCCTTTGTCTTGTGGGCGAGTCTTCGTATCCAACACGCGTTGAACCGCTTCCAAATTATCTGGGTCACAACCCAGTCCAAAGACCGCTTCAGTAGGATAAGCAATGACTTGACCAGAATGAAACGCGTCACAAAATTCAGATAAATTGAGTTCTCTCATATAACTTTATGGTTGTTGATTGGTAATTTGGTCACATTTTGGATACCGACTGCAGCCCCAAAACGTTTTCCCTGATTTATTCATACGAGCAACATAATGCCCTTTTTGACATTTTGGGCACTCTATCTCGGTTTCATAAGTGTCCGTTTGTGGATTGAGCGAACCTATGTAATGGCAATCAGGAAATGCAGTACACCCTAAAAACATCCCGTATTTGCCTTTTTTGATGGCTAAATCACTAGCACATTGTGGGCAGGGAGTACCTGACATAACTTTAATCGTACTGTCTTCATCTCCTTTTGGATTGTGAATATACTCGCACTTGGGGTAATTAGAACAGCCGATAAAAGATTGTTTGTTGCTGAATTTTTGCTGCAACGGAGACGCACACTCTGGGCAGTCACCATAAGCTTGTGCAAGTGCCTGGCTTGGCATATTACTAAACAAAGTAGAATCTATCTTACTCATATGAAAAGCTTAGAACATAAATAGCCAAGCATTAATGAACCGGTCCCTCAGCCACATCGAACAGGAGGTTTTCCATCTGCGCATAGGCAGTTTCGCGGCCAGGAGCATTGAATAACACCATCAAAATCACCCATTTCAGATCTTCTAAACCAAAATCTTTGCTTTCAATCTCCATAACTCGATCTATAACCATCTCTCGCGTTATGTTATCCAAAACATTAATCTGTTCTAAGAACATGATGAATCCACGAGCTTGGGCATCCAAAACAGCTAATTCCGGCTCACAATACACACGTGTTATAGCTGAATTATTGGATCCAATCAGATATGGCGTTTGCTCAGATTCTTGTAAGGCAGCCAGCTTCTCTAGCCATAGTAATGCTTTGTAGATCTCGTCGTGATGAAAACCGGCTCTGACTAATTCCTCAGTCAGTTCCTCTTGGTCATAATGAAATTCTGACTCATTATGGATCAGACTTTCAAATAAATACATCAAGATATCAAACATAATTGCGCCCTTTTATTCTGGTATACCCGCCGGCTGTTTGTTGCACATACCCAGATAACTCTAACGTGCTTAATTGACTCAACACTTCGGCAATGGGTAACTGTGTTCGACACACGATGTCGTCCACTGACGTCACATCATGTCCTACACTATCTAACAATCGTGGATTTGCCAAGTTTTGTGTGAGTGTTTTTATATTTTGTTTATCAATATTATTGGGGCTCTGTCTAAGGTTTTCAATATCGGGGTAGCAAGAGAAAACATCGTCGGCATGATTCAGAAGCATCGCGCCTTGCTGAATAAGTTGATGACATCCCCAATTCTGCTCGTCCATGACATTACCCGGCACGGCGAAAACATCTCGGTTTTGTGCGATGGCGTGCTGCGCCGTCACCATAGTACCAGAGCGTAGACCAGCTTCAATAATGCACACTCCATGAGAAAGGCCACTGACTATGCGATTTCGCCTTGGAAAAAAATAGGGTTTAGCTGATTGATGCGGTAAAAATTCACTAATTACACAACCTCCATTACCAATAATATCATGGCGGAGTGATGTGTGCGCTTGTGGATATGTGTAATCCATGCCGTGTCCCAATACTGCAACGGTTGCTCCAGCAACAGATAATGCGCCGCGATGGGCTGCTGCGTCCACGCCTTGAGCCAAACCTGATACAACAACCCAACCCTGTTGGGCAAATGACTGAGCTAAGGAGTAACTCATTTTGCGAGCTGATTCACTTGGGTGACGATTGCCTACTACTGAGATGGCCGCAGTCTCTAAAGCGTGCATGTCTCCTTGCACAAAAAGAAACAATGGCGGATCACTAATCTGTTTGAGCCAGCTTGGGTATTTGCTGTCATGAAAGGGCACAAATAAGGTGTCTTGCGGGAGTGAAAAAGGGATCGGGATACCGTTCACATAACGCTGAATACAATGAATTTGTGAATGAGTCAGCCCCATATTGATCAAGCGTTTTTCATCAACAAAAGCCAGTCGATGCACTGGCTCGTTGAGCATTTGCGCAAGTTGATGAATGGTTGCGAGACCAATTTTAGGACACTCGTACAAACCGAGATAAGGCGCCATATCGGTTGTATTTATATTACACATAGTCAATCTCCAAATGAATGAAGCCTATGTGCTCGAGTCGACTAGGATTGAAACAATCTAAGGGCGACCTGAAAGCGCTCCGATGAATATAGCAGATTGTGCATTGAGCACATAACCATAACTTAAGTTCGTTTGAGTATGAACAATAACCACCTCACCCACTTTCAAATTAGGTTGCTCCAGACCGTCACGAACAAACCAACTTGATGTATCAGTATCCACATACTTCGTTCGTTGCATTGAGTGTTGAATATCTGGTCCCGCTTGATATAGTCCCATAATCAAACCGACAGAGAGTGGCGCGGCATGCTGAACCATCACAATATCACCTTCAGCGAAAGCCTCTCTTGGCTCTAGCCCACCGATGACAACCCCCGCTTCATCTTGCGCAGCATGCAAAAATAGATCTTCAGGTAATATTGTCTGAGAAGGTAACAACCAATCGCCTTGTACGAGCTCTCGATTTTGCTCGCGAACAGAAACCAATCCATATCGGTTGTCATGCAGTTCATCCACGACAACGTCTGCTATGTGATGAACGACTGTACCCAGTGGCTCGCCATGAACAGAATAGAGTATATGTGACTCACGAACCGCATGTAACTGTCCTTCCGTCCAGTTTGGTGGTAGTTGAGAAAATAGTGTATCGTCTTTGGCAAACAGCAAACTGCCATTTTGATTGCCCAGGATCTGCCCACGCTGTTGCTTTGAAAACGTAACCACTCGGTCTTGATTGAGTTGTTTCAGAACTTTTTGCCAATCAAAATTACGAATAGGCTTGGCCGTTTTGACCGTCCTCACCCCTTTAGGCGTGAGCGTTAGGCTTGGTTTTGCACGTAAGATCTGTAGTTCGGGTTGACCGTCAATATAACGGATTCGAATAGTATCTCCTGGATAAATCAAGTGCGGATTAACAATGTCAGGGTTGTCACGCCAAAGTCTAGGCCAAAGCCAAGGATCATGTAAAAACAATTCTGAAATATCCCACAGCGTATCGCCTTTCACCACGGAATAAACCGTTGGTGCATCACTTCTAATCGCAACCTGAGTCGGATTAGCTTGCGCGGCAAGATGGAATGCTACCAGCCCCGAAAGGAGCGATACAATGATATATTGTCGCCAGCCTAAATTGCACATAACTGCTCGCCTATCTGTTCGCCAATTTGTTTTGATTGATGTTAGAATAGACCAAATGTACATCGCATGTAGTCCAGTTTTTTATGCTTGGTTATCCGGTGTTATACTTAATTCAATAAACAGTGAAACAAATTTGAAGGACGGAACATGGCAGTATTAACAGTACTTACCTTCCCTGATGAACGTTTACGTACGGTTGCCAAACCAGTTGCAACGGTCGATACAAGCACCCAACAGCTCATTGCTGATATGTTTGAGACGATGAAAGAAGAACGTGGTATTGGTCTGGCAGCAACACAAGTTGACGTTCATCAACAAGTTATTGTCATGGATGTGTCTGAATCACAAGACGAGCCTCGTGTCTTCATCAACCCCAAAATCATCGCCAAAGAAGGTGTTATGATCAATGAAGAAGGCTGCTTATCCGTTCCTGGAAGTTACGCAAAAGTCGAGCGAGCAGAATGCATCACAGTGGAAGCTTTAAACGAGAAAGGTGAGGCCTTTACCTTAGAAGCCGAAGGTCTTCTGGCCATCTGTATCCAACACGAAATGGACCACCTCGCCGGTAAATTATTTGTGGATTATTTATCACCACTCAAACGCCAACGCATCATGAAAAAATTAGAAAAAGAAGCCCGGCTTGCAGCACGAGCAAACGCGTAACTCACCTTAGGAAATCTTGTGACACCATTAAACATCGTTTTTGCGGGAACCCCTGAGTTTGCTGCTGATCACCTGCAAGCTCTATTGGATTCATCACACAATGTCATAGGGGTCTATACCCAACCTGATCGCCCTGCAGGACGGGGCAAAAAACTCACTCCCAGCGCGGTCAAAACGCTTGCTTTGCAACATGAAATTCCTGTGTACCAGCCAAATAATTTTAAATCTCAAGAGAGCCTCGACGAGCTTAATGCACTTAATGCAGATGTGATGGTAGTGGTCGCGTACGGGTTAATTTTACCCAAAATCGTTTTGGATATTCCTCGGTTTGGCTGTCTCAATGTACATGGTTCATTACTCCCTAGATGGCGTGGTGCAGCTCCTATTCAACGTGCAATCTGGGCGGGTGACGAAACGACAGGGGTGACCATCATGCAAATGGATGAAGGCCTTGATACAGGCGCGATGTTATACCAAACACACTGCTCTATCGACGCGAGCGAAACCAGTGCCACACTATATAATAAGCTAGCCAAACAAGGTCCAGAGGCAATCGTTCACGTACTGAATCAATTACATTCATTACCTGCAACCCCTCAAGATAATGCGCTTGCCAACTACGCCAAAAAACTCTCCAAAGAAGAAGCGTCGATTAATTGGCAATTACCCGCTGATCAATTAGAAAAAAATGTGCGAGCCTTTAATCCATGGCCTGTTGCATTTTTTCATTGCGCAGGTAATGCAATCAAAGTTTGGGCGGCACACGTTGAAAAAAGTTCTGCAAACGTCTCCCCCGGTACTATTTTGAGTGCCGACAAAACTGGCCTAGTGGTACAAACGGGACAAAATGCGCTGCGCATCACTCAGTGCCAAATACCAAACAAAAAAGCCATGGCCTTTGCTGACGTCTATAATGCCAGAAAAGATTGGTTTACCCCTGGAACAGTTTTATGAGCCAGGAGACATCAAAGCAAAATGTAACTAAACCAAAAGCCTCTCATTTAACCGGGGCAAAGCTCCGCGCCAACTCCGCCAAAGCATTATTCGATATCCTTGAGCAAGGCCAATCGGCCCGTCAGGTGTTACCCAAATATCAGCACACTCTCAATCAAAAAGACAAAGCTTGGTTACAACATGCGGTTTATGGTGTCTTACGTGAGTTGCCGCAGTATCAACATTGGGTAAGGACTAGTCTAGAAAAGCCGCTCAAGGGAAATAAAAAAGTCCTAGAGCACCTTCTCATGGTTGGGTTTTATCAACTTTATGCGATGCGTGTTGCGGATCATGCAGCCGTCAGCTCAACGGTTGAGGCGGCAAACATTCTGGGTGGTCAAGGATTAAAAGGCTTGGTCAATGCTGTACTGCGCCGCTTTGTCCGAGACGACTTGGCACAGCAAAAAGTCACTGGTGATGCAGCACAAGCAGGATTGCCAAAATGGCTCTACAAGGAATTGCAAAAACAATATCCAGAGCAACTAGATGATATTCTCTTGGCAATGCAACACACAGCCCCTATGTGGTTACGCATCAATCCTCACTATGTTTCAGTCTCACAATATCAGCAAATGCTCAATGATCGTAACATTGCCAGTACCACAATTGACGCATTACCCCATGGATTGTGTTTAGCCACTCCTGCAGTCGTCACCGAACTTCCTGGATATCATGCTGGCTGGTTTGCAGTTCAAGACGGCGCTGCACAATTAGCGGCACACATTTTACAACCTGCCCCTGGTGAGCGAGGATTAGACGCCTGTGCAGCACCGGGTGGTAAAACCGCCCATTTATTAACTCTGCAATCAAAACTAAGTCAACTTGTTGCGATAGATAACGATACAAAACGTCTTGAACGCGTCGCGGAAAATTTGTCGCGTTTAGGTCTTGAAGCCACATTGATATGTGCTGATGCAAGTCACCCTGAGCAATGGGATGATGCAGCAAAAGGCGAATATGATTTTATTTTATGTGATGCGCCGTGCTCTGCAACAGGCGTGATCCGCAAGCACCCAGACATTCGTTGGCTGAGAAAAGCATCAGATATCGATCAGTTAGTTGTCACACAACAGCATATCCTCACTCAACTATGGCAAGTATTAAAGCCTGGTGGTCGTCTTTTATACGCCACATGTTCTATTTTGGAAGCTGAAAATGCGGCTCAAGTTCAGGCGTTTTTGACTGCTCACTCTGATGCGATCTTAGCCCCTTTACCTACTGAAATACTTCATGATTTTGCTAATTCTGATGCATTGGGTTTGCAAATTACCCCTAATACGGCACAATGTGATGGATTTTATTACGCATTGCTGCACAAACAGAGTAATGTATGATGTATACAACATGGCGTAAACTGGCATGAAAATAATCATTCTTGGCGCAGGCCAAGTCGGCGGTACTCTCGCGGAAAACCTCGTTGGTGAAAAAAACGACATCACCTTAATTGATGCGAATGAAGGTGCGTTGAATAACTTGAAAGACCGTTTAGATATTCAAGTAATACAAGGTATTGGGTCGCACCCTGATGTATTACGCCAGGCAGGTGCAGAAGATGCTGATATGCTCATTGCCGTGACCAATTCCGACGAATCCAATATGCTTGCCTGTCAGGTTGCCCATAGTATCTTTAGCACACCGACCAAAATTGCTCGCGTTCGCTCTGAACAATACGTTGTGTACAAAGATCAGTTGTTCAAACATCAAGATATTCCCGTTGATCACATCATCGCACCCGAACAACTGGTCACCAAAGCCATCAAACGCTTAATTGATTATCCAGGGGCATTGCAAGTCGTCGAATTTGCAGAAGGTAAAGCGTCATTAGTCGCAGTAAAAGCCTACTACGGGGGCCTGTTAGTTGGCCATGCCTTATCTGCACTAAAAGCACACATGCCCAACGTAGAGACTCGAGTAGCCGCTATTTATCGTCGTGGTCGCCCAATTCGTCCACTTGGTACGACGGTGATTGAAGCCGACGATGAAGTCTTTTTTATCGCTGATACCAAACATATTAAAATGGTCATGTCCGAGCTACAAAAGCTCGAAACCAACTACAAACGTATCATGATTGCTGGAGGTGGGTTAATTGGTGCAGGGCTTGCTAGACGACTAGAGCACGATCACTACGTCAAACTGATTGAATTTAATGAAAATCGAGCCAAATTTTTATCCGGTAATTTGGATAATACCATCGTGCTGAACGGTGACGCCTCGAGCTTTGAATTACTTGATGAAGAGAACGTCGACAACATTGATGCGTTCATTGCCGTGACCGATGACGACGAAGCCAATATCATGTCAGCTATGTTAGCAAAACATATGGGCGCCAAAAAAGTCATGACACTGATCCAGAGAAGCGCATATGTGGATCTAGTTCAAGGTGGCGATATCGATATTGCGTTTTCACCGCAACAAGCGACTATTTCAGCCTTGCTCACGCATGTGCGTAAAGGTGATATTGTCAACGTTTACTCTTTACGACGTGGAGCTGCCGAGGCCATTGAAGCCATCGCCCATGGCGATGAAAAAACATCCAAGGTCGTTGGCAAAGCCATCGGTGAGATCAAACTTCCTCCTGGTACAACGATTGGAGCTGTCGTACGCGATGATTCTGTCATCATTGCTCATTCCGATACCATCATTCAAGCAGATGATCATGTCATTATGTTCTTAGTGGACAAAAAATACATTCCCGATGTGGAAAAGCTGTTCCAACCGACCGCATTTTTCTTTTAGATTAAGCGGTTATGAACGCCAAAAAGTGGGAGAGAACAAAACAAGTAACGAAAATATCTCTAACCGTCCAAAGAGCATAGCCAATACGAGGATCCATTTACCTGAATCAGAGACACTTGCGTAAGTACTTGCCACCTCGCCTAAACCTGGACCTAAATTATTCAAGGTCGCTGCAGTGGCGGAAAACGCCGTAATATCATCCATCCCTGTGCCCAATAGAGCAATCATGATCAATACAAACACGATGGCATAAGCCGCAAAAAACCCCCATACGGCTTCAATGACTCGATCAGGCATTGCTCGGTGTCCCAATTTGACAGAATAAATAGCCTTAGGGTGGATCAAGCGATTCACCTCACGCTTGCCCTGTAGATAGAGTAAAAACACTCTGATCACCTTAAGACCACCACCGGTTGAACCTGCACAGCCTCCAATAAAACTGGAAAATATCAGTAACAGAGGCAAAAATACTGGCCAGGCCGAGAAATCCGCTGTGGCAAAACCGGCCGTCGTACTGATGGACACAGCTTGGAACATGGCTTGGTCCAAGGCGATGTCGGCAGACTCATAATAATTGTGCTGAATGAGCACTAAAAAGCACACCACAATGACGGCAAATTGAATAACAAAAAAGGCTTTAAACTCTGGATCGCGCCAATAGTGTTTGAGTGAACGCCCTGAAACGGTAGCAAAATGGAGTGCAAAATTCAGCGCAGCTATCCACAAAAATATCACACAAACAAAATTGATTAGTGGAGAGTCAAAGTAACCTAAACTCGCATCGTGTGTAGAAAAGCCTCCAATTGCAATGGTCGAGAACGCATGGCATATGGCATCAAACCACCCCATCCCAGCCAAATAAAACGCAATCGTACAAGCTGCCGTTAACCCCAAATATATCAACCACAATTGTTTAGCTGTCTCTGCGATACGTGGCGTCATTTTGGTATCTTTCACCGGCCCTGGGGTTTCAGCGCGATACAACTGCATTCCCCCAACTCCTAATAGCGGTAAAATGGCAACGGCCAAGACAATGATCCCCATACCACCGAGCCATTGCAGTTGTTGACGATAAAATTGCATAGATTGAGGTAAATACTCAATCCCCTCAATGACGGTGGCTCCAGTGGTGGTTAATCCAGAAAACGATTCAAAAAAGGCATCCGTCAAAGACATATTCGGTTGTTCAAGTAATGCAAAAGGCACCGCACCAAAACTTCCCAACACAATCCAAAACAATACAACAATCAAGAAGCCTTCTTTAGCGCGTAAGTCACGTTTATGCTTACGATTTGGATACCAAAAGACCAAACCTGTTACGATGCAAGTAAAAAAAGCGAGGACGAATGGTAAACCAGAACCGTCTTGATAAAACAGAGACACAAACGCTGGGGGCAACATCGTCACACTGAATAAGGCTGCAAGCAAACCTAAAATGCGAATGATAGACTGATATTGCATGTTGATGATTGTCATTGAGAATTTTCCCTATTATGTGCCTGTCAACACAAAAGCGAAACCCCCTAAACGGATTTTTTTCTAACAAAATGAGAACTTTATAAATTTATTCCATTTTGCAGTTGTCTTTTCATTTGCCTCTTGTTAAATTTAATATTCTAAATTAAGCTCCACTTCTTTTTTGTTCATAATAAATGAACCCTCCTTTGTGCCTTAAATTTAAGTTTAGTCACAAAGTTATCCACAGATTACACTTCTAGCGATCACCTTCTATAGCCAATAAAATCAAGGTATGGCATCATGTATCCATATCTCATAACAATAAGTATTCACATGTCTGACAGTCCAGCTCCGTTTATTCTTGTCGATGGTTCATCCTATCTTTTTCGCGCCTTTCACGGTATGCCGCCAATGTCGAATTCTCAAGGGCAAGCGACGCATGCCATCTATGGTGTTATCAATATGCTCAAGAGCCTTTTAAATACCTATGAGCCAACACATATTGGGGTAGTATTTGATGCCAAGGGCAAGACCTTTCGCGATGACATTTATCCAGAGTACAAAGCGAACCGACCGCCAATGCCGGATGACTTACGCAGCCAAATTGCCCCCTTGCATAGCATCATCAAAGCAATGGGGTTACCTTTATTGGTGGAGGAAAATGTTGAAGCAGATGATGTCATTGGTACATTGTGCAAAAAAGCATCGGCAAAAGGGATTTCGACCCTCGTCAGTACCGGTGATAAAGACATGGCTCAACTAGTGAACGAACACGTGACTCTGATCAACACAATGACCAATGTGGTTATGGATCCTGCGGGTGTCGTTGAAAAATTTGGTGTGGGCCCAGAACTCATAATTGATTTATTGGCATTACAAGGTGACAAGGTTGACAATATTCCTGGCGTACCAGGTGTTGGGGCTAAATCTGCGTTAGGTTTATTGCAAGGGATCGGCGGTATTGAGGCCATTTACAACAACTTAGATCACATTCAAACGTTGGCATTTCGCGGAGCCAAAACACTCGCGCCAAAAATGCAGCAATATGAAAAAGAAGCTCGACTTTCCTATGAGCTTGCAACCATCGCAGTAGATTTAGACCTGCCATACGACGTTACCGATTTAGATATAAAATCACCCGATAAAGATGCCCTTGCTGAATTGTATCAGACGTACGAATTCAAACGCTGGTACAAAGAAACCAGTGGTGAAACTTTCACACCTAAAGTGTCAGCACCCCCTCCTGCCTCATCAGGCACATCCTCCAGCACCCAAGATACTGAAGCAGACGTTCAGGTAATCCCGACCGTCGAGCAACCACCCATTAATCGGGAGGCTTATGAAGTAGTATTAACCGAAGACCACCTACAACAATGGATAGAGCGCTGCGAGCAAGCGCCTTTGTTTGCAATAGATACAGAAACCACCTCATTACATTATCGCGAAGCCGAATTAGTCGGCATATCCTTATGTGTCGGTCCGAATCAAGCTTGCTACATTCCTGTTGCGCACGATTATCCTGGTGCACCAGAGCAGCTGCCAAGGGAATTAGTGTTGTCGCGGTTAAAGTCGTTACTTGAAAGCCCCAAACCACAAAAAATTGGACACAATATTAAGTACGATCAAAATGTACTTGCCAATTACGACATTGCTCTGCGCGGAGTGACTTTTGACAGCATGTTGGAATCCTATGCCTTAAATAGTGTACAAAAACACAATATGGATGATTTATCGATGACTCACCTTGGTCATCAAACCATTAAATATGAAGACATTGCTGGCAAAGGAGCAAAAGCGCTAAGGTTCAATCAAATTGATCTAGATGTAGCTGCGCCCTATGCTGCGGAAGATGCTGATATTACGTATCGTTTACATCAAGTACTCTGGCCACAACTTGTTGCCACCCCAGCATTAGCAAATGTGGCACACAAACTCGAAGTCCCACTTTCCTCAGTCTTAGCACAAATGGAACAAAATGGCGTATTAATAGATTCACAACGCCTTGCCCAGCACTCTCAAGCCCTAGCCGTTCGAATCATGGAGCTTGAGGCACACGTACACGAACTGGCTGGTGAGCCATTTAATTTGGGATCCCCGAAGCAATTACAACACATATTATTTGAGAAGATGGGGTTGCCAGTCGTCAAAAAAACCCCCAAAGGCGCACCTTCGACCGCAGAAGATGTATTACAAGAACTGGCGTTGCAATATGAACTCCCTGCAGCCATTATGGAATTTCGCGGATTAACCAAACTCAAAAACACCTACACAGATAAGCTGCCACAAATGATCGATCATCGCAGTGGGCGCGTGCACACCTCTTATCAACAAGCGGTTGCAGCAACGGGCCGTTTATCTTCAACAGAGCCTAATCTGCAGAATATTCCAATCCGCAATGAAGAAGGTCGTAAAGTACGCAAAGCCTTTATTGCGAGACCAGGCTACAAAATCGTTGCAGCGGATTATTCGCAAATTGAATTGCGAATAATGGCTCACTTATCGCAAGATGAGGGGTTGCTAAACGCCTTTGCAAAGGGTCTCGATGTTCACCGAGCAACCGCTGCCGAGGTATTTGGTGTCGCATTGGATGAGGTGGTTACCGAGCAACGTCGTGCCGCCAAAGCCATAAATTTTGGTTTGATTTACGGCATGTCTGCTTTTGGTCTTGCCAAACAACTCAATATTCCTCGTAGTGAGGCTGGAATTTATATTAATACTTATTTCGAACGCTATCCCGGCGTCAAACACTATATGGAATCGACTCGTGATACGGCCAAAGCATTGGGTTATGTCGAAACGGTATATGGTCGACGCTTATATTTACCAGCCATCAAATCATCTAACGGTGCCCAACGAGCCGGAGCAGAACGTGCCGCTATCAATGCGCCTATGCAAGGCACCGCAGCTGATATTATTAAGCTGTCGATGTTAGCAGTAGCCGACTACATTAACCAATTAGAAAACCAAGATGTTTATATGTTAATGCAAGTACATGATGAATTAGTCTTTGAAGTCAAAGAGGATACTCTCGACACTCATGTTCCGAACATAATTCACATCATGGAGAGTGCTGTGTCGCTTTCTGTACCTTTGATTGTTGAGGCCGATGTCGGTGATAACTGGGACGAAGCCCATTAATCAGTAATATAGAAAAAAACCTATGGATATCATTATTGTTGTAAATTTATCAACATAATTTGTTGTAAAGTGACAATTTTTATCGAATTTTAATGTTTTTTTCGTAATTTTATTACAAAAAACTTGCGTTACGGTTTATTTTGTTTAAAATTAATTTCGTAGGGTACAGAGGTTTGTTTAAACCTTTGCTTTAAGCCTCAGCGTTTTGCTGGGGCTTTTTTTATGTGTGACTTCAACGTGGTAATAGGGAATTTGTAAAAATTTGCATTTTCTTGGAACTATTTTGATAAACACAACTCTATTCATATAGTTTTTGTGTGTTTCTCCTTGTAGTATGTCCAAACCCCTAGCCTTGCGCTAGGGGTTTTTATTTTGTGCGACATCCAGCCAAGTGTTTAATGTTTTTTCGAGCTCGGGTAACCCCAAGCGATTAAGGGATGAAAAAGTGTGTACTGTTACATCGCCCATGAAAGCTAATGCTGCTTCACGAACCATCATTAATTGTGCTTTACGCTTACCTGATTTGAGTTTATCAGCCTTAGTTAATAGACAAAGAACCGGGATCTTGGCAGAAACCGCCCAATGAATCATATCTTGGTCTAGATCTTTGAGTGGATGACGGATATCCATTAAGACCACCAACCCTTTTAGACATTCTCGTTTTTCTAGATACTCACCAAGCGCCTTTTGCCACTTGATCTTCATGGCTAGTGGTACTTTGGCAAAACCATATCCAGGCAAATCTACCAATCGCTTACCTTCCTCTAATTCAAAAACATTAATCATTTGGGTGCGACCAGGTGTTTTACTGGTTCTGGCGAGGTTTTTTTGTCTAGTTAACGTATTGAGTGCACTGGATTTTCCGGCATTCGAACGCCCGGCAAAGGCCACTTCAATACCGCTACTTTGGTCTAAATGACGAATGTCAGGCGCACTGGTTAAAAACTTAGCTTTTGTATAATAACTCATTGATCTCTGTTGATTTTTGCTAACGACTCAGACAAGGTTGCTGACATATGGTGTACAAAATATCACAAATTCATGCTAATATTCGCGCGCAAATGTTTTGTATCGAAAGCGAAGCGTGTAATATACGCATAATAACACGGCACACTGACCAAGCGTAGTGCCTGCGTAATTTTTTAATTTTATCGTTTTAAGAGAAGCAATATGAAAAAACTAGGTTTGTTCTTCTGTTTGTCACTTGTTAGTGCATTCGCAATGGCGAATGATGCACAGGTGGGTGACGCAGAAGCAGGGAAAGCAAAAACTCTTGTGTGCGCAGCTTGTCACGGAACTGATGGCAACAGTGCAATACCAATGAATCCAAAATTAGCAGGACAACACGCCAACTACTTGGTTAAACAATTGAAAGAGTTTAAGCTCGCAATGCAAACCGGTGGAAAAGAAGGTCGTAACAACGCCATTATGGGTATGCAAGCTAACATTCTATCTGAACAAGATATGTTAGATATTGCTGCTTATTATCAAAGCCAAGAGGCTAAAATCGGTGCGGCGCCTGAAGATGTCATTCCAGCGGGTGAATCGCTATATCGCGGTGGTGATGCAGAGCGTAAGATCACAGCATGTATTGCCTGCCACGGTCCTCGAGGTAACGGTATGGGCTTAGCCGGTTTCCCTGATATCAGTGGCCAACATGCTGAGTACACTGCATCACAACTTAAAATGTTCCGTTCAGGCGACCGTAACAATGATATGAACGGTATGATGCGAGACATTGCCAAAAAACTGACTGACGAAGATATTGAAATTCTTTCTCAGTACTTAGCTGGCTTATATTAAGAACAGGTGAATAAGACAACATTACCGCAACTTTTACATTTTTTTTACAAAAAAGCTTGTTATTGTTAAATTTTCGTGTAATCTACACAAACATTGACGGACGATTACGATAAAGTGTCTAGGAAGACCCAGAACAACAAGCTATACTCTGTCAAAAATAATAAAAAGAAGAGTTGCAGGTAGCACCCTTGCCTACGGGTAAAATACGGGAGAAGTGTTGTCTAGCAAATTTATAAAGGTGATAATTTATTATCACCTTTTTTCTTGGCCAAAAGAAAATACAATTATGCATTGTCCGTTATGCTCATCTTTTGAGTTTCACCTTTTTCACCATAGCACAAAACCACTTAAGCGAGATTATATTCAATGTGATCACTGTGATTTGGTTTGGGTACCGAAACAATTCCATGTGCCCCCACAGATTGAGCGCAATGAATATGATTTACACGACAATCGAATAAGTGATCTCGGTTATTTGCGTTTCCTAAATAAGGTGGTCCCTCATATATGTCATTTTTTTGATACTGAACAATCCTTCGATGAGCATTGGTTTCAGAGTATTGCAATAAAACATGCACATACGCAGCTCGCATCAACATTTGCCACGCCATCGAGCAATAACATAAATGGACTTGATTATGGTTGTGGTAAAGCCCCAGCCCTAGCCGTACAGTTGTGTGAACTTGGATTTAACATGCACGTGTTTGATAAGTTCTACGCACCATATACCAAAAATCTTAAACAAGAATACGATTTTGTGGTGAGTACAGAAACCATTGAACATATTTTTGAGGCCAGAGAAACATGGTCACTTTGGGATACCATGCTCAAAGCTGGAGGCTGTTTGGTCATAATGACTCAAAGAGTCAAGAGTCGTCATTCATTTTCTACATGGCGATATATACATGATCCAACTCATATCTGTTTTTATTCAGATAGTACCGCGCGATTCATTGCGCATAAATACAATTTAACCCTAACGCTGATAAACCAAGATATCATGGTGTTTAAAAAGTAAAAGAGTAACAGTTCAGAAGGACTTAAGGTATAATACCGCCGTTATCCACTGATATATCACCATATGGCACATAGTAAAAAATCACGTAAACCCGGTAGTATTGGCATTGCCAAAACGAACACGAGTAAACCTTCTAGCAAAAAAAACACACCTAAGGTAAAAAAAACCAAAGGTAATCAGCCAGGCTCTAGACACTCTGTCGCGCAACAACAGCAAACGACTGTAAGCAAAGGTAAAACCGATCCTCGCCTTGGCAGTAAGAAAAAAATAGATCTGACCGTCAAGCCAATTTCAGCGCCAAAACCTGTTAAGCCAAAATTTGCAACACCTGCGCAGGAGCTTGCTGCACTAGAAGCCGATAAACGCTTGTCTTTGCTACTCGATCAAGTCGATTCTGGAAAAACCATTAATAAAGAAGATCAGCAATATCTAGATAAATGTATGGCGCGTCATCAAATATTGTGTGATTTGCTTGGCATCAATAATGATGCAGAAGATGAGGAAAACGACTCGGATGATCCCTTTGCTCAGTTTGATGCTATTGATATTAACGATTTTAGATAAAGGAAAAGCTTGTGCTTGAGATTGCCATTATATTGGGTTTCGTCATCATTTTGGGATTAGGTTTTTATGCAGGTAAACTGTTATTTCAACTTAAACAACAAAATGCTAAGCAATCTAAAATGCGTGCAGAACGCATCGAAAATATCATCGTTTCCGTTCATACAATTGCAATGGCGATGGCACAGCAACAATGCGACATATCCGAAGGAGTGATTCGTTTAACGAATCTCTTGGATGCATTACCTATTTTGCCTGCGCCTGATTTTCGTAAACACTATCCTGCGATTTATTCATTACATGATGAAATATCACAGTTTGCCACACATGAAAAACGTGCTGCACTGACAAAAAAAGAACGTCGCGAAGAAGACAAAGCGAGAGAAGCCATCGAAGCGCAATATGAAAGCAAAATCATGGATGAAGTTGCGCGACTGCAAAAATATTCTCCGCAACTCTAATTCGACCATTTTCTGTGCTTTATCACATATTTAAGCTACTCAGATAGATTACTTCAAGGTATAATCTAACGCTAAATTTTTTAATCGCAACACATAGATTATTACCCGTTATGTCTCAGTATGATGTTAAAACTTTCCAAGGCCTCATTCTCGCCTTGCAAGATTATTGGGCACGTCAAGGATGTGTCATTATTCAACCTTTAGATATGGAAGTAGGTGCTGGGACATTTCATCCTATGACATTTTTGCGTTCACTAGGTCCAGAACCAATTTCAAGCGCTTATGTTCAGCCTTGTCGACGACCCACTGACGGTCGCTATGGTGAGAATCCAAACCGATTACAACATTACTATCAATTTCAGGTCATGTTGAAACCCTCCCCATCTAATATTCAAGATCTGTATCTAGGTTCACTTAAAGAACTCGGGTTTGACCCATTGGTCCATGATATTCGTTTTGTGGAAGACAATTGGGAATCACCTACCCTTGGCGCTTGGGGATTAGGTTGGGAAGTCTGGTTGAATGGTATGGAAGTCACACAATTTACCTATTTCCAACAAGTCGGTGGGATCGAATGTAAGCCTGTAACAGGTGAAATCACTTATGGACTCGAGCGACTTGCCATGTATGTACAAGGCGTCGACAGTATTTATGACTTAGTTTGGACTGAAGGCCCATTTGGTAAAGTGACTTATGGTGATGTGTTCCATCAAAATGAGGTCGAGCAATCTGCATATAATTTTGAACATGCTGATGTTGATGCTCTATTTGCCGCATTTGACCAAAATGAGAAAGATGCGCTTCATCTTATTGAGCAAAACCTACCACTGCCCGCTTATGAGCAAGTCATGAAAGCCTCACATGCGTTCAACCTTCTCGACGCACGTCATGCTATATCGGTTACTGAAAGACAACGCTACATCTTGCGTGTCCGGACTCTGGCTAAAGCCGTTGCTGAAAACTATTATGCGGCGCGTGAAGCGCTTGGTTTCCCTATGTGCCCAAAGGATAACGCCTAATGTTAACGAATACTTTACTTGTTGAAATCGGCACAGAAGAGTTGCCACCAAAAGCATTAAAAAAACTCGGCGCCAGCTTCGCCCAAAATTTTACACAAGCAGTACAAGATGCAGATTTATCATACAGCGATATGAAATGGTTTGCGGCACCGCGTCGTTTAGCTGTTCAATTAATGGGACTGACCGAGCAACAATCCGATAAAGTGGTTGAAAAGCGCGGTCCAGCGATTAGCGCAGCATTTGATGCCGATGGAGAACCCACTAAAGCGGCTTTAGGTTGGGCTCGCGGCAATGGCATAGATATTTCTGATGCGGAACGCTTAGTGACAGATAAAGGTGAATGGCTGTTACATAAAGCACATGTCGCTGGGCAGCCAATCGGTAGTTTAATCGAAGATCTGGTTACGCAAGCTATTGCAAAATTACCTATCCCAAAACCCATGCGCTGGGGCAGTTCTGATGTGCAGTTTATTCGCCCTGCGCACACTTTTACCGCTATGTTTGGCGATCAAGTTTTACCGGCGTCTATTTTAGGCATAGCCTCGGGTAACACCATACAAGGCCATCGTTTTCACGGTGAGCCACTATTTACGCTGTCTCATGCTGACGCATATCAATCAGAGTGTGAAGCCCATTTTGTATACCCTGATTTTGCAGCGCGTTGTGAGACGATAGCAAATGGGTTAAATGAGCAAGCAGCTGCACTTGGTTTAAGTGCAGATTACAATCAAGATTTGCTCGAAGAGATAGCGTCACTGGTCGAATATCCTGTGGTCATGCAAGCTTCTTTTGAAGCGCGCTTTTTGGAAGTACCCAAAGAAGCGTTAATTTATACCATGAAGGACGATCAAAAATATGTACCACTGTTAAACGCTGACGGTTCGTTATCCAACACGTTCTTGTTTGTGAGCAACATAGCCTCAAGTGCACCTGAATATGTCATAGAGGGAAATCAAAAGGTTATCCGTCCTCGTCTAGCCGATGCTGAGTTTTTCTTTAACACTGATAAGAAGAAATCCCTGGCGGACCGTTTGCCTGAACTCGAAAGTATTTTATTCCAAAAACAACTTGGCACGATGGCTGAGAAAGTCAAACGCATCAGCCAATTAGCCAAATTCATTGGCACGCAAATTCAAACTGACGCGGCCGCTGCAGAACGTGCAGGTCTTTTATCTAAGTCAGATTTGATGTCAGAAATGGTTATGGAATTTCCTGATGTCCAAGGCGTCATGGGTAAATATTACGCTCTTCATGACGGTGAGAATGAAGCGGTAGCGCTCGCCATCGAAGAACAATACCTACCTCGTGGTGCGGGTGATAAAATACCTTCAACGGATGTATCCGCTTGTGTTGCCTTAGCAGATAAATTAGACACCCTTGCTGGTATATTTGGTATTGGCATGCTGCCAAAAGGTGATAAAGACCCATTTGCTTTGCGCCGAGCAGCGATAGGCGTTTTGCGTATTGTTACTGAACGCAATTATCCATTAGATGTTGCGACACTAATTGAGGAAGCAATATCACTTTATGGTGACAAATTATCAAATGAAAACGCTGTATCTGATGCAACAGACTTTGTCATTGCCCGTTTCAGAGCAATGTACCAAGATCAAGGCTTCAGCACCGAAGTGATTCAGTCTGTAGAAGCACGTAAAGTCACCAAACCTGCTGATTTTGCAGCTCGTGTTGCAGCAGTTGCTCAATTTATTGCACTACCAGAAGCTGCGTCTCTTGCATCGGCTAATAAGCGTGTTGCCAATATTCTGAGTAAGCAAGCCTTTGCTGGCGGGATAATTGATCCGACTTTACTTGAAGAAGAGGCAGAACAAGCGTTGTTCTCAGCCATACAAGCACACCAATCTAATTTGCAATCGTCATCTGACTATGCGGAACTGTTGACTTCACTGGCGTCGCTGAAAGCCCCTGTTGATGAGTTCTTTGATAATGTAATGGTAATGGCTGATAACGAGATGGTACGCAATAACCGTCTAGCATTATTACAATCTTTGCGTGAATTATTTTTAACTGTCGCTGATATCTCTTTATTAGCACAAAAATAATAGGGTGCAGTGATAATGTTTCCGAGTAAAAAGTTAATTGGAATAATCTCAGTGGCGTTTTTGACGCTATCTGGTTGTAGCTCTTCTTTGAATATACGCGAATATTTACCCATACCAATTGAGTCTGACTCACGCGATTATACTTCTATGTATCTTCGTGGTGTGTTCAATTGGTGGGAGGCAGAACCCAAGCAACAGTTAAACCCCTACGGCTCTGATTTTATTGTCGATATCGAACTGATCGCTGATGGCCAACCGTATGATTTCAAGGTTGCAGATGCTGTGTACTCAAACGATCACAATTGTGGGTCTTTGACTTCTTTAGGGGTGTTGTCTGTAGGTGAAGAGTTTATTCTACATTGTGGGGAGTCAGTTTATAACTTGCAATTTACCCCAAACGAAACCGCGACTTATCGTTTTACGATTACTCCAGGTCCAGCTCCTATTATTACTGTTTCTAGTCTTTAATCATTAATAATCAATTTTAGCACGCAGGCTTTTTGTAAGGCCTGCGCGTTTCTTTCTGTCTAGCCGTTTCCGTTTAGCAGCCATACTAGGTTTAGTCGGTTTTCTGGCTTTTTGTTCAATTGTGACTGATTTTATGAGTTCGACCATACGCTTTATTGCCTCTTCTTTATTCCTTTCTTGCGTTCTTTGTGTTTGTGCTTTGATGATTAGAACGCCTTCTTTTGTGATCCTAGAATCATTCAAATTAAGCAGTCTGCGCTGGTATTTTTCGGGAAGTGTAGATTGATAAATGTCAAAACGCAGATGAATCGCAGACGATACTTTGTTGACGTTTTGCCCTCCGCTACCCATTGCGCGGATGGCCGATAGTTCTATTTCATCTTCACAAATTGCTAAGTGCGGTGTAATTCTAATCATGTATCCTCTCGATTATCGTTTTCAATATGATAGTACAAGGTAGGCAAAAAAAAACTGTGCATCGCACAGTTTTTTCTTCTTTGAAAATGATGATTAAACGTCTAAGTTTTCAACATTTAACGCGTTTTCTTCAATAAAGTTACGACGGGGCTCTACTTGATCACCCATCAATGTAGTAAATAATTGATCTGCACCAATGGCGTCTTCAATTGTGACTTGAAGCATGCGACGCGTTTCTGGATCCATCGTAGTTTCCCATAACTGATCCGGGTTCATCTCGCCTAATCCTTTATAACGCTGAATATATTGACCACGTTTGGCTTCATTAAGTAACCAATCAACCACTTCAACAAATTCAGATACCGGTTTAGTACGCTCTCCACGTTGGACGTACGCTCCCTCACCCATCATGCCATTAATTGCTGAGTTCAAATCTGCTATTTTTTGGTATTCACTCGATTCTACAAAATCCTGACCAATATGATAAGTGTAGTCAATACCATGCATACGCATTGTAATAGCCAGATAATATTTATTTAATTCTTCATCTTTGCCTATTTCAGCTAGGTAAGTTGCACCATCAACTTCTTCTTCGGTCAGTGTATCCACCAGTGTCTTACCAAAGGAAGCCAACGTTGCTTCGTTTTTGAGATCATCAGTCGTCAATACTTGGCTATATACTAACTGTTGTAAGATAGCGAGTGGCATCTTACGTTGCATACGACCAATCATTTTATCAACACTTTGATATTGTTTTACTAAAGTTTCAAGTGCTATCCCTGAGATACCCGGAGCACCGTCTTCTGTTACTAATGCAGCATTATCTATAGCAATAGCAGTGAGATACGCATTGAGTGCATCATCATCTTTAAGATATTGCTCTTGTTTGCCCTTTTTAATTTTGTACAAAGGAGGTTGAGCAATGTATACATAACCGCGCTCAATGATTTCAGGCATTTGACGATAGAAGAACGTCAATAATAACGTACGAATATGCGAACCGTCGACGTCTGCGTCTGTCATAATAATAATACTATGATAACGTAATTTATCCGGATTATATTCATCACGTCCTATTCCACATCCTAATGCCGTAATTAATGTGGCTACTTCCTGAGAAGATAACATTTTATCAAAACGGGCTTTTTCTACGTTAAGGATCTTTCCTTTAAGTGGTAATATAGCTTGGTTTTTACGATTACGGCCCTGTTTGGCAGAACCACCTGCAGAGTCACCCTCCACTATATATAGCTCAGAAGACGCAGGGTCTTTTTCTTGGCAATCCGCAAGCTTTCCTGGTAAACCAGCTAGATCGAGAGCACCTTTACGACGTGTCATTTCGCGTGCTTTACGAGCTGCCTCTCGTGCTCGTGCAGCATCTATGATTTTGCCAACAATCGTTTTTGCGTCATTAGGATTTTCTAATAAGAATTCTGTCAGTAACTCACCCATTGCAGTTTCCACTGCCGATTTTACTTCAGATGAAACAAGCTTATCTTTGGTTTGTGAAGAAAACTTGGGGTCAGGCACTTTAACACTGATCACCGCAGTTAACCCTTCCCGCGCATCATCACCTGTCGCATTAGTCGCATTTTTATTCTTTTTATTCAGCCCTTCTTTTTCCATATAGCTGTTTAGCGTTCTCGTTAATGCTGCTCGGAATCCGGCTAAGTGAGTACCGCCATCCCGTTGTGGAATGTTATTGGTAAAACAAAAGATGCTCTCTTGGAACGAATCATTCCATTGCATGGCGACTTCAACCGCTATACCGTCATCACGTTCGCTATTAAAGTGAAATACTTTTTGATGGATTGGGGTTTTTTTGTCGTTTAGATATTCTACAAACGCTTGAATCCCGCCTTCATATTTATAATGATCGCTTTTACCATCGCGCTCGTCTTCTAGAATAATAGACACACCAGAGTTTAGGAAAGACAATTCTCTTAATCGCTTCGCAAGGACGTCATAGTGAAATTCGGTATTGGTAAATGTATCAGGGCTGGGCCAGAAACGGATCTCAGTGCCGGTAGAAGACGTCTCTCCTACTACACCTAATGGTGCAACTGGTTCACCATGTTTATATTCTTGCTCATGGGTTTTACCACCACGCTTAATACGAAGTCTAAGTTTGTGAGATAAAGCGTTTACAACTGAAACACCTACGCCGTGCAAACCGCCTGATACTTTATATGAATTATCATCAAATTTACCACCAGCATGCAAAACCGTCATAATTACTTCTGCAGCGGACACCCCTTCTTCTGGGTGAATTTCAGTCGGTATTCCACGCCCGTCATCGCTGACAGACACAGAGCCATCAGTGTGAATTTTTACTTTTATATCACTACAATGACCTGCTAGTGCCTCATCAATAGAGTTATCAACTACCTCAAACACCATATGATGTAAACCAGTGCCATCGTCTGTATCACCAATATACATCCCTGGACGTTTACGAACTGCATCGAGGCCCTTTAGGACTTTGATACTGGACGAATCATAGTTATTTTCTTCAGACATATGCTACGGCTCCTCTTTCACCTGGCCATGTTCCACGTGAAACATTTTTTTATCATTATATTTATGTGTAAAGGAAAGTTGGTCTTGCTCAATGGCGGTAACAAATAGTTGCGTTTCCGTTTTGAGAAGTTCATCAATGAACAATTCGCGCTTTTGTACATCTAGTTCAGCACCAATGTCATCTAACAAAAACACACCTTGTTTTTGACTGTGATGATTTAGATGTAACGTCTGTGCTAATTGCAATGCAGCAACTAGCATTCTAAGTTGACCGCGAGACAAACGCTCAATCGCGTTTACTCCATCTACCAAAACTTTCAAATCAGCTTTGTGTACCCCTACAGAGGTGTACCCGACTTTTTTGTCATAAGGCATTCTATGCTCGAGTGCCGTATGCAAATTCATCGACTGATCCCACCCCGCATTATACGATATTTCAACCAAAAACTCAGGTAAAAATTGCTTTGAAATGCGTGTAAAATCGTTTTTTATTGAATCAATATATCCCTGCCTAGCAACATTCACTTTCTCCCCATACTGAGCCAGCTGTGCGTTCCAATAAGCAAATTGTGACTCATCTGTTGATTGTGATTTTTGAAGTTGTTTTAACAACGCGTTTCGCTGTTTTAACACCTTTATATACTGCAAAGAAATAATATAAAAAGAAGGTTCCACGTGGAACAATCCCCAATCCATATAGCGACGCCTCTGATTAGGCGCCCCTAATAAAACATCCGAGGATTGTGGCGTAAATATTTGTACTGGAATATGTGAGACAAGGTCAGCCAATCGTTGTGATTTTTCGCCATTAATGGAACATAAAAACTCATCTTTTTGATTTCGTAACAAACCAATTTTATGTTTTATCTCGTTTTCATCAACGCACTTCGCAAAGACTGAAAATTGTTTAGTATCTGACTGGATGACAGAACGATGTTTATTAGTACGAAAGGAACGGCCATAACCAAGATAATGGATCGCCTCAAGGAAGGAGCTTTTTCCAGAACCATTTTCACCAATAATAATATTTAGTGAGTGTGAAGGTTGAACATGGGCTTGGGCGATATTACGAAACTGTGTGAGTTGGAGTTGTTCCAGTTTCATGATGATACACCCACACTATAATTAGAATGCATACCTAGACACGGCACCCATTGTAAAAGTATGGGTAATGCCAATGCTATAGGCGCATTGGCATAATGACATATAAGGCATCAGGATTATGAGCAGACTCAATTAAAGCACTGGCATTTGAATCAGATAAATGAAATTTGACATGATCAGTTTCAATATTGTTCATGACATCGATAAGGTAAGCCACATTAAAACCGATTTCTAATTCATCGCCGTCATAATTCACATCAACCGCTTCTTCCGCTTGTTCCTGCTCAGGGTTATTCGCAGTAATTTTCATCAAACCTGAAGCAAGATTTAAACGTACGCCTCGGAATTTTTCATTAGAGAGAATGGCAGCACGACTGAAAGCCTGCTTTAGCTCGACCTTGTCGGCAACAACTTCCTTAGTGGTTTCTTTTGGAATCACCCGACGGTGATCTGGAAAACGACCGTCAACAAGTTTACTGGTAAACACAAACTGCGTCGCTTTTATGCTAATGTGATTAGTGCCAATTTTGACTTTTACCGCACTATCATCTGCTTCAATAAGACGAGAAATTTCCATTACACCTTTACGCGGAATGATAACTTGGCGTGCAGGTAACTCAGCGGTCTGATAATCAAGATTACATAGAGCAAGGCGGTGACCATCGGTTGCAACCGTGCGAACTAAATTAGCTTCAGTTTCTAACGACATGCCGTTTAGATAATAACGGACATCTTGTTGAGCCATTGCAAAACTTGTGGAATCGATGAGGTGCTTGAGTTCTTTTTGTGAAATAACAAACTCAACATCTCCTGACCAATCCTCTAGGTTAGGATAGTCACTAGCACTTAATGTTGAGAGCGTATACTTACCACGACCTGCTTTAATCAACGCTTTGTTATCATTAACTGAAAATTCAATCTCGGCGCCTTCCGATAACCCACGACAAATATCGACAAGCTTCTTAGCTGGGACAGTGATCTCCCCTTCCTCTGCATCATCAGAAACATCAATTCTGGAAATCAATTCAACTTCTAAATCGGTACCCGTCAACCAAAGAGAATTTTCGTGAACTTTTAATAGTATATTAGATAAGATTGGAAGTGTGTGGCGACGTTCAATCGCACCAGAAACGAGTTGTAATGGTGTTAAAAATTGATCACGACTGATGCGAAATTTCATTGCAGGTTCCCCAGATTACCAAAGCATTTTTGTTATTTATGAAGACAAGGTACGAATTAAATTCTTATAGTCTTCTTTTATATCATGATTTTCTTCTTTAAGCTGTTCGATTTTTCGACAAGCGTGCAATACAGTAGTGTGGTCACGGCCACCAAAGCGATTACCAATTTCTGGTAAACTGTGATTCGTCAGCTCTTTTGCCAGTGCCATTGCAATCTGACGAGGACGAGCAACACTGCGACTTCTGCGTGCAGACAGAATATCAGAAATTTTGATTTTATAATACTCTGCTACGGTTTTTTGTATGTTTTCAATGGTGACCAACTTATCTTGTAAAGCAAGCAAATCGCGTAATGCCTCACGTACAAAATCTATAGTAATTTCAACTCCCATAAAATTGGAGTTCGCAATCACTCGATTAAGGGCCCCTTCTAATTCCCGTACGTTTGAACGCAAACGCTTAGCAATAAAAAACGCCACTTCATCAGCTAGGTTTATTTTGTTTTCTTCTGCCTTACGCTTTATGATCGCCACACGCGTTTCTAACTCAGGCGGCTCGATTGCAATCGTTAATCCCCAACCAAAACGAGATTTCAATCTATCTTCAACCCCTTCGATTTCTTTCGGATAGCGATCCGAGGTCAGAATAATTTGTTGATTGCCTTCTAATAACGCGTTGAATGTGTGAAAAAATTCTTCCTGAGAACGATCTTTGTTGGCAAAAAATTGAATGTCATCAATAAGCAATGCGTCCACGGAACGATAGAACTGTTTAAATTCTTCTATCGCGTTGTTTTGTAACGCTTTCACCATGTCCTGGACAAATCGCTCAGAGTGCATGTATATGATTTTAGCATCCGGCTTACTTGCAACGATACCGTTTCCTACAGCATGTAATAAATGAGTTTTACCTAAGCCTGTGCCACCATATATAAATAATGGATTATATGCACCGCCTGGATTTTCTGCCACAGAGGACGCAGCAGCCCGTGCTAACTGATTAGACTTACCTTCAACAAAATTGTCGAATAAATATGTTTTATTAATATTACTCTTATGTTCTGCAGCAATTGGTTTATTGGGCGACGATGGCTGTTTTAACTTAAATGATGAAACCGGAACATTTGCGGTACTCTGTGGAGCATGTGAAATATTTACGGATGTATGCACATTGGCATGATTGCTCGGTAAAGAATTTTTTGGAAACACATCAAACAAAATGTGTGGAGCGTTATCGCCGCGGAACTCATTAAGCAAACCCGCGATGGTATGAAGGTAATTATCACGAACCCAGTCTAGAACAAAACGATTTGGTGCTAATAATGTTAACGCTTTTCCTTTTGGCGTTGAAGATTCTTCTGCTCGGAGTGGGCGGATCCACATGTTGAATTGCTGTGTGCCAACCGAATCTTGAAGTCTTTCTAGACATTGCTCCCATAATTGCATCGTGCAAGGGCCTTATTTAAGGTAACTTATCCAACAAAGTATACTCAGGCTTGGATAAGGTTCAATTAAAAAATCACAAACCATCAGTAAGCCATTGAAATTAATTAATTTATTGTGAAAAATACCTGTGAATAACTTTCATCCAATCAGAGGAGGAATCAAACGAAAAATGACCAGGAAAAACATATTTATCAGAATAATTGTGGATAAGTCTGTTAGTAAACTATGGGTATCGCTGTATACCCCAAAAAATTTGCTAAAACACAGAAAAAGATTGACACGAAAGTAATTCATCTCTATTATTCTGCGTCCTTTAATTTTAACTACCAAAGGTGTTGGTCATGAAAAGAACATTTCAACCAAGCAACTTAAAGCGTAAGCGTTCACACGGTTTCCGTGCGCGTATGGCAACTAAAAATGGCCGTAAGGTTCTAGCTGCTCGTCGTGCTAAAGGTCGTGCTCGTTTATCAGCTTAATGTACCGCACAGACCGTTACTAAAGTGGGTCAGTTTGCCTACCCTAGAGCTAAGCGTTTATTGACGCCTGCCCACTTTAGCAATGTGTTTGCTGATGCCATTCCCGCTCCATCAGCAAAGTTAACTCTACTCGCTCGTTTCAATTCTGAATTAACTCATCCAAGACTTGGTGTAACCATCGGTAAAAATCGTGTTCGCAAAGCTCACGACCGAAATCGTTGTAAACGCATCATTCGGGAAAGTTTTCGTTTACACCAACACAGTCTACCAAATATTGATATAATCGTGGTTGGTAAAAGTGGTTTAGACCAATTATCTAATCATGAAATGCATCAACAGTTGGAACATCTATGGCACAAACTCGTGAAACGCTGTCGCAAACATGGCGCACAATCACCACATGGCCGTTAGTTTTACTGGTGAGAGTATACCAATTAGTATTATCGCCATTTTTAGGTCATAATTGTCGCTTTCATCCAACGTGCTCAAGTTATACAATACGTGCGTTAGAAAATCATGGATGCATCAAAGGCTTGTGGCTTGCCGCAAAACGCATTAGTAAATGCCATCCATTTCATCCAGGTGGGATCGATCCTGTTCCTGAAAAACATAATGATAAAGATAGTAAGTAGATAATCGTATGGAATCCCAACGCAGTTTTATTCTAATCGGCTTAGCATTAGTCAGCTTTTTATTGTGGCAAGAGTGGCAAACAACTTATGGTCCTCAACCTGTAGTCACAGCTGAACAGCAAGTTGAACTGCCAAGTAACGCGGTCGCCTCTGCAGCAGGGCCTCAACCACTTGGCCAAGAGGTAACAGCAGGTGCAGATGTTCCCAAGGAACTACAAGCACAAGCGAATGCTCAACCACTGGTGACACAAACTCAGACCGGGGATAATCGTTATATTAGCGTTATCACGGATACTTTATCTATACAAATTGACCGTATTGGCGGTGATGTGGTCAAAGCTGATTTATTAAAATACCCCGTTGAACAAGGTTCCGATGAGCCATACAGTCTCTTGAGACCTGGCGTGGATGGACATTATGTCGCCCAAAGCGGACTAATTGGTGCTAACGGCCCAGATGCAAACCCACAAGGCCGTCCATTATACAATGCAAGTGCTGCACAATTCGTGCTGGAAAACGAAACCCTTCGAGTTCCGTTAACTTGGGTAGGAAATGATGGGATCAGCATAACAAAAACCTTTGTTTTCGCTCGCAACAGCCATGCAATTAAGCTTGAGCAAAGTATTAGCAATAATACTTCTGGTACTGCGGTTATCCAACCTTATGCACAATTAAAGCAGACCTTTGATATGCCTGAAGGCTCAGCCATCATGCCAACTTATCGCGGTGCGGCATATGGCACTGAAGAAGAACAGTACACCAAGTATTCCTTCTCAGATATCGAAGATGAAAACCTTCGTGCAGCGACCCCAGCTGGCTGGATCGCAATGATTGAGCACTACTTCTTGTCCGCTTGGGTACCACCTCAGGATAAAACCAATACAATTTATACACGTGCGATTGGAACAGACTTTGCCACCATTGGATATACCTCAGAGCCAATCAGTATTGCACAAGGTAAGACAACTGTATTAAGTAATACTTTATATCTTGGGCCAAAAGACCAAGATACGTTGAGAGAGTTTGCCAAAGGCCTACAACTCACTGTTGATTATGGCTTCTTATGGTTTATTTCGGAGTGGCTTTTCTGGTTACTGCAAATCATTCATGGTTTTGTAAATAATTGGGGGGTCGCAATCATTATTATTACGATCATCGTAAAAGGATTGATGTATCCACTCACCAAGGCTCAATATGTATCTATGGCCAAGATGCGTGAACTGACCCCGAAAATACAACAACTTAAAGACCGTCACGGCGATGATCGTCAAAAGATGTCACAAGCCATGATGGAAATGTATAAAAAAGAAAAAGTCAATCCGATGGGTGGCTGTTTTCCATTGTTGTTACAAATGCCAATTTTCTTAGCGCTTTACTGGGTATTCTTAGAATCTGTCGAACTGCGTCAAGCACCGTTTTTCTTGTGGATCACAGACTTATCAGTTAAAGATCCGTGGTTTGTGTTGCCAATTTTGACTGGTGTGTCAATGTGGGCACTGCAAAAACTACAGCCAATGACTATGACCGATGAAATGCAAAAGAAAATCATGCAATTTATGCCAATTATGATGACGGTTTTCTTTATGTTCTTCCCAGCAGGTCTGGTTCTATATTGGTTAATAAGTAACATTATTACCTTAGTTCAAGCGAAGATGATCTACGCTGCTATGGAAAAGAAAGGCTTAAAATCAAGCTAATTCAATAAAATAATAATTTGAGGACAGAACTATGCCATCATTTGATATTGTTTCAGAAATCGACAAAGTCGAAGTTGCTAATGCCGTCGAAAACGCCAAACGTGAGCTTGCAACGCGTTTTGATTTTCGCGGTGTCGAAGCGTCTTTTGAATACAATGATGGCGTAGTGAAAGTCAAAGCCGAAGGGGATTTTCAGATCCAACAAATGATCGATATCCTGCGCAACAACTGTGTTAAACGTGGCGTAGATACCGCATCAATAGAACTCAAAGACAGCGATCATACCAACAAAACATACACACAAAACGTCGTGTTTAAAGAAGGGATCGAACAAGCCGTCGCCAAGAAAATTGTCAAGATCGTGAAAGACGCCAAAATAAAAGTGCAAACAGCTATCCAAGGTGAACAACTGCGGGTAACAGGTAAAAAACGCGATGATTTACAACAGGTAATGGCGTTGGTCCGAGAATCCAATCTAGGCCAACCATTCCAATTTACTAACTTCCGCGATTAACTCAGCATGGCAAGTCTGCCAGAACAACACGATACGATTGCTGCCCAAGCCACAGCTGTTGGTAAAAGTGGTGTTGGGATCGTCCGTGTTTCAGGTCCACTCAGTCATGACATTGCTGTCGCAATACTCGGTCATTGCCCTGCCCCCCGTTACGCCTATTATGGTGATTTTAAAGACCATGATGGGACAGTCCTAGATCAAGGGATCGCCATCTTTTTCCAAGGTCCACATTCCTTCACCGGTGAAGACGTTATTGAATTTCAAGGACATGGTGGACAAGTCATTATTGATTTACTGCTCAAGGCGATTACTTCACACAGTCAAGTGAGACTGGCTCATCCAGGAGAGTTTTCCGAACGAGCATTTCTCAATGACAAACTCGATTTGGCTCAAGCTGAAGCCATTGCTGACTTAATTGATGCCTCATCAGAACAAGCCGCTCGCTCTGCTTTACGCTCGCTCCAAGGTGAATTTTCTGCACGGATCCACACATTAGTCGACGATATCATTGCTCTTAGGATGTATGTTGAAGCAGCGATTGATTTTCCGGAAGAAGAAATTGATTTTATTTCCGATGGCAAAGTTCAAGGTGACATGGAAGCGATTTTGGGATCTTTTTCAGCTGTTCAACGCGAAGCCAAACAAGGGGCTATTTTGCGCGAAGGCATGAAAGTAGTCATTGCAGGTCGACCGAATGCTGGTAAATCAAGCTTACTCAACGCACTAGCTGGACGTGAGACCGCAATTGTTACCGATATCGCAGGAACCACTCGTGATGTATTATCTGAACATATTCACATCGATGGTATGCCGCTGCATGTGATTGACACGGCTGGACTGCGTGAGAGTCCAGACAAAGTTGAACAAATCGGCATTGAAAGGGCTTGGCAAGCGATTGGGACCGCCGACAGGGTCTTATTTGTTGTTGACTCAACCGAATCACAAGCAGCCGACCCTCATGAGATATGGCCAGACTTTATGGCAAAACTCCCATCTGATATGGGGGTCAGTGTCATTCGTAATAAAGCCGATTTAAGTGGATTACCGGTCGAACAAACCGAAGTAAACGGCTATCCCGTTTTAGCACTGAGTGCTGCTAATAAAGCGGGGATAGATTTGCTTGCTGAACATCTCAAGGCCTGTATGGGTTTTGTCACAAATACCGAAGGGCAATTTTTGGCACGTAGACGTCACATTAATGCTCTGGCTATTGCAGGTGACCATTTACACATTGGCTATGACCAATTGATGGGTCATTTTGCAGGTGAGTTGTTGGCTGAAGAATTGCGTTTAGCGCAACAAGCATTAAATGAAATTACTGGTGAATTTACATCTGATGATTTACTTGGCAAAATATTTTCATCATTTTGTATAGGTAAATAAGGCTTTATCAAATGGCGAAAATTACTTCTCCACTTTCCATTATTGTTGGCTCCATGTTAGGTGCAACAGAATATGTAGCAGATGCCATAAAAGCCAAGTGCGATGAACTTGGCATAGCCGCAGATGTTCATTTTGCACCTAATTTGGCCGAAATAGACCGCGACTCCACTTGGGTAATATGTACCTCAACGCATGGTGCAGGTGATTTGCCAGACAATATCCAACCTTTTCACGATGAACTTACCAGTATTACACTGAACAATGCCTATTATGTGATAGGTTTAGGCGATTCCTCTTATGACACTTATTGTGGCGGCGCAGAAACCATGCACGCAACCATGCAACAGTGTGGCGCAACCGCACTGGCACAACCTAAACTGATTGACGTGTTACAACACCCCATCCCTGAAGATATTGCAGTGGATTGGTTCGCTGAGCAACTCGCCTAATGTTGACTGACGCAGAGTACGCCGCATTACTAGAAGTAGATTCAAATGCTGCACGAAGTTTATATGTTTTAGGTTTGCGTCCCAATGCACACGCTGTTACTGGGGCGACACAACCCATTCACTATCCTTCTTTATGCAAAATCATCAACACCAAAGATGAAAAGTTTACCCAAGGTCGACAAATCAATCGCTTACTCAAACAATTACTCAAACAGGGCTTAATTAAACTTGGTACGGATCAAGATATTGAATATTCCCTTCGTGACCAACGCTTAGTATTACCCATGATGATTGTCGCAAACGAGCCATATACCGAACTGCACACAAAACGTTTTGGTATGCATATGCAATGGCTACCGGATGAGCGTTTGTTTTCAGAATTAGCTCAAATCGTAGGTTTACTTGACAAAAATTACACCCAAGAAGATGTAGGGGATTTTATCAGCTACTGGATGGGCCGCGTGGATAAACAATTTAGTCAATTTCAATGGACGCAAAAATTCGTATTACTACGCAAAACCAAAATGAGCCAACAACCGCAAGCAACAACTCAAACCGTAGGCTATCAAACTGTGACGCAAAATGGCAAAATACAAGTAGATGATAAAACCAAAGCGTTCATTGAGCGTTATAAAGATAAATCAGCAAAATAAACGAGGGCAGCGTGGATAACTTACAAGACAAAATTGCCAGTCTTGGCAAGCGTTTAGGTAAACTCAGAACGCCAGAAAAAGTCACGCCTTACCATGAATTACGGGCTCAATACGAAGCCCAAGCAAATAGTGATATTGCTACATTACAAGCGCAGAGTAAACAACAGCGGATCGCGTCCATTTTTGGACAAGCCGATCTGAATCCGAATTGGCGTTTTGATTCTCTTTTGAACGATGCAGATGATATGAATGAAGCCATTAGTTTTGCGCAGTCTTTTATCAGTGCATATGATGATCCAAACTTTCGTGAACAATCATCACACATGTTTATTTTTTACGGTGATTATGGCCGAGGTAAATCGCATTTAGCCGGTGCCATTGCACATCATTTGATTGAACACTTCGAAACCAGTGTACTGTACCGTCAACTCTCTAGTTTACTTGAGATGCGTTTTTATTCTTACGATTATGACGCCAAAGACGGTGTTGCAGAGCAATTTCGAGAGATCCAACAAGACTTACTCAATGTCGACCTTTTGATCCTCGATGAGGTTTGTGTCAACGAAACCATGTTGAAGAAAAACGCACAAAGTTGGCTCGGTAATTTGTTGCGGTTACGCCAAGCAGCAAAGAAAAATTGTATCCTGATCACCAATCACACACTCAAAGATTTGAGCGTAGCCCTTGGTAAATACTGTACTGAATCCATCAAAGAATACGATACTTATAAGATCCCATTTCAGGGCCCCTCTCGCCGTGAAGAATTTGTAGAGGATTCAGTCTCTTACACTCCAGTTCCTGGATATCAACCTAACCAAGTAAAATAATTCTTTACATTTGCATATACCTTTTGCAATAAGTATGCGACTACACTTATGAATACAAACATAAAGTTACTCTCATGCGAATTATATTATTATTAAGTCTTCTCATCACCTTCAATGTGGATGCTCGAAATATCTATCAAACTATACCGAGTTATCCACAACTCATACAGATATGTGGATAAGATCGGGATTAAGTTGGGACTATGATCGGTATGAATCGATCATAACTTTGCAATGAAAACGTCATGTGGATAACTAACCACTTTATACACAGGATGTACGCAGTTACAAACGGCTCTTAAGTAGAGTTATGATCTCTGTAAAATATTGTTTTTAAAATAAAATTTATGCTTATCCAAAGAAAATACCTTCCTTAATAATAACAATAATAAACTAAGATCCATTAAGTATACTTTATATAATTAGCAACAAGCTTTGTAAAAAACTCCCATCAAGTTAACGCAAGTAAAAAAATTAGGCACAACATCTCCTTTAGGCTAAAATATGCCCGATTAGTGAATTCAGGGTATCTTTATGTATTATCAACAAGCGTATGACGTCATTGTCGTGGGAGGTGGTCATGCTGGCACCGAAGCTGCGCTTGCTGCCGCACGAATGGGCGCAACAACATTATTACTGACGCACAATATGGAAACACTAGGACAAATGTCCTGTAACCCAGCCATTGGTGGTATTGGTAAAGGACATTTGGTTAAAGAAATCGATGCGCTTGGTGGCGTGATGGCAAAAGCCATCGATAAAGCCGGGATCCAATGGCGTACGTTGAATGCTTCAAAAGGACCAGCCGTTCGTGCAACTCGAGCACAAGCCGATCGTAGCTTATATCGTAATGCAGTTCGCCATACTCTAGAACATCAACAAAACCTCACTATTTTTCAACAATCTTGCGATGATTTAATTGTAGAAAATGACCGAGTATGTGGTGTTGTTACCCAAATGGGACTTAAGTTCAAAGCTAAAACGGTCGTATTGACGGTCGGAACTTTTTTGGGTGGGACCATTCATATTGGTTTAGAAAATTACAAGGGAGGTCGAGCAGGAGACCCACCATCGATAGCTCTTGCCCAACGTTTGCGAGCATTGCCATTTAGAGTGGATCGACTCAAAACAGGCACCCCTGCTCGTTTAGATTCTCGTACCCTTGATTATTCTAAGATGCAAGAACAACCTGGTGATACACCACTACCTGTATTTTCTTTTATGGGCAGTGTTGCTGATCACCCAGAACAGATTCCGTGTTACATCACTCATACCAATGAGCGTACACATGACATCATTCGTGGGGGACTGGATCGCTCACCCATGTTTACTGGTGTGATAGAAGGCATTGGTCCGCGTTATTGTCCAAGCATCGAAGACAAAATTACACGCTTTGCTGATAAAACGTCACATCAAATTTTTGTCGAACCGGAAGGGTTGAATTCCATTGAAATCTATCCCAATGGGATCAGTACCTCATTGCCGTTTGATGTGCAATGCGAACTGATTCATTCGATTGCTGGTTTTGAAAACGCTCATATCATTCGTCCAGGCTATGCAATTGAATATGATTTCTTTGATCCACGCGATCTAAAGCAATCATTAGAAACGAAATTTATCCATGGTTTGTTCTTTGCCGGTCAGATTAATGGCACAACAGGATATGAAGAAGCCGGTGCACAAGGGTTACTTGCCGGTGCGAATGCTGCATTGCAAGCTGCTGACAAAGAGGCAATCAGCCTTCGTCGTGACCAAGCATATATCGGTGTCTTAATTGATGATTTAGCGACATTGGGCACAAAAGAGCCTTATCGTATGTTTACCTCTCGAGCGGAATATCGCTTGTTACTTCGCGAAGACAATGCGGACTTGCGTTTGACTGCGCTTGGTCGTGAAGTCGGTTTAGTAGATGATGCACGCTGGGCTGCGTTTAATGAAAAAATTGAACTCATTGAGCAAGAAAAACAACGTTTAAAAGGGCAATATATTCATGCTAAACATACGTCGGTGAATGAGCTGAATAAAGTATTGCGCAATCCTGTGTCTCGTGAACATTCGTTAGAAGAATTGATCCGTCGTCCAGAAATGACTTATCAAACTCTGATGGACATCGAAAGTTTAGGTCCGGGTCTGACCCATGCTCAAGCAGCTGAACAAGTTGAAATACAGATCAAATACGCTGGATATATTGAACGTCAGAAAGATGAAATCGCTAAAACTCAGCGCCATGAAGAAACCTTGTTACCTGCAGATTTTGATTATGGGCAAATATCTGGCCTATCGAATGAAGTTGTTGCTAAGCTTAGTGAAGCCAGACCAGAAACTATTGGTAAAGCGTCTCGCATTTCAGGAATCACGCCTGCGGCGATATCATTGTTGTTAGTGTATCTCAAAAAACACAACATGTTGCGCAAGAGCGCATAGCCATGGAAAGAGCGAAGTTACTCGATTATTTGGACTTTCTGATTGCCAGAACTGACCTCGTTGTGAGTGTCAAACAGCGCGAAGCATTGATAGATTATGTCTTGCTAATCAATAAGTGGAACAAGACTTATAATCTTACTGCAGTGCGCGATGTCAAAGAAATGGTTGTCAAACACATTATGGATTCCATTATGGTAATGCCTTATCTTAATGGCCAACAGTGCATTGATGTTGGAACTGGGCCTGGTTTACCTGGGATCCCTTTGGCTATTATGTGCCCGGATAAACACTTCACGCTTCTCGATACATTAGGTAAGCGAGTGCGATTTTTGAATCAAGTGGTGTACGCGTTAGGCTTACCAAATGTCACACCGGTTCAGGCAAGAGTTGAGGATTACACTGACAACAACGAATTTGATGTCGTTATCTCACGTGCATTTGCTAGTCTTAAAGATATGTTGCACTGGTGTGCACATCTGGTACATTCTAGTGGTGAGTTTTTGGCTTTAAAAGGTCAATATCCTATTGATGAAATAAATGAATGTCAGTCTGAATACTATGTTATTAGTGAGTATGCGCTTACTATACCAAATTTAAATGCTGACCGACATGTGCTCATAATTCGTCCAAAATAAATACAAATCACAGGTAGTGACAGAACAGTGGCAAAAATTATAGCAATTGCAAATCAGAAAGGCGGTGTGGGCAAAACCACAACGGCTGTCAATGTTGCGGCTTCCATGGCAGCGACAAAACGTCGTGTGTTGCTAATAGATTTAGACCCACAAGGTAATGCAACCACAGCAAGTGGCATTACCAAACACGATGCACCCTCTACCTGCTATGAATTATTAATTGAGGATATGCCGGCCAAAGACGTCATTATCAAAGAGACGACAGGCAAATATCATTTAATTGCGGGTAACAGTGATAATACTGCTGCTGAAGTCAAATTAATGGAGGTGTTTGCGCGTGAAGTGCGATTGCGCAATGCGTTAGAACCTGTGCGCGATGAATACGATTATATTTTTATTGATTGTCCACCTTCCTTATCTCAGTTGACCGTAAACGCACTTGCCGCTGCCGATTCAGTTATCGTACCGATGCAATGTGAGTATTATGCGTTAGAGGGATTGACTGAGTTGATGGGGACCATTGAGAAGCTTGCGTCCGTGGTCAACCAGGATTTGTGTATCGAAGGTATTCTCCGTACGATGTACGATCCTCGTAACCGTCTTGCCAATGATGTATCAGAACAGTTAAAACGGCACTTTGGTGCGCAGGTATACCGCACTGTGATCCCTCGTAATGTTCGACTAGCAGAAGCACCTAGCTATGGAGCACCTGCGATGTATTACGATAAGACTTCAACCGGGGCAAAAGCGTATCTTGCACTAGCAGGTGAGATTTTGCGACGAGCTCAAGCAGCCACTAAACAATCTGCATAGGTGTATAGGTAACTATTATGTCAGGAAAAAATAAAGGCTTAGGACGCGGATTAGATGCTTTATTGACTGCTACTCGAGCAGTGCCCAGCACATCCACTGATTCTCAATCCGATAATAGTGATTTAAAATCATTGCCCATTGAATGGTTGCTACCTGGTAAATATCAGCCGCGCAAAGATATGTCACCAGAAGCGTTAGAGGAATTGGCTAATTCCATCACCGCACAAGGTGTAATCCAACCCATAGTTGTTCGCCCGGTTAATACAGATCAATATGAAATCATAGCGGGTGAACGTCGCTGGCGTGCATCACAGATGGCACAACTTCACGAAGTGCCAGTGATTATTAAAGACGTGCCGGATGAAGCGGCAGTTGCTATTGCACTGATTGAAAACATCCAACGAGAAGATCTCAATGCGATGGAAGAAGCACAAGCATTAGACCGTTTGATTCTGGAATTTCAGCTGACGCAGCAAGAAGCAGCTGAGGCGGTCGGCAAGTCGCGTTCTACCGTAACGAACTTATTGCGCCTGAATACCCTAGAAAATGATGTCAAAATTCTTCTTGAACACGGCGATATTGAAATGGGCCACGCTCGTGCTCTACTTTCTTTAACTGGGGATGCCCAAGTAGAAGCGGCACAACATGTTGCAGGTAAAGGATTGAATGTACGCGAGACGGAAAATTATGTGCGGCGGATAAATGAGCCTAAAAAAGACAAATCGAAACCAGTACTGGACCCAGATGTTGAAAAACTGCAGACGGATTTGTCGGAACAACTCGGTGCCGCAGTCAAAATTAGCCATAACGCAAAAGGAAAAGGGAAGCTGACCATTGATTTTGGCAACCTTGACCAACTCGATGGGATCCTTGCTCACATTGCTAAGTAGGCCAGATGCGTAGCAATATTGTTAATAAGTGTTTAGCAAAATATTACATGTAAACATACGTGTAAAACTGCTGTTACGACTTTGGCACTACGCACTTGGTAGGAAGCCTGAATAGCTATTCTCCTTGAAGCTTCATTCTCTCTAGATCATTCACCAAAACAATTAACCACATAACGTGTATATAGAAATGATTATTGTTGCAAAAAAAATCCTTATAAGTATACTCATCATCGCTAAACATAGGTAAGAAAGAAAGAGACAACGGTGGCTATCGCGATAATCAGTAAGGGCGTCGTACTAGCCAAACGAGCATTAATAGCTCAGAGCGTAATAGCACTAATAACAGTAATAATAAGTCTGCCTTTTTTTTCATTTCCCACAGTACTGAACTATGCTGCAGGCGCATGTATCAGTATTTTACCTAATCTAGTGTTTACCTATTTTGCGTTCCGTTACAGTGGCGCAACCAAAAAACACTTAGTCATGAAGAGCATGAGCCAAGGCTCCAAATTAAAATTGGCTGCAACGATTATATTGTTTGTGATGGCATATAAGCTATTACCAACCGCCCCTGTGGCACTACTGGTAGGCTTTGCAATCACAACTGCGACTCACACCTTCTCTGTCATGTGGTTGAGCGCAAAAGGATAAATTTTAAATTACATATGGGTTAAACAATGGCATCTGAATATAGTACTACCGATTATATCAACCACCATTTAACTAACGCCGTGATGTGTACCACCGAAAATGGCATTGCCTTTAATAAAGCGTGTAAAGACGCTGGATTCTGGGCTTGGCATGTGGACACCTTAGCATGGTCGATTGGTTTAGGGGTGTTGTTCCTTTGGATTTTCACTAGCGCAGCCAAAAAAGCCACCACTGGTGTGCCAACAAAAGGCCAAGCGTTTATCGAATTAGTGGTTGATTTTGTTAATCAAAACGTGCGCGATACTTTCCATGGTAAAAGTGCCATCATCGCACCACTGTCCCTGACAATTTTTGTTTGGGTACTATTAATGAACTTAATGGATTTGGTTCCTGTTGACATCTTACCGACGATTGCTGGTTTGATTGGTTCTACTTTCTTTGGTATGGACCCACATGACGTATACATGAAAGCGGTACCAACAACGGATTTGAACTTGACCTTCGCCTTAGCGATTGGTGTGTTCTTCTTAATCCTTTATTACTCTATCAAAATGAAAGGCGTTTCAGGTTTTATGAAAGAACTAACGTTACAGCCGTTCAATCACCCTGCGTTTATTCCGGTGAACTTCATCTTGGAATCAGTAACGTTACTTGCACGTCCTGTGTCTCTAGCACTGCGTCTGTTCGGTAACCTGTACGCGTCTGAATTGATCTTTATTTTGATTGCTACTCTTGGGTTCTTCCAGCTTCCGCTGCATTTCCCTTGGGCAGTATTCCACATTTTGGTTTTACCATTACAAGCGTTTATTTTCATGATGTTGACCATTGTGTATTTAAGCTTGGCATGTGAAGACCATTAATTTTTTAACTTTTTATTTTTTAACTTTAACTTAACTCGGAGAACAAAATGTTATATATCGCAGTTGCTCTATTAATCGGTATGGGTGCTTTAGGTACGGCAATCGGTTTCGGTTTATTAGGTGGTAAATTCCTAGAATCTGCTGCTCGTCAACCAGAACTAGCGCCTCAGTTACAGGTGAAAATGTTCATCGTAGCGGGTCTTATCGATGCGATCGCAATGATCGGTGTTGGTATCGCGTTATACCTATTATTCGCTGTTGGTGCTTAATTTTTTTACGAACATTCTTTAGCGAATTTAAATAGGAGAGCGGTCAAATGAATATCAACGCCACTCTAATAGGTCAATTAATTGCGTTTGCGGTCTTTGTATGGTTCTGTATGAAACATGTATGGCCACCACTTTTAGGCGCAATTGAAGAGCGTCAGAAGAAGATAGCCGATGGCTTGGAAGCTTCTGAAAAAGCTGAAAAAGACCTAGAAGAAGCTCAAGCACAAGTTGCTGAGCAATTAAAAGATGCCAAAGCGCAAGCAGCGGAAATCATCGACCAGGCCAAGAAGCGTGCGTCTCAAATCGTAGACGAAGAAACGCAGCGTGGCCATGCTGAGCGTGAGAAAATCATTGCTCAAGGCAATGCCGAGATCGAAGCTGAACGCAACCGTGCCAAAGAAGAATTGCGTAAGCAAGTCTCTGCGCTAGCCGTTGCAGGTGCTGAGAAAATCTTAGCGCGCGAAATCGATGAAAAAGCTCAAGCCGACATTGTTGCAAAACTTGTCGAAGAACTATAAGGGAGTCTGAGCCATGTCTGAATTGACTACAGTTGCTCGCCCTTATGCCAAAGCGGCTTTTGATTTTGCAGTCGACAAAGGCGTCGTAGCACAATGGCAAGAAATGCTTTTGTTTGCTGGTGCTGTTGCCCAAGATGAAGCAGTAAATAGCATCATCACGAGTGCAATGAGCGCAGACAAACTAGCTGAAATTGTCATCGGTGTGTGCGGCGAACAAATCGATGAGAACGGTCAAAACTTAATTAAAGTTTTGGCAGAGAACCAACGTTTACAAGCATTACCAGCGATTGCTGAATTGTTTAACGAATTTAAAGCAGATTACGACAAAGAAATCGAAGTCGATGTTCAATCTGCTCTTGAATTAGACGCTAAACAGCAAGAAGCGCTTGGTAAAGCCTTAGAGAAACGTTTGGCACGTAAAGTGAAGCTTAATTGTAACGTGGATCCAAGTGTTGTGGCAGGTTTAGTCATTAAAGCCGGCGACATGATCATTGATGGTTCCGTCCATACTAAATTGAACCGTCTATCAGACGCGTTGCAAGCATAACGGGGATAAGAGCATGCAACTTAATTCCACTGAAATTGCAGAACTGATCAAAAAACGAATTGAGAAGTTTGAAGTAGTAAGTGAAGCTCGAAACGAAGGTACTATCGTTGGTGTAACCGACGGTATCATCCGCATTCACGGCTTAGCCGATGTCATGCAAGGTGAGATGATCGAGCTTCCAGGTAATCGTTACGCTATCGCACTTAACTTAGAACGAGATTCTGTTGGTGCAGTAGTGATGGGTCCTTACGCGGACCTACAAGAAGGTACAAAAGTTCAAGCAACTGGCCGTATCTTAGAAGTACCTGTTGGTAATGCATTACTAGGTCGTGTTGTAAACACACTAGGTGCACCCATTGATGGTAAAGGCGCGATTGACGCAGATGGCTTTGAGCCAGTTGAAAAAATCGCACCTGGTGTTATCGAACGTCAATCAGTTGACCAGCCAGTACAAACTGGTTATAAGTCTGTTGACTCGATGATTCCAATCGGTCGTGGTCAGCGTGAGTTGATTATCGGTGACCGTCAAACAGGTAAAACAGCATTAGCTGTTGATGCTATCATCGCTCAGAAAAACACAGGCATTAAGTGTGTGTATGTTGCGATCGGTCAGAAAGCATCAACCATTGCCAACGTAGTACGTAAGTTAGAAGAACACGGTGCGCTAGAAAACACCATCGTGGTAGCTGCTTCTGCATCAGAATCAGCAGCGCTTCAGTACTTAGCACCATATTCTGGTTGTACTATGGGTGAATACTTCCGTGACCGCGGTGAAGATGCGTTGATCATTTATGATGACTTATCTAAGCAAGCTGTTGCATATCGTCAGGTATCATTGCTATTGAAACGTCCTCCGGGCCGTGAAGCATATCCTGGTGACGTATTCTACCTCCACTCGCGTCTACTAGAGCGTGCTGCTCGTGTTAACGCGGACTATGTTGAGAAATACACTAACGGTGAAGTGAAAGGTCAAACAGGTTCATTAACTGCATTACCTATCATTGAAACGCAAGCGGGTGACGTATCTGCATTTGTACCAACCAACGTTATCTCAATTACCGATGGTCAGATCTTCTTAGAAACTGACTTGTTTAACTCAGGTATCCGTCCTGCTGTTAACGCTGGTATTTCAGTATCTCGTGTTGGTGGTGCAGCGCAAACCAAAATCATCAAGAAGCTTGGTGGTGGTATCCGTTTAGCACTTGCTCAGTATCGTGAATTAGCGGCGTTCTCTCAGTTTGCATCAGATCTTGATGATGCGACACGTGCTCAGTTAGAGCATGGTGAGCGTGCGACTGAATTAATGAAGCAAAACCAATATGCACCTTTATCGGTTGCAGAGACGGCTTTCTCATTGTTCGCGATTGAAAAAGGTTTCCTACAAGACATTGACTTAACCAAAGTCCTAGACTTTGAAGCAGCTCTACATTCATATATGAATGCAGAACAAGCTGAACTAGTTAAGACTATCAATGAAACCGGTAACTATAACGACGACATTGAGCAACAAATCCATGCAGCGATCACTAAATTTAAAGAGACGCAAACGTGGTAATCAATGTGCCTTTACGCGGAAACGTGTAAAGGCTAATCGTTTAGTAACGGAGAAATAGTCATGGCTAGCGGTAAAGAGATAAAAGGTAAGATTGGGAGTATCAAAAATACTCAAAAGATTACCAGTGCGATGGAAATGATGGCTGCGTCTAAGATTAAAAAGGCGCAAGACCGGATGGCGGCTACCCGTCCCTATGCACAAAACATGCTAAAAGTGATTGGTCATATTGCCAATGGTAGTTTGGAATATCGTCATCCTTATATGGAAGACCGTGAAGTCAAGCGCGTTGGTTATATTGTAGTATCGACAGACCGTGGTCTGTGTGGTGGCCTAAACTCAAATGAGTTTAAGTTGGTTGCTAAAGATGTTGCAAAATGGCAAGAACAAGGTGTTGAGGTTTCCTTTGCAGCACTCGGCGGCAAAGCAGTGGGATTCTTCTCGCGCTTTGGTGGCAACGTGTTAGCAGCGGAATCTGGTTTAGGCGACAAGCCTAAATTAGCCGACATCGTGGGCTTGGTTCGCGTGATGTTAGACGCATATGATAATGGCGATTTAGATCGCATTTATCTTGTGTATAACCACTTCGAATCTACCATGTCACAGGTACCTGTGGCCAATCAGTTATTACCTTTGCCAAAGTCGGAAGACGAAGATTTACAGCATCGCTGGGATTATATCTACGAGCCAGATCCAAAAGAAATTTTGGAAACATTAATGGTTCGTTACATTGAATCTCAAGTGTATCAAGGGGTTGTTGAGAATGCTGCAGCAGAACAAGCTGCCCGTATGGTGGCTATGAAAGCTGCAACGGATAACGCAGGTAATCTCATCGACGAATTACAATTGGTATACAACAAAGCACGTCAAGCGGCAATTACTCAGGAAATCTCTGAGATTGTTGGCGGCGCGGCAGCGGTGTAGGCAAGGTTTATTAAGGTTTAAAGAGGACAAATTATGAGTCAAGGTAAGGTCGTCCAAATCATCGGTGCGGTTGTGGATATTGAATTTCCACAAGATAACGTACCGCGTGTATATGATGCACTAAAAGTGACCGATGGTGACTTAGCGGGTCTAACCCTAGAAGTGCAACAGCAACTAGGTGGCGGAGTTGTCCGTGGTATCGCACTAGGTACTACTGATGGTCTACGTCGTGGACTTACTGTAGAAAATACGGGTGAAGCTATTCAAGTTCCAGTGGGTACTGCCACATTAGGTCGTATCATGGACGTATTAGGTAACCCAATTGATGAAGCAGGTGATATTGGTGAAGAAGAGCGTATGTCTATTCACCGTGAAGCACCTAGCTATGAAGATCAATCAAACGCGGTTGAGCTACTAGAAACTGGTATCAAAGTAATCGACTTGGTCTGCCCATTTGCTAAGGGTGGTAAAGTTGGTCTATTCGGTGGTGCGGGTGTTGGTAAAACCGTAAACATGATGGAACTTATTCGTAACATCGCGATCGAGCACAGCGGTTACTCTGTATTTGCAGGTGTAGGTGAGCGTACTCGTGAAGGTAACGATTTCTATCACGAAATGAAAGATTCGAACGTACTAGACAAAGTATCACTAGTATACGGTCAGATGAATGAACCACCGGGTAACCGTTTGCGTGTTGCTTTGACTGGTTTGACAATGGCAGAAAAATTCCGTGACGAAGGTCGTGACGTACTTTTCTTCGTTGATAACATCTATCGTTATACACTTGCAGGTACCGAAGTATCAGCACTATTAGGTCGTATGCCTTCTGCGGTAGGTTATCAGCCTACTCTTGCTGAAGAAATGGGTGTACTTCAAGAGCGTATTACGTCGACTAAGACTGGTTCAATCACATCAATCCAAGCGGTATACGTACCTGCGGATGACTTGACTGACCCATCGCCAGCGACAACGTTTGCTCACTTGGATGCAACGGTAGTACTTTCTCGTGATATCGCTTCTTTGGGTATTTACCCAGCGGTTGACCCGTTAGATTCTACTTCACGTCAGCTTGACCCATTGGTTATTGGTCAAGAGCACTATGAAACTGCACGTGGTGTACAATCTGTACTACAGCGCTATAAAGAGCTAAAAGACATCATTGCGATCCTTGGTATGGATGAATTATCTGAAGAAGACAAGCAAGTGGTATCACGTGCTCGTAAGATTCAGCGTTTCTTATCTCAGCCATTCTTCGTAGCAGAAGTCTTTACTGGTTCTCCTGGTAAGTACGTATCTCTTAAAGACACCATTGCTGGCTTTAAGGGCATCCTAAACGGTGATTACGACGATTTACCAGAGCAAGCCTTCTATATGGTTGGTTCAATCGAAGAAGCAGTTGAAAAAGCAAAAGCGTAAGGCTTTTGCTTAACAACTGATACCACGTATAAGGGGGTTATATGGCAACAGCAACAGTACACTTGAGTGTTGTATCGGCGGAAGGTGCTATCTTCCATGGCGATGTATCTGCAATTCAAGTGACAGGTAGTGAAGGTGAGCTAGGTATTCATCCTGGTCACGCGCCACTATTGACAGCCTTGCGCCCTGGAATGGTTCGTTTAGTTGAAAACGATGCAGAACAATTCATCTATATTGCTGGCGGTACTTTAGAAGTACAACCACAAGCTGTGACGGTACTGGCTGATACAGCAGTACGTGCAGAAGATCTAGATGAAGGTGCAGCACAAGAAGCTAAGCGTCACGCAGAAGAACAAATTGCGAATCCGGGTGCTGACTTCGACCATCAAACTGCAGCGTTGCAGTTGGAAGAAGCCATTGCGCAGTTACGTCTGATCAAACAGATGTCTCAATTACGCAAATAAGCTCGACAATATCAAATTAAAAACCCAGCCATGTGCTGGGTTTTTGTTTTGTTACGGTCAACATCATATTTGATCTAAGAAAAAGGCTTAGAAATCACTATTGGTTAAAATAGTTTTAGCTTGCTAAAATCAAAATACATTGTCTCAAGGAATGGAATATGACCACTGTTGTTTTAGTTGATGATCATCAAATGGTCAGAGATGGCTTTTATCAGTTAATTGAACTTTCACCCGATTTTGAAATTATTGGTGCGTTTGGCACGGTCGCTGATGCCATCGAGTCAGAGGCCTTATTGACAACAGATATCTTAGTGACCGATATCTCGATGCAAACCGAAGACAATGGATTTACCTTGGTTGAATATGTCAACACGCATAATAGCTACTGCAAAACCATTTTGGTCAGTATGTACGAGAACACGCATTACATCAATCAAGCAAGAGCCTTAGGTGTCAAAGGGTTTGTGAGTAAACGGGAAGCGTCTGAGACTCTGATACATGCTTTACAAGAGGTTCAAGCGGGTAATGTCTATTTTAGCGAAGAGATTAAAGAGCGGATGCCACAGGCAGAAGCGACCTTGCAGCAATTTAACGAGTTAACTCATCGCGAACAGGTAGTCTTTTTGGAATTAGCCAAAGGGCATGAAGTCAAACATATTTCTAGTTATCTTGATATTGCCGTCAAAACAGTTCATACCCACCGACGCAATATCATGAACAAATTCCAATATAATTCTACCTTCCAATTAACCAAATTTGCATTAAAACACGGTATTATAGAACACACTGAATTATGTTGATGTGATGTCAACGCATTAATGGTTAAGCGGTTCGGACGGTTATATACCCAATTACACTCTGTTTATCCCGCTGATACTTATGGCGACCCGTTTTGGTGGTGTAGGGGTCATGCTGATATCTATATCAGTGTATATCATTTGATGCATTGGTTACGCCATGGGCTATACCGCACTTTGGAAGGCCCATATTTTGCCGAAAAACTGCATCTAGCCAATATCGATTATCAAGTTAAGCACCTCGATTTATACGAGGCACACGGTTGTGTTGCTGCGTTTAACGAGGATTGCATGATCAGCGATTCTGATGGCTTTATGATCGAAATCAAACTACCCTATGAAAGGAAGTAAGGAGAGAGATATGATCTTATACGGTGACGCACGATCGGGCAATTGTTACAAATGCCAGTTAATCTCGGCGCTCATTGGCATTGAATATCAGTGGCAGGACATCGATATAATGATGGGTGATACCCAGAAGCCGGATTTTATGAGTAAAAATCCTTTAGGCAAAATCCCAATTCTTGAATTAGACGACGGCAAAATACTGAGCGAGTCCAATGCGATCATCAATTATCTGGCACAAGGGACTTCACTTTATCCTGCTGATCCATGGCAACAAGCACTAATTCAACAGTGGCAGTTCTTTGAGCAGTACTCCCATGAGCCCTATATTGCGGTAGCTCGGTTTATCCAGTTATATCAAGGTATGCCAGATGAACGTCTTGAAGAATACCAACGCATTGTACCAAGAGGTTACCAGGCTTTAGACCATCTAGAGAACGCTTTGTCCAATGCGCTTTTTGTGTGCGGTGATACGATCACCACAGCCGATGTTTCACTATTTGCCTACACGCATGTTGCGCATGAAGGCGGTTTTGATTTGTCTAGGTATCCTAATATTCTACAATGGATTAAACGCATTAAAGCGACACCAAGTTTTATTCCGATGCATGTCTGATTTACCCATTACGCCTAAGTTACCAGAGATTTGTCAAACGCTCATAACGGAGCGTCGTTTAGTGCTGAGTGCAGAACCGGGTGCGGGGAAGTCGACACAAGTACCGCTTGCGCTGTTGGAGGAGCCAGCATTTGCGAGGCAACACATCATCATGCTTGAGCCGCGTCGTGTGGCAGTTAAGGCGCTGGCTGAATATCTGGCTGCGTGTTTAGGTGAAACGGTGGGTCAAACAGTTGGGTATCAAGTACGCAATGAGGCAAAGCACAGTTCGAATACGCGTTTATTGATTGTCACGGAAGGGGTTTTGACGCGTAAGATCCAATCTGATCCAGAACTGGAAGGGGTGGGATGTGTTATCTTTGACGAATTTCACGAGCGCAGTGTGCATGCGGATTTAGGCCTATTGTTATGTCGTGAGGTCCAGCAAAGCTTAAGGGATGATTTGGCTGTACTCGTTATGTCGGCCACTCTAGACAGTGAACAGGTCAGCCAATATCTAGATAATGCGCCCGTCATAACGTGCGAAGGGCGAAGCTTCCCCATTGATATCGAGTATCAACCATTAGCGTCAAATATTTCACCTTTTCCGCAGATAGGAAAAGCGATCGCTACTGAACTGAGCCGAACCTCAGGTGATATTTTGGTGTTCTTGGCGGGACAAGGAGATATCAACCGAGTACAGCAATGGTGTGAAGATAATATTTCCGGTGAAGCTGAGTTTTATCCTTTATACGGCGCGATGGATCTTAAAGCGCAACAGAAATTGATGAGACCAATACATACACCAGGTAGGCGGGTGATTTTGTCGACCAACATAGCTCAAACCAGTTTAACGATCCCAAATATTACCAGTGTGATTGATACGGGTTTACATAAGATCGCTCAATTTGATCTTAAAAGTGGTTTAACTCGGTTAATAACGGAACGGATCAGTGCAGCTGACGCAAAGCAAAGAGCAGGTCGTGCTGGGCGAATACAGGCAGGCCGTTGCATTCGTCTTTGGGCACAGTCGCAACCACTTTTGCCATTTACGCCTGTCGAGATTGCGCGAGTCGATCCAACCGACTTAATGTTGGAATTGACGGCTTGGGGACATCCAGTATTGTCTAAAGCTCCTTGGCTTGAAGTCGATTGGCTCGATGCACCCCCTAACCATCATTTGGCATATGCGCGTGATGGGTTGCTAGGCATTGATGCGCTAGCTTGCAATGGGCAGCTCACAACTCATGGTCGGTCGTTATTGGATTTTGGTTTGGATTGGCGCAGTGCACACATGATTTTGCGTTGTCTAGATATTTCACCTGATACCGCGATGGCGGCGGTCGTGTTGGCCGCTTTATTAGGCGAACGAGATGTGTTGATGGGCGCACAGAGTGTTGATGTACGCTTAAGGATTTATGCGGTGTTGGCATACGGTCGCGGTGAGAGAATGGATGGCAAGTGTCATCATGTAGCGTTGCGCAATGTACAGCAAACGGTGGCGCGTTTGTGTCGGCGTTTCTCATTAAAACTGCCAGCGCAACTGTCTGATAGCGCGATTGTAGAAGCTTGTATTACCGGGTTTGCTGAGCGGTTAGCGAAGCGAACTGGTATTGGTTATACCATGGCTATGGGACGAGGTGTTCGTCTTGATGATATGGATGGGTTAGCTCGCTACGATTGGTGCGTTGTGCTTGATGCCGATGTTCAGCAAAGTCATGGTCGAGTTTTTCTGGCAATGCCGGTTGTGTCTGAGTATATTCTATCTGAGCTACCCACGCATAAAACGATCATCGCTCAATACACTAATAATGCATTGAATATTGTGGCGCGAGAGATGTTTGGGGCATTGACGATACATGAGACAGTAGTCGCCGATCCCGATCCAGAAACATATCAAAAAGCCTTATGTCACCTACTCCAAACACAAGGATTGTCCTTTTTACGTTGGGATGAAACATGTGAACGTTGGCTATCTCGGGTCAAATGGCTCGGCGAGACGTGTCCAGAGAGTTTCCCTCAGATTGATGAAGCGTATTTGCTAGACCACATCGATACGTGGTTATTGGCTTATCAAACGCCGCTCGTTCGCATCAAAACCTTGCAACAAATTGCATTAATGCCATTATTAAATGCTGTTTTAGACTATGAGCAGCAGTCTATTTTGGCACAAGAAGCGCCTGAAAGTTACCTTGCACCGAGCGGGCAAAAGGTCAGTATACGCTACAGTCATCAGCATGCACCTACAGTGAGCTTGCAATTGCAATGGGTGTTTGGTGAGCTTGCTTCACCTCTATTGGGATGGGGTAAAGTTCCGCTGAGATTTGAGTTGCTATCGCCAGCTCAAAGACCGATTCAAACTACACAAGATTTGGCGGGGTTTTGGCATAACACATATCAAGACGTAGCCAAAGAAATGCGCGGTCGTTATCCAAAACATCGATGGCCCGACGACCCATTGTCCGAAATAGCAGGGGCTTCGATTAAACGCCGTTAGCCGTTTGCCAACTGAAAGGTTTGTAGTATAGACCTATAATGCTATCGTCAATACTAAACCATGGCATATCTTTGTGAAACAAATTCATATCCTATGCTCCAGTTGTAACCATAGATAAAAATAAATAATTACATTGTATATACACGCGCACCTAAAATTTAAGTTCATTTGTGTAAGTAAAAGATCTTGAGAGGGAGATTAAAAATAAATTTCGGCGCTCAATTCAAAAACTAAGGATTCTTTGGTAGAAAGCGTACTGTTTTGTGTTTGAATATATTGAATTTGAGGTTTTAGTAAGTATCGGTTGTACCACTGTTGTTGATAATACAATTCATACATAACAGGAGTGTCTTTTACCATGGGGCTGAGTGCATCAAGGTATGATGCTTCCACTCCTAGGACACTCTTGCTCGTCGGGGTATCGATAATTCTCCACTCCCCCGCCCACTGAATAGCACGATGTTGTATCCAATGGTCAGCTTTTGTTGGTTCGACTAGAGGGGGCTGTAATGCAAATATGCTAATTACATCCTGGTCTCGTGCGTGAGATGAACCCGTCAATATGACACTGAATACACAAAACCCGTATAAAAACCTCGCCTTCCATCGCATACGTAGATTCTGTCCCTAGATTTTGTCATTCAGTTTTATTGTATCGACACATAAGCGATAAATTTAAATGAAAAAAATGAATAATCCGCCTAAAGCTCGGACTAGAATGGCGATATCGGCAGTTTTTTTAAAACTTTAGTTTTTTTTGCAAAAAAACTGGAAAAATTTTCAATCTTCAACAATTCTAAAAGTATATTTTCTGATTGAGTAGCAATATGCTGAGTATATTGACGCGTAAAAAATGGAATACTGCAACAGTATCTAGTCGACTATGCAATACTCTACCCTTTTTCAAATGGTAAGCTTGCCGTATCTACACCCTAACTAAAAGGGCGCTATGGTCTATTTGCTAAAACAAATTAACACGCATTTAGACTTCAGTGAAAAAGGAAAGATATATGTTAGTAGTTGATATTCACAACACCCAAAACAAAACAAAAATATGGATGGTTTCTCGGCATCTTGGCCTAGTGATAGAAGATGATGTCTATTGATACTAAATACTATGACATAAAAAAGAAGACGGTAAAGCTGTTCGAAAGGACCGAAAATCATTCCATGTTCTCAAAACACCCACCGCTTGAGTTCATCCCGATTCGCCACCATCACTTGCTTCGCTTTGCCTTCCTTTTGCTTTGTCTCATCATCTATCGTCTCATTCGGCATTTCTTCATGAATGTTGAGTTGCAGCATTTTGAGCAGATATGTCAGCAACGAGGCGCGAACCTCTAGGACGCGTTTGCCGTCGGTCATACCATAATCCCTGGCTACGACGGCTTGTTGTTCTTCGGTCAAATAAGGATGAGGTACTATCTCCACATCGACCAGCGTGTGCCATGCTTTGTCATCTGCAGGGTTAATCTCACTAGGCCCTTCTTCAACCACCTCTCCCACAAATCGTGTGAGCACAAAATCCCGAAAATCATGATTTTTTTCACAATAGGCTCGGACATGCCAGCGCACTCCAGAGTGCGCTATCGCATGAGGGGTTATGATCCGGCCGTCTTTATTCGGCGCATTGACAGAGCGATAATCTACCTCGATTCTTGATTGTTGTGCGATGGCGCGATTGATCCCTTTAAATATCTCCGGCTCAATGGCAAAGCGAGGCATCGGTAAAAACTCAGCATTGGGTAAGCAAAACACCGAATCTGCGAGCGTTGCGTTATGCGCACTCAAGCGATACACAAAATCCAGGTATTCATCGACGCTGCCTTGGGTCACAATAGGAGTGAATGTATCGGTAGCAATATGGCGTTTGCGCTTAGCATCGTAAGTAAAGTTTGTCGCATTGATTTCACTTAAATAAGTGTTGATGACTTTAGATACTTGTGGTCGACCTAAACCAAAATAATCACTCAAATGATTACTGCAAAACGCCCCTTCCCATTGCAGTAACACCTCTATGAGTTGATAGCGTTGCAGTGTTTCAAACTTTGTCATGATATCTGTCCTTAATCTTTCTTAATCATCCTAAATCATCCCGATGGCAACCGCCAATTGAAACCGCTATGATATCGTCATTGTAAAAACAAATACCCTCACAGACAACAATGAACAAACTCCTTGCAGAACTCTCACTCTACCCTTTGGACAATCAGTACATCCCGCCGATTAAAGACTTCATTGAGCGCTTGAATCAATACCCTGAACTATATATAAAAACGTCCGCCACTAACACCCTAGTCATGGGGGAGCATCATCGCGTTATGGAAGTAGTCAGCCGAGAACTAGAAATTACCCATGAGCAAACGGATCAAGCTGTTTTGGTGTGTAAGTTTCTCAAGTGTCCTGAGGATTTTTCATAAACGCAATAAGGTTATATTCGATAGATAAATATTAGGCTTGAGCAGGTTACAGCTATTCGTCGATATCTTGCCCTCCAAAGATTGCCATTATTTCAATTACATCTTTGTTTTTAACTCTGACGTGGCATTGAAAATATCCTCTAATTAGCACCTGGTGTAAAAGGTTGCCAGCAAAGATATCTACGCCACACACTCCACCTCCAAGCGACTGCCTTTACTGTCTTTATGCACCAAAATCTTGTTTGGAAACTGGTCTTTCATATGCTCGACGTGACTGACCAATCCAACCGTTCGTCCACTGGCTTGTAAGTCAGTTAAGACATTGATGACAAGTTGTAATATTTCACTGTCCAAAGAGCCAAAGCCCTCATCAATAAACAAGGTTTCAAGCTGAATGCCCCCAGCGTATTCCTGTACAACTTGAGATAACGCAAGAGCCAGCGCCATCGATGCGATAAACGACTCACCGCCCGATAGCGAACTTACTTCACGTAATGTGCCGGTATGATTGTCTACCACGCCCAAATCTAGGCCTCTACCACCTCGACTTTTGCTATCTGTTAAGCGTTCAAAGTGAAACTGACCTCTTGTCATATGAGTTAAATGGTCTGACGCGACACTGAGCACATCATCGAGCATGACCCCTAATACATAGCGATGCAGGCTGACTTTATTGTCAGTCTCTCCGTTAGCAATTTTGGCCAGTGGTTCAATGGCGTCCAGTTTGGTTCGCAGTGCTTGATTGGCATCATCAAGTGTCTTGAGCGCATCGACTATATGCGTTAAGCGCTGCAATGCACGATTGGCCTCATCACGCGCTGCCAACCGTTCAGCAACCTTGGCCTGGGTATCTTCTAAAATCAAGGCCAAAGCCGATACATCAGGACGATGTGTCTTCTGAAGTTGCTCATCAAGCTGTGTGAGTAAAGCGTCAGTATGCGTAACAGCGTGTTCATGCTCACTGATGGCTTGCTTAAGTGGTTCCAATTCATCCGCCTGCTGAATGATCCAAGTGAAACTGGCTTCATCGCTTAATTCACTGCTAGCAAGTTGTTCGTCCCACTCTAGTGAGGCGGCCTCTAGCGCTTGTTGCTCTTTGTTGAGCTGGGAGTGAGCGTTGCTCGCGTTTGCCTGGGTTGCTGTGAGTAAATTGTTAGCCTGTTGATGTGCTTCTTGGGCGTTTTTGAGTGTTTGTTCGATGCTTGTGACGGCCGTCACAAGGGATTGCAAACGCGTATTCACATCAGCGGGATCTCCGTAGGATTCTGGAATGTGAGAGATCTGCTCATCGTAGTCACTTTGTAACTGGGAAAGTTGCCCTTTGAGTCCTTCTAACGTGATTTGTGTCGTTTGCACCAGCGAGCGCTGAGTCTCTAGAGCTTTCTGCGCCGTGACGGCTTGTTGTTGCAACGTCGCGGCATCCAGTTTGGCTTGTTGAGCTTGAGCGATCTGTGTTGTGTATTGTGCGACGGATGCGTCTATCCCAGCTGCGGTTAACGTTTGGTGGTCGCCCAAAGCACTGAGCGCTTGTTTTTCTGAGGCTTGGGCATCAGTGAGATCCGTGTGCAAGGTATTCAATTTGCTAATGAATCGTTCTAAGTCCACACGAGCGGTTTGTTCGCATGCCAGCGCGTTATCGATGTCTTGTTGAGTAACGTTTGGGATACCCTGTATAGCTTGGGCTGGATTAGGGTGCTCGGTACTGCCACAGACCAGACAAGGCGCATCCTGCTCAAGGGCTTGAGCTAGGACAAATGCTTGATTTTGATGCCAATGCAACTGCAGCGTTTGTCGTGCTTGTTGCGCGTTCTGTACCGCTTGCTCCTGTTTGGCCACTTCAACTTTGCCGTTTGCAATACGGGATTCGAATTTTGATATTGCGGTGCGTGCGTTATCGCGCTCAGTGATCCGTGTCTGCACTTGTTGGGCGCAGTGCAGCTTAGTCAGCAAATCCGATTCGGTATTGGCCAAATCGTGCAGCGCCGTGATGTCCGAAGTTAGCTTAGTCAAAGCGGCTTCATCGTGTGTGACCTGAGCTTGCGCTTGAGATAGGCTATGCTCAAGGGTTTCGAGCTGTTGTCGTTTATCGCTTTGCTGTGTCTTGATGTGCGCCAATTGAGTCAGTTGCTTTTGCGCGGATTCTAATGCGACTTTTTCAGAGTTCAGTGTGGTGAGACGCTGACTCTCTGACGTGGCTTCAGCAAGTGTTCCTTCGCATTGAGATAACTTTGCGCGGTGTTCTGTGAGTGCTTTGTGTTGCTTCTCATGCTCTAAGAGCGCTTGTTTAACACGCTGTTCAGCTTGTACGCACTGTTGTTGAAAGGGCGCAATGCGCTGCGCTGCTTCAATATGACGCACTCTAAGCTTGTGCTGTGCAATGGTTTTTTTTGCCTCGTTAAGGCTGGCTTGTACCTTCAGAGCCTTTTCGCGTTTGGCATATAGTTGGTTAAGACCGCTGGCTTGATCAAACGCCAATTGCGCTTTGCTTTGCGCATTACTGGCAGCCGTATAGGCTTCATTCGCACTGTGTTGACGTGTGGTGGCAAGATCAATTTTGGTTGCGAGTTCTTGCTCATTCTGAACCTCGACACTAGCAAACAGATTCGCTCGTTGAGTCAGGCCATGTGAGTTTTCGGCTTTGAGTGCTTTGTACTGCTCAAGAAGCTTTTGAGTAATATCTTGATACATGGTGGTACTAAACAAGGTTGCATAGATCTTTTCTCGTACCGCAGAGGATGAGGTGATAATTTCACGAAACTGACCCTGTGGTAACACAATGACTTGCGCAAATTGTTCCGCGGTGAGACCAATGATTTGCTTGATTTTGGCATCGGTATCGCGCTTTTGTTCAGCATAATCCAACCACTCTCCGGTCTCATTCAATACAGCAAGCTCAACGGTTTCGGGTTTTTCTTTTTTGAGTTTAGGGGGGTGATATTTGGGTGTACGGGTAATGCGATAAACTTGACCGCGCACCTCAAAAGTTAAGATCACAATGGCGCTGCCATCTTGTTCACAGTGATCGCACAGTAGGCGTTTATTTTGACTGGTATCAATGCCAGCTTCTCCATAGAAAGCAAACGTGATGGCATTTAAAATGGTGGACTTGCCCGCCCCTGTAGGCCCTTCAATTAAGAAAATGGGATTGTGACCGAAACTCGTAAAATCAACGATCTGTTCATCCACATAAGGACCGATGCCGCATAAGCGAAGCGTCAATAGTTTCATAGTGGCTCCTTATGGTTTGTCGTGGTATCTGCTGTAAGCGAGTCCTTGGTGTCATCACCATCAATCGCCATATTGAGTAATTCACGTTGCATAGAATCTAAGGTAGACAGTCCTTCACTAGTATAAAAATCATCGATGATTTCAAGTGGAGTACGTTGTTTGAGATTGGCAATTCGAGCGCGACTATCCGTGCCCGTGGTCTGGGATTTTTCTAATCCAACATTGCGCAGTTCAACAATGTTCGGGTAATACTCACGCAACAGACTTAATGGATTGTGGGCGCGTTTAACATCGGTCAACTCGATGCGAATGAAGTCATCATGGTTGGGGTCGCTTGGTGCATCTTTTAGAATTTGCTCAAAGGTATTTGTGATGACTCGCACATCTCGTATTGGTGTAATTGGTAAGAGATCAAACTGTGTTTCCCCTTGCGCAAGCGTCACTAATGTTACCGATTTGTCTTGGTTGGCTTCAGATAAAGAATATTTAAGCGGTGAGCCACAGTAGCGAATATGCTCGGCACCTTGATGATGTGCACTGTGCAGATGCCCTAATGCGACATAATCAAAATCCATCATGGGTTTTGCACTGACTTGGTCACAGCCGCCAACGCTTAATGTTCGTTCAGAATCCGACACTGTACCGCCTTTCACAAAGCAGTGGCTGAGCAATACTTTGGGCGCATCTATGGTGTGCGCAGCTTTGACTTGGTTGACTAATAACGTGTGGGCATCGTCATAGGTTTTGACTGGCTCACCTGTTGCTGCACGAACAGATATGGGATCGCAAAACGGGATCCCATAAAAATATACCGGCTCCTCGTCGCCCAAAATGACTGGTTGAGTGATCTCTTTTAAGTCGGTAAGTAAATACAAACCTGCCTGACGAACAGCTTTCTTATTCATTCCTAATCGCACAGGACAATCGTGGTTACCCGATATCAATACCACGGGTATGTTGAGTTCATCTCGACAGCGGTCCAGAAAGGACTCAAATAGAGCAATGGCTTCCCGGGCAGGCGTTGAGTTATCGTATACATCGCCCGCAATAATCAGTGCATTGGCTTGGTACTCTGAACAGTGATGAAGGATCTGCTCCAACATGTTTGCTTGTTCATCATGCAGGCTGATGTAGTTAAAGTGACGGCCGATGTGCAAATCTGAAGTATGAATAAAACGAAACATTGTGATCCCTGAGTCGAATGAGGATTAACTATAGCATGCAAATGAGGGATGAAAAGGACTGAAAATTTTGCGGTCAAAGATCTGTCGCATAAGGCTACAGTTGAGTGAAAAGAGCTAACCTATTCGACTGTCTTGTTCCATGATTTTGCGCAAAGCATTGGTCACCGGAATAAAATCCTGCTTTTGAATCAAGTCCAGAGCGGATTGATGATCAAATTCCGGCCGTGTGACATGTAGCCAAGCCACCATATCCTGCAAATTATCTCCCATGACCATAATCAGGTAGTCGATAACGGGGGAAAGGTCGAGCGGTTCTTCATTATCGATGAGGCTATTCAGCTGTTCCATAAAGTGTGCTTGGTTCATGTTGGACTCCATCTATTCACCTATATTTTTAATCCTCAATCCTTAAGAAAGATCATTCTAAAAAGAATCAAACCATAGCCAATCACTGCGCGTACATATCGTACCCTTTAGGGTTTATGAGTAGCACCAAGGTCAGCGCCTGGCACAGTGACACCAAGGCGTTCACAACCTTTGTCACACAAGGACCATTGAACATTCAACCACTCACAATGGTGATTGTACAAGTATGATTTAAGCCAAAATACCTTTATTGCGCATATTGGAGGTAAACCACAACAACAAAAAGGCTATGACAAATATTGCGATGGTGAAAGCCAACGCCGGGCCTGTGTATAAATCCGCGGGCGCATCAGATGTAAACTGATATCCAAAGCTGATTAACATACCTACAATGGAGGCAAGATAAAGGGGATATGCCCACGCTTTTTTGAATAGCAGCATTAAAGAGCCCAAAAACGCACCAAACACCCCCAATGCCCAAGCGATGTTTGCCCAGAGTGGAAATGAGAGGAAATATTCACGTTGTTCTTCAGTAAAGGCCGCTAAATAAGCTTCATTTTGTGAATGGGTCATTGTGAAGTCCATCACGCCACCGCTGTTCCAAAGCACGGATAACACGGCTACAAGCCAAAACCACCAAGGTGTTTTCGTTTTCATGAGGGGGATATCCTTTTTTTATATACGCAAGGTTAACTGTATAACAAAATAGGGAATTAGCAAATTACGCCTGTGGCCACTACGCCTGTGGCCACATAACCAAGATGGCGGCAATCGCCACAAGCATCAAAGCAAACACGTCTTTTTTGGGGATGGGGGCTTTGAGGTAGACTACAGAAACGATCATCATAAAAAATATCTCAACCTGCCCGAGTGTCTTTACGTAGGGCACGGCCTTCAAGGACATCGCATGGAACCAGCCAAATGATCCCAAAAAACTCGCTATACTGGTCAAAACAACCAATTTCGGTCGACGGAACATCAAGGTCAAATCTGTTCGTTCACGCAGCCACATATACCCTACTAAGATCAGGGTTTGAAACAGGATCACCACCAGCAACACCCATGAGGCGCGGAGCAAAAAATGCCCTTCCAACACCAAACTCGCTTCGCGTACCCACAACGAGGTCAAAGCAAACGCGGTACTTGACGCTAAACCAATACCAGCGGTTTTCCAACTAATAGTGCGAATGCCTCCAGATAAGGAAAACATCATTACCGCAATACCACCTATGATGACGCCTACCCAGCCGTACAATGACAAAGTTGTACCAAAGAACATGATCCCTAACACCGCGGATACTGGTGCCTCACATTTGGCTAACCCGGCGCCAATCGCAAAGTTTTTTTGTTTAAACAGCATGACCATCAGCCCGGTGGCCACGATTTGCATTACACCGGCTAAGATACAGAATTGCCAAAAGGCAAAAGGGAATTCACGGATGACACCAAGCTCAGTTTGCTCAAGGCCTACAACGTATAAAACGGCCAACGGACCCGCCCACAAAAAACGCGCAAGTGTCACGCCACAGACGGATAAGCTGCCACTGAGTTGACTCTGAAAAGCATTGCGCCACGCTTGGCTAAACGCGGCCAAAAAAGTAAAAAAGACCCAAGTCACATTGGGTCAACTAACTGTAATGCTGACGTAGATACGCAATGATATCGTTAGATTCATACATCCATTGGCTTGTGCCGTCGGCCTGATCAATACGCAAGCAAGGCACTTTGACCCGTCCTCCCCCTTGCTCAAGTTCAGAGCGATAGGGCGAGCCTTGTGCGGCGGATTTTTTGGCAATGGGGAGACTCATCTTGAACATGGCACGGCGCACTTTGATGCAAAAAGGACACGCGCGAAAGTGGTATAACGTCAGATGCGAGGTTTGCTCTGCAATGGCCGTTTGTTCTTCAGAACTGCGCTTACGAGGAAAGCCTCGTGTCAGCAAATCAAACAATACAAACACATAACCCAGCGCATTGCGCACTATTTTGACCAACATAACTTCGCCTCAAACGACCTCATAAAAGAGGCCGTATTATACACGCACAATGAGGATTAAAAAAACTGTACGTTAGTCTTGAGATCTTCTCGCGTCGTACGCGCTTGATTAGCTGGCGCATCGGGATCAGCATAGCCAAATGACATGCCAAACAACACCCCTCGTTCATCGGGAAGCCCAAACATCTCGCGTATTGGATCTGGGAACTGTCCTAACGCGCCCTGCATACAATTACTCACGCCGTGTTCTTGCATGATCAGCGATAAGTTTTGGGCATAGATCCCCATATCCACTGCACCCATGATATCGAGATATTTGTCCATGGTAAAAATAGCTACGTGTGGCGCGTCAAAAAATTGCCAGTTGCGCAGCATTGCCATCTGTCTGGCGCGTTTGTCTTCTCGGGCAATACCCAATGCGCCATACAAGGCATTGGCTGAGCCAAATTGACGCTCACGGTGTTCATTTTGATACGCAATGGCCCAATTAAAATCAGGGTTAGGCGGTTGCTGTTGCATCACCGCATTGACTAATGCCTGACTTAAAGCGTCTTTTTGCTCGCCTGATACAACGAGCGTTTGCCAAGGCTGTACGTTGCAGTTTGAGGGGGCGCGTTGCGCCAATTCAAAAATCTGTTCCAAAGTCTCCGTTGGAACGGGTTTGTCTAAGAACGCGCGGCAAGAGTGACGCTGATTAAGTAAATCGCTCATATTCATGTCGTTGGGCTTCTCTTTGTTGTTTTAATTGTTTACCACATTAAGTCATCTGGGACGACAAAGTCTTTGTATGGATCATCTTCATCCGGTTCATCAACAGCATCTTCCGGGGTTGGGCGGATGACTAAATCGGGCATGCGTTCTTCAATTTTGGCGCCCACCCCCCCAGGAATCACCTTGTATGCGTTGTCTGCTACCACCATCACAAGTTGGCCGTTGAGCAAAGATTTACGGATCGCTTCAGTCACATAGATGGTTTTGATTTTGCCATCGACCACGAAGTTGTACTTTTCATCGCCTTTGTGTGCAACGATGTTAACGTTGATCAGTTGTTTGATCTGCGCAGCGATCTCGCGTTCACGGCGCTCTGCTTGTTGGGCTTCGTTCAGCGCTTTAGAGCGCTCGAGCTCAGCTTGGCGTTTGGCTTCCACTTCCGCTTTTACCTCGTTGGCAAGCGTGCGGGATTTTTTCTTCTTTTTGGCGGCTTTAGTGGCTTGTTTTTGATTGACCAAGCCGGCCTTTAATAATTGGTCTTTTAATGACACTGAGAACTCGCTTATTGTTTAAAATCTACTTCAAAATCACCGATCAGCGGGTAACTTGGCGCGCCCAAAAACTTCAACGGATGATCCAGCATTAAGTCTATCACAATCGGTACTAAGCATTCCAAAATCGCCACCCCGTCAGTGATTTGGGCACGATTTACTTGCCCATTCCAGGTGGCTCCACCGTGCATTAGTTGATTGCGAAGGGTATAGAGGCGACGCAAAATGATACTCAGGACTTTGTCTGTGCGCTCACTGGATAAGGCAACATTGATGAGCCCTTTTTCTTGAGTGAATTGGCGTTGCCATGCGCTTTCTTCTATTTTGCCTTTTTGAAAATCCCAAAAGGGCTGGAACACATATTGATTGTCAAGCAGTACGCGAATATGTGACGAAAACTGTTGCCAAGCAAGCTCGTATAGGGCTTTGTTTTTATCCAACTCGACTAGCTTAGCAATAAACCGACTGAACAACTCGGTTTCGTTGTTGTAGAAGTTTTCATGCTCCTGACCATAGGCTGCGTTAAACGCAATCCACAAAAAAATGAACTGGCTGTCTTTGTCGCCATTCTCTCCAGCGCTTTGCTCAGCGCGATCGAGCCAACTCAGCGCTCGATGAATGCGTGTGCCGACAGCGTTGGGAAATTTGTCGCGCTCTTGGCGTTGTTTGGCTTTTAATGTGGCGTGTGTAATGATCATACGTCGAGTCCTTATCCGTACTGTTCTTATACCATAAATCAAATCACAAAAATGTCATACATTTTTTGTAATCTTCACACCGCATGAGCCGTCTGTGGTCGCTCATTAACGGGCAGATGAATCAGCGCTGAGAACAAGCCAACTGCAATCCCTATCCACCACACCATAATGTAATCACCGTAGTGATCATATAAAGCTCCTCCGAGCCAGACACCCAAAAAGCCTCCAATTTGATGAGACAAAAACACTAAGCCATACAATGTTCCCATGTATTTGAGGCCGTAGATATGACCGATGAGTCCAGCGGTAAGTGGGACAGTGGCCAACCATAATGCCCCCATCAGGATAGAAAACAACACCACAGCTTCAGGGGTGATGGGGTTCATGATAAAAATGACAGAAATCAACGTACGCAAGGCGTAGATGGAGGCTAATAGATATTTGCGCGAATAGCGATTGCCCAGCCAGCCAGCAAAGATGGTCCCACCAATATTTGCCAGACCAATCAAGGCAATCGCCATCGCACCGAGTCCAGAGGTGGTCGTCACGCCAAGAGATTGAATCAAACTCGCGGGACTGATTGCTGAACACATCTCAGTGATCAACGCAGGAAAATGCGCAGTGATGAACGCCAGTTGATATCCGCAACTAAAAAAGCCCACAAACAAAAAGAGAAAGGTGGGATCTTTGATCGCGCGTTTAACAACGACGCCTAGCGGTTCTTCTGTTGGGGCGTTTGCAACCGCTTTGGGTTTAGGGACTTTAAGCGTATTAACAAACAATAACGTCACCAAAATAACCCCTGCAAACACCATAAATACTTCTTGCCATGGCATATTGGCAAGCAGTGATTGCGCCGCAGGCGGGCCAATTAATTGGCCGATAGAGCCGGCTGCAGTGGTGATCCCCAATGCTACCGAACGATGTTTATCTGAGGTCGCTCGCCCAACAATCGCCAGTATCAAACCAAACCCAGTACCAGCAATACCAAACCCGATGATCATTTCCAGCAATTGATGTTGTCCGGGGGTGATGGCAAATGCGGATAGGAACAAGCCAAACGCATAGCAAAAAATGCCTGCAACAATGGCTTTGCGATCCCCGTATTTTTCGGCTAATGCCCCGAAAATCGGTTGGCCAATGCCCCAAAATAAATTTTGTATAGCAATGGCAAGTGAAAACTCACTGCGTAACCAACCAAATTCATCTGCGACCGGAATTTGGAATAATCCAAAAGAGGAGCGAATGGCAAAGCTGATCATGATGATCAGACAACCTGCAATTAAGATTGGGTGCATCAAGCGATCGTATTGATGCGAGTTTACAGAACTGGCGCTCATGAATATGTCAAATTAAAAAGGGATGAATTGAGTATATCAGCGCGTTGTCAGTATGCAATGAGTAAGAAAGGATTGAATCATTAATTTATTGCAACCACATAAAAGGCACAAAAAAACCTCGATAAATGGATGTTCATCGAGGTTTTTTGAGTGAATGAAGGCTTATTCGACGCCTTCAATCATGTATTCGATGGCCACTTTGATGTCGTCTTCTGAACACGTACCACAGGTACCCATTGGCGGCATCGCATTAATACCTTTAATGGCGTTTTGCCAAACGGTATCAAAGCCTTTTTCGTCTAAACGAGGTTTCCAATCCGCCGCATTTTGGGTTTTCGGTGCACCCAAAACGCCACCCGCATGACAGGCTGAACAGGCTTGAGTATAAACGTCTTTACCAGAACGAGGACCCGCCGCTGCAGTAGCTGCAACTGCACCAGCAACTTTTACTTGGCCATAAGGCTTGATGCGCTCAGCAACGTCTTCATTGGCTTGCACCATGAACAAGGCACCGGCAGCAATCGCGATGGCTAATAACTTTTGAACTTTCACGAGCTTCTCCATAAATACGGCATTTTTGATTCATAATGCCGAAAAATCAAACTACTCCCATTATAGCGAGAATTTTGCGTTGAACAATAGCTTTTAGTTGTAATCTGCCGATGTTGACCTTCTCCGATGCTTTGGTTGCTTTGGCAATTTGTGCTATGTTTTTGTTTATCTCAATCAAATAAATCAGTGATTTTGCATGACCCAATCGGTCCAATTTGACAGTACTCAAGCCGAACTGATCACAATTCATTCTGGCAAGCACTTTGTTTCTGCGCCACCTGGAGCGGGTAAAACCGCCCTGCTTACCGCACGGCTAAAGATGGCAACAGAGCATTTTGCAGACTCTGATATTGCCTGTTTGACCTTTACGGTGCGTGCAGCGTTAGAAATGCAACAAAGGGCCGAACACGTTCTGGTTGAGCGACAACCGTTTATTGGTAATTTTCATGCCTATTGCATGGAGTTGTTGCGCAACACTGGGCATCCTAACTTTCGCCACTTGCGTTTTGCGACGTTATTGCCTGAGGATTATTGCAAAGAACTGGTGGAGTTGGCTGTCGCAAGCACCAAAAATACCGCTCCAGACTATACTGATGTTCCAGAGGTGATGTTCGAACTGTGCGATGCTCAAAGTATTGCATCGAGCAATGTGTATCAGCCAAGTTGGAGCAAGGTCATGCGAGGGGCTTACACGGCACTGGCGTTGCTGACTCGACCTGAGTCGGTGACTCAAGCAATTGGTCGGGCCATGTTAGCACCCAAGATGAATCAGTATGTCGCTGACATTTGCCGCATCACGGGCATTACATTTGGCAATTATGAGCACGCCATCATTTTGTTGTACCGCGTATTTGAAGGATACGCCAAGCAAAAGCGCAGTTCTAACGCGATTGATTTTGACGATCTCTTGGTGCATGGATTTGCGCTGCTGTTGCATGAGCCAAAAACAATGAGATTTGTGCAAGTCGATGAAGTACAAGATCTCAATCCATTGCAATGGGCGATTTTGGATACGTTGAGCGATGAGACCACACATGTGTTTGCAGTGGGCGATGAATTACAGTCTATTTACGCCTTTTTGGGTGCAGACGTTGCGCATTTGCAAGCACGTACCAAGACTTTTACCACTCACAGGTTAGTGAACAACTATCGAGCACAGCCTCCACTCGTCGATATTCTCAACGCATACCGAGAACAACATTGGCAATTGCCTGCCATCCAAGCCCAGCAACCCACCACCGATCCTGCAAGTACCTTGTTGATTGGCGCAGCCAATTTGGCGGATGAGGTAGATATGGCCATGCGCGGTATCTCTCAGATTTTGGCTGATCCGACGCGCAACATTGGTATGTTGTTGCCTACCAACAAGCTGATTGATTCGTATTGTGCACGTTTTTTATCAATGGGATTAGATTTTTTTCGGGTCAGTGAAAATGACTTAATGCAACAGGTGGCGCTCCAAGACGCCTTCTCAACGCTCAGGATAATCAACGGCTCGGGTCAGCGAGTCGATTGGTGGTCGCTGGTGTATCGGCTCACTCGAACGGGTGCGGGGTCTCGGTATACACGTAAACACATCATCTCGATGATCAATGATTTTGCCCACAAGCGCCTGCCATTTGAGCATGTCTTATTGGGTGAAACGGAAGTACTAAAATACCCTTATCAATATCTTCAGCAGGCTGGTGAAACAGGCGTGGTGATCTTTGATACTGAAACCACTGGTTTAGATTTTATGTCCGATAAAATCATTCAGCTTGCAGCCGTCAAAGTCGTTAATGGGGAGATTGTCGCTGAATTTGATGAATACGTGAGTATCGAGTTTGGTGCTCACAGCGAGGATACCAACAGCTCTGACCTTGAGCGCGCTTTTTTGGAAAGTCAGCACATCCACCATATTACACTTGAGCAAGTTCACAATGGCGATACTTGGCCAAATGTATTGGCGCGTTTTATTGAATTTGTGGGCGATTGCCCACTCCTTGCGCATAACCTTAAATACGACGTAGAAATGCTCAAATCCAATAGCACAGGGTTAGAGATGTACGGTTCCTTAGAGCATGACTTATACACCATGTTACATCGACCGTGTTTTGATACGCTCAAGCTTTCCAGAGTTTTGTTACCCAAGCAGTCCAGTTATCGTTTGGAAGCCCTGTTAGATGCGTTTGGCCTGGAAGGCGTCAATAGTCATAATGCGTTAGATGATGTTAAAGCGACGGCTTCACTATTTAATCTGCTCATGGAGTATTTGCCAAAACACTTAGTTACTGCCGATGCATTGTTGGACCAGCATGCCGATGTGATAAAGCCATTCCGGCACGCTTGGCAGCAGCTCTCACAAGAGCTACTCCGCCCGCAGTATTTCTCCTCGGCGTTATCTCTATCAAAGCTTATCGATGGTTATCTTGATTATGCCAGTAATCAAGATCACTGGTATCAACCCGACACTTTGGCCAATGTTCAGCAACAAGCACGGCGCAAGCTCTACCCTTGGTTAGATAAGCACGCTTTAGAAGGCATTTTATCGCATCTTATTGATATGAACGTGTATGCCAATGCAAGAAAAGGAATGGATCAGCAAAAAGCCCTCATGGTTGGTCAATTAGGCACATTAAAAGAAACCGATCTCATCGATCCGGAGCGGGATAAGTTAGTGGTATCGACGGTCCATCGGGCCAAAGGGTTAGAATTTGATACGGTCTATTTGCCTTGCTGTGTGGCCAACCAATATCCACGATGGATGCCAGATAATCTTCCACAAGTTGAGCGTGAGGCCGCGATTGCGGAGAGTATACGGTTGTTATATGTCGCGCTAAGCCGACCCAAAAACAAATTGATCGTCAGCTATCATCAGTTTGATGGTCGATATAATCAAAGGCTAACAGACTTTTTAGCCAATTGCGTCGCTCACTTTGCATATCAGCGCTAACTTGGTATATTTTTAAATAAGATTTGTGAGCAATAACAATAATAAGACAGGAAAAGCATCATGAACACTGCAACGAATCAATCCACTTGGGTAATGCGTGCACTCGATAAAGTTGAACGTGTTGGGAACAAGCTCCCCGACCCGGCCATTATTTTTGCGATATGTTTAGCGATTGTCTGGACCTGTTCAGCTATTTTTTCTTCAATGACCTTTGAGGCTATCGATCCGCGTTCTGGTCAGCCGGTGCAAATCAACAACCTTCTAACCGGGGCGGCGCTGGCCGACTTTATGAGTAGGATGGTGAGTATTTTTACTGGGTTTGCGCCACTTGGTGTGGTCTTGGTCGCTATGTTAGGTGTGGGAGTGGCCGAGCATTCTGGCTTTATTAGTGCAGGATTGAAACGCATCTTAGACTCAACCCCACGCACCTTACTCACACCGATGGTCGTGCTCGTCGCCATCGTGTCTCACACCGCAACAGATGCTGGATATGTCTTAGTGATCCCGTTGGCTGGTGTGATTTTTTATGCGATGGGACGGCATCCTTTAGCCGGTATTGCTGCGGCATTTGCTGGGGTCAGTGGTGGCTTTTGTGCAAACTTTATTCCTTCGGCGATTGACCCGTTATTGCAATCATTCACTCAAGAGGCTGCGCAATTAATTGACCCGAATATTCAGGTTAATACGTTAAACAATTACTTTTTTAACTCGGCCTCGTCACTGGTGATCATTGGTATTGCTTGGTATCTCACAGATAAGGTTATTGAACCACGTTTAGCCGACACCAAAGTGGATGGAGACCCAAATGACATTCCAAAATTTGACGAACTCGATGCCACGCAAATTCGCGCTTTGCGCTGGGCAACGTTTACCTTATTAGGGGGGCTCATCGTCTTATTTGCGATCCTCTACCCTGAATCCTCCCCGATGCGCGATTCTCAAGGTTCTCTAACGACCTTTGCCGCCCCAGTCATGCGTTCCATTGTGCCGATTATCTTCTTGTTATTTTTGTTACCCGGTATTGTGTACGGCTATCTGTCAGGGGCCTATAAAAGCACCAAAGACATGATTGATTCGATGACCAAAGCCATGCAGGGAATGAGCTATTATATTGTCATGGCGTTTTTCTGCGCCTTGTTCATTGATGCGTTTGGCAAATCGAACTTAGGGGTCTTGTTAGCGGTTAATGGCGCGAATTTCTTAAAAGGACTTGCATTACCGGCAATGGTGACAATTGTTGGGATCATTTTATTAACGGCGTTTGTGAACTTATTTGTGGGTTCGTCCTCGGCAAAATGGGCACTGTTGGGGCCTATTTTTGTCCCCATGCTGATGCAGCTTGGCATATCACCCGATTTGACGCAGGCGGCGTATCGCTTGGGTGACTCCTCATCCAATATTATCACCCCATTAATGCCCTATTTCCCATTAGTGGTGGTTTACTGTCAACGCTATGTGAAAGGAACCGGCATTGGTACGTTACTCTCTCTAATGCTCCCCTATAGCATTTGTTTGCTGGTGTTGTGGACGTCGTTTTTCCTCATCTACTGGAGTCTTGGTATTCCGTTGGGCGTAGGCGCGAGTTATGAATACATTGCGTCATAGATAACAGGCATGAGCTTAAATCTGTCCCTTGGGTCAGTTACGAGACATCAAAATTCTCGATACACTTGCTTGGCAATCAAGCAGAAAAGAGGAAACAAAAACATGCAATATTTAACTCAAAGTGAAATAGAAGAAGTAAATGGCGGTGTGGGTTTACCGGGTGCAGGATTTGGGGGTGCGATGGGAGGATTGTCATACCTTGGCAGTGCGACGACATCGGGTAACTTTTCTTGGTCAGGGTTTGGTACCGCTATTGCAGTTGGCGCAGCATCAGGTGCGATAGGAGGACCTGTTGGCAACGCAGTGGTTAAGTATGGACTCAGTAAAGTCAGCTTTTTTGGCGGAGCCGCCCAAGGTCTTGTCAGTGAATAGTTTAATGAATCGCCTCCCTGTTGGGGCGCTCTTTATCCTTTTGATTCTATTAGGCGCGTTTCTTTTTACGCTTAGCTCAGATAACTATGCACTCTCTTCGTGCATATCGTTAATGATTATCAACACATTGAATTTGATTGTTTTTCCATTTCAATCAACGTTGCGTAGACTGCAAGAGGGTACTGATTTGAATCCGTGGCAGCATCGCTGGCTAAAATCACAGACAGTGCTTTTGTTGTTAGGTACTTTTGGAATAAGCCTAATCATTTAGGCTTATTCGATACTTGCTTAATCTCAAGCTTCGTTTTACATTGTCATTCCAAAAAAAATAACAACGACAATATAAACTATGAAATTACAACGTATTGCCCAAACCATCATCGCCTCGCTATTGATGATGCCTGCGATTTCGCTTGCATCTCCTGTAGATGATCTCATTGCTCAAAAAGCTGCCGCAATTGAAGGTAAAGTCATTGCCTGGCGCCATCATTTGCATGCTAACCCAGAGCTATCCAATCGCGAATTCGAAACCGCTGCGTATGTCGAAAAGCATTTGCGGTCACTGGGCCTTGAAGTACAAACCGGTGTTGCCATCACTGGCGTAGTAGCGGTCTTAGACTCTGGCAAGCCTGGCCCCACGGTAGCATTGCGAGCCGATATGGATGGGTTACCGGTCAAAGAGGTGAACGATTTACCTTATAAATCCACCAAAACGGCCGAGTTTGAAGGCAATATTGTGCCGGTGATGCATGCGTGTGGTCACGACACACATGTCGCTATGCTAATGGGGGCAGCTGAGATCCTAACCGGCATGAAAGATGAGCTTCATGGCAAGGTGAAGTTTATCTTCCAGCCCGCAGAGGAAGGCGCACCCCGAGGTGAGCGCGGTGGCGCTGAAGTCATGGTCGAAGAAGGCGTTCTCAAAAACCCTGACGTGGATGCGATATTTGGACTGCACATTAGCGCCAATACCGATGTCGGTAAAGTACGCTATCGCCACGGTGGGATCATGGCAGCGGTCGACCCATTCAAAATTGTCGTCAAAGGCAAACAAGCCCATGGCGCATACCCATGGAAAAGCGTTGATCCGGTGACGACCTCAGCGCAAATCATCATGGGCCTGCAAACGATCGTTAGTCGTGAATTACGTTTGCTAGATGACGCGGCCGTTGTGTCGATTGGTTCTATTCACGGTGGCAATCGCTCCAACATCATACCCATGGAAGTCGAGATGGTGGGCACCATTCGCACACTCAACGAAAAAGCGCGTAAACATATGTATGAAGCAGTCCCGCGCAAGGCCAAGGCCATTGCTGAGAGTATGCGCGCGGAAGTCGAAGTGACTTTGCCGTTGGATTACTCCTACCCCATTACCTATAACGACCACGATTTGGTTGACCAAATGGTACCGACATTGGTGCGTACAGCTGGTGAAGACAATGTGATTTATTCTGAAGCCGTTACAGGCGCGGAGGATTTTTCGTATTTTCAAAAAGAAGTGCCAGGACTCTATATGTGGATAGGGGGCAAACCGCTTAATGTCTCGGTTGAGGATTCACCTGCGCACCATACCCCTGAGTTTTATGTTGATGATGAAGGAATGCAGTTAGGTGTGAAGTTACTGACTAACTTGACTCTGGATTACATGCTAAAGAATATGGAAAAGAACCAATAATGCGCACCATTGGTTTGATTGGTGGCATGAGCTGGGAGTCTACTGTCAGTTATTATCAAGCTATCAATCGCAACGTGCAAATGCGTTTAGGCGGATTACATTCGGCCAAAATCATACTGGAGAGCGTAGATTTTGCACCGATTGCTCAGATGCAAAGCGATAGCGAATGGGACAAGGCGGGACTGGTTCTAGCCGAATCCGCCGCGCGATTACAAAGCGCAGGTGCCGATTGTGTCTTGATTTGCACCAATACTATGCACAATGTCGCCGAACAGGTAGAAAATGCCATAGATGTACCGCTTTTGCATATTGCTGATGCCACCGCTCACGCATTGCAGGCTGATCACATCTGCAAAGTAGGTTTGCTGGGCACGCGTTTTACGATGGAGCAGGATTTTTATAAAGGGCGTTTGACCCAACAACACGGTATTGAGGTTATCACTCCCTCAGATACATCGCGCACCATAGTCCATGACGTGATATACAACGAATTGTGCTTAGGACAGATATGCAATGATTCGCGTGAACAATATCTTCAGATCATACAAGAGTTGGCCCAAGCCGGTGCGCAAGCTGTGATCTTAGGTTGTACTGAGATTGCGTTGTTAGTCAAACAGGGCGATACCGCGATGCCTTTGTATGACACCACGGCTATTCATGCCCAGGCAGCGGTGGAGTTTGCCCTGGCTGGCAATTGATGATTAAGTGTTAGACTTAACAATCTCCCGTAACACCATTGGCAAGATCCCTTTGTGACGAATTTGCTCTAATTCCGAAGACGTATCCACTCGTGAACTTAAGGTCAGATTTTGTTTGGTGCCGTTTGCTCGATGGATCGTTAATTCGACGGAGCCACGAGGTGCGAGTTGTTCAATACCCTGCAAATCAAAGGTTTCAGAGCCATCTAAATTGAGTGAAGCCAGCGAGACCTCAGCAGGCAGTTGCAACGGCAAAATCCCCATACCCACTAAATTAGACTTGTGGATCCGCTCAAAACTTTCTGCAATGATCGCTTTGACGCCTAACAATGCAGGACCTTTTGCAGCCCAGTCACGAGATGATCCCGTGCCATATAATTTGCCACCAAACACGACCGTGGGTGTATGGGTAGCGCGATATTTGGCAGCCGCATCATAAATGGACATTTGCTCTGGGCTATGGTCCGAGTCAAAGTAGTGTGTGACCGCACCAGTCGATCCCGGCACCATTAAGTTTCGCGCTTTCACATTGCCAAAAATACTCCGGAGCATTACATGGTGATTGCCTCGGCGAGCTCCGAGTGACGTCAGGTCATTTTCGGCCACTCCTTGTGCCATAAGATATTGTCCTGGTGGTGAATCGGCTCTAATACGCGAGACCGGAGAAATATGGTCGGTGGTGGTATTATCATCGCACATGACAAGCATCCGGGCGTCATGGATATTGGTCAGAGCATCATCTGGTGTCTCTAATGAAAATCCGTCAAAAAACGAGATTTCTTGGATATAAGTGGATTGTTCGTCCCATTTATACACAGGCCCTTGTGGCGCTTGCAATGATTGCCATGTCTGTGGACCGGACAGCGCATTTTCATAGGTTTGTCGAAATGCTTGAGGATCAAGGCATTGCTTAAGTGTGTCTTGGATTTCTTGATTAGAAGGCCAGATGTCTTTGAGATATACATCGTTGCCTTGTGCATCTTTTCCTAATGGATCTGAACTTGGGTCAATGCAGACCGTGCCCGCTAATGCCATTGCAACCACCAGTGGCGGTGACATCAAGAAGTTTGCATCCACATCGGGATGTACTCGTCCTTCAAAATTGCGATTACCTGATAATACGGATGCCGCAATGATGTCATGTTCTTGTAACGCCTTTTCAATGCTGGGTGCTAATGGCCCTGAGTTACCCACACATGTCGTACAGCCGTAGCCAGCGGTATGAAAACCCAATGCATCGAGGTGTTGCTGCAAGCCAGCTTTGGTCAGATAGTCAGTTGCCACGGGGGATCCCGGAGCAAGGGATGTTTTGATGCCAGCAGGAACTTTCATACCCAGTTCATTGGCTTTTTTGGCGACTAAGCCCGCCGCAACCAGCACGCTGGGGTTCGAGGTATTGGTACACGCAGTGATGGCGGCAATCACAATATCTCCGTCTTGTAATGTCCGAGGAGTTTGCGCAGTAAACACCCCAGCCGCATCGGCTTGCATCGGGGTGACCTGAGCCGTTTCTGCAGAGCGATTGGGTTCGTTTGCACTGGTTGCGAAGACCTTTCCGATTTGCGAAAGCGGGTGACGGTCTTGAGGTTTTTTGGGTCCGGCGACCGAAGGCTCAACAGTTGATAAGTCCAAATATAGGGTATCAGTGTATTCAGGGAGAGGTTGCTCAGGTGACCAGGTCATCTGTTGTGCACGATGAAAATCCAAAGGCAAATCACCATCTCGACCGGTCGTACGAAGATATTCTGCAGACACCTCATCGAATGGGAAAAAGCCCATCGTCGCACCGTATTCTGGCGCCATATTGGCGATAGTCGCTCGATCTGGCAAGGATAAACTCGCAGATCCCTCACCAATGAATTCGACAAATTTGCCCACCACGCCGGCTGGGTATTTGCGGAGCATCTCGGTGATGGTTAACACCAAGTCTGTGGCCGTGACACCTTCTTGCAGTTGCCCTGTTAAGACCACGCCCACGACTTCTGGCGCGAGCATTTGCATCGGTTGACCTAGCATAGAAGCACCCGCTTCAATGCCGCCTACGCCCCAGCCAACTATACCCAATGCGTTTGCCATTGGAGTGTGGCTGTCCATGCCAATGAGCGTATCAGGTACTAATAAATTGTCCATTTCCAGATACCCTTGCGCCAAATACTCCAAGTTTACCTGATGTACGATACCGGTTTGAGGTGGAATGATCCGAATGGTATCAAACGCTTGCGCTCCCCATTTTAAAAAGGAGTAACGTTCTACATTTCGAGCGGCCTCAAGCTCACCGTTAATGCGAAGTGAGGATGGACTGCCAGTATTATCCATAGTGACGGTATGGTCGATCACTAAATCGGCGCGCACCAGAGGTTCGATAATCGTTGGATCTAAGCCCATCCGTTGAACTGCAGAACGCATCGCAGCAAAGTCGACAATCGCAGGTGTTCCGCTCAGGTCATGCATAATGACGCGTCCGGCGGCAAATGGTATTTCTACAGGGGTTGTGCCTTTGTGCTCGGGCCACTGCCCCAATGCCTCAAGTTGTTCAACAGTCACGCCGTTTTTTCCAATGTTTCGCGCAATCCCTTCTAAAATAGGACGTAACGAAAAAGGCAGCCGTTCTAACTCGATCCCAAGCGCTGCTGCAGTGGTGGGCAAGCTATGATAAGAATGCGTTGTATCGTGTAATGTTTTGACTGATTGTGCAGGGGAAAAAGCCGTAGAACTCGACATGAATGAGCGCCTTGTATAAAAATAAAACGGATTATTGTCGACAATAATAGTCTCATTCAGCGTGGATGCCAACTAGATTAAAGTATTAAGGTTTTTATTGTCGACATTGTCTTGTATTTTATCTATGTCGTCGAATACCCAAATTCATCGCTTGCACACTATCACCGGATTCAAATTGGATCGGACATTGCAAAATCATCATTTGGCTCCAGATAAAACGCAGTTGATGAGCTTGTGATGTTTGCCAAAAACGTTCGGTTTTCTGAATAAACGCCTTAACGATATCGATATGCCCGTCTTTATAAAGGTGTCTCACAAGAGAAAAATCTGGTCCAAAGGCGCTCAATAGCATAGAGTTGTTGATATTTAGCGAGGCCATGAGTGAAACTCGTGCGGTATCGATATCGCCTTTCCGATAACTTATCCACGCTCTTGCCATATTGATGGCGTGGTTCTCAGTGCTGAATTCGTCTAACACGAGCCCAGCAATGCGTTGTTCCATACTCAAGCTATCTGAGTACGCAAGCAGGTCATTGATTTTTTGCTGAACGGTTGCTATCGGATCGACTTGGGCGCTGTAAGTGAGATGCCTGGTCAGTGCGCTGATGATTGAGAACCTAGACGATTCAGTGGTGACGAGATGCTCATATTCATTCAAGGTTTGGTCGTACATGCGCTGATTATTTTGGGCAAAAAAAGCAAAGCGTTTATCTATGTAAGCTTGATACTTAGGATCTTGGCATCCGTTTGGATACACCGCATATGATTGGGTAGAAATGATCGCTAAAAATAAAAGTAGCAAGCGGAACGTCATGAGAGTGTGATTTAGGCAGTGAATTCAAATTATATACACATTTAAACGAGCACAGCTTTGATTTGGCTCAATTTTACATGCTTAAACCATTATGCTAATTTCGATTACATCGTATTCGTTGCAGCGTAAAGTGAGTTAGATGGAAGACTTGGTAATGTTAATCGATCGTGCAACCTCTCTAGGATTAATTTTTGCAGGGATCTTGTTCTTAGCTGGACTGCTTACCGGTATCTGGAAATTTCAACAAATGATGGCATCTTCAGATGGGCTAGCTCATCGGTACGTCGATATTGCCCATCGTGCGGCACTTACATACAGTTTTGCTTGTATTTTATTATCGGTCTTTTCGTTTATTTCCCAACTCGATGAACACATCGAGTTTTATGCAATGCTCGCGCTAGTGTCTTATTTTTCCATTGCGGTAATGAGTTATATTGCAGAAGGTGTCAAGCAAAAAACAGACAACGTCATGGCAGCAAAATCGCCCTTTATCTCTGCTTTTATGGTGACACTCATCGTGGCTGAGGTGAGCGGATTTATGGTGCTTTTTTATGGCTTGATAAGGGCACTGATTTAATGAAATTACGTGCGGCCTGTTTATTTACACTTTATTTGCAGTTTAGAAATGGTTTATTTACAATGTGAGAGTGTAAGCGCTTTCATCATCTTTGTTTGTAAGCAACTTTCAATCTAATGCAAATAAAGAGATATGTATGAAAGGCATTCTAAAGCGAGCTTTAGCGTTTAATTCTATTTTGGTACTTTCAGCTTGTGGAGGAGGCGGTGGTTCAGCGTCCCCTACGCCTCCGTCTACACCTCCTCCAGCACCTGCGGATACCACAGCTCCGGTAATCAGTCTCAATGGCGATGCCATTGTCAATCTTACTTTGGGTGATGCCTATACCGATGCGGGTGCAAGTGCCACGGACAATGTGGATGGCACGGTGAATGTGAGCGTGACAAATTCATACACCGATGCAGTGGGTACGTATACGATTACCTACACCGCAACCGATAATGCTGGGAACCAAAGTCAGTTAACTCGAACCGTAATAGTCAGTGCTGCAACACCTCCGCCGTCTCCGCCTGAAACGCCTTCACAACCCAATAATGGGCAAACTGAGTTTGTGGTTCTGCGCGATGCAACGCCAGACTCAAGATGGGACCGTGGTATACAAGCTTTTGATCAAGCTTTGGGCTACTCTGATTGTGATAATAACACCGTCATGTGTGCTTCATTGGAATGGGAAACGGTTACTGACACCGAGCGAGGTGATGTCCTGCAAGTTACGCATACCAATGGCGCACAACTTGCTGGTTTATTTATCGGCGCCAGTTCTGGATTGGATTTTAGTGCCTTTGCAGAAGGCTCGATTAATTTTGATATTAAGGTGATCTCAGGAGATCCCAATATCACGTTCAAATTAGATTGCATCTATCCGTGTACATCTGGAGATGTGCCTCTTGGGGCTCAGCCAGTTGGAGAATGGGTCACGATTTCGTATCCTCTAGCGCAACTCCAAGCCAGTAACCTCAATCTCGGTGCCATCAATACGGGGATTGTGATTTGGGCATCACAATATGTCGACACCGTGTTTGCCATTGATAATGTGTATTTTTCAACCAGTGCAGAGAACGCCGTTGTCCCTGAACCCAACCCCTCTCCAGAAGGTCCGGGCTTTACTGATTTTACGGCACTGAACTTTGGTGCCGGTCATGTTTCGGACACCATCAACCCTGCTAGTTACCGCTGCGTGGTAGATTATGGTAATTGGATTTTTAATGCCGGTGTGGTTGAGCCAGCTATCGCGGGGTGTGATGCAGATACTCGGATCCCACAAGGTTCGCCAACGCCTCTATTTCCTCATGTCAGTGGCCCTGCAGCTGAACAACCCCTCGCGAGTGGACGTTGGTGGGGCTCTGTGTCGTTCTTAGGAGAAATGGAAATCGGCAATCCGAATGCCGCAGCCTATATCACACCGGATCCGATCACCGCTCGGATCACCAATAAAGGTGTGCGTATGATGGGCTTACCCAGTGGTGTCCGTGTACTGGGTAATGACTTTCTTTACCAGATCCCCGATCCTTTCAGCGAGGTAATGGATGGCATGGCCGTTGCAAATTCGCAATACACTAACCTTGACGCATCGCTATACGACTTCTCCGATGGTTCGGTTACAGTATTATGGCGCAGTGGTTCAGTTGATGTGATGAGAGCGACATTTGTTCATGGTTCACCTTATGTGTATTTTGATGTGTTAGCTGGGGAGATGCTGTTACGCACTTTGCGATCAGATGGTGGAGAAAAAGGCACTTTTTACGAGCAAAATAATAGTTTAGGTGTGTGGACCAACGTTGCCGGAAGTGCCAATTACTTCCTAGTAACAGGGGATGCAGGCACTAGCTTCAGCAATATCGAGAGTAACGAAATTCGAGTCAGTACCAATACGGGTGGAGTCACAGTGGCCTTGTTACCGACTTCGACAAATCCAAGTAATGCAATGGTCAATGACCATCTCCAGTTATCGCGAAATGTTGTAAAGGATGTGCATATTTCATATTCGGTCGACCATACACAGCAACAAGTGACAGTCACCCACCGCTATATGAACGCTGATGAGCAAGCTGTGACAACCATGACTGGGATGCAACCTTTACATTGGAAACACAGTGCTAGTTCAACCCCTGCATACAGTCGACGCAGCGCTCGGGGTGTCACGCAATTCCATATCGGCAGCGAGTTTTCATATGATTTACCCTTCGTAGGGGTATTACCGACCTTACCGGCGATGAGCAGTGACTTGGAACTGGCCACTGCGACCTCACACATTAACGACTTTATTGCATTGGGTGAAGACCAATGGAATGCTGGACGCGAAGACGCGTATTGGTCAGGCAAAAATTACGGAAAAGTCGCAGAACTCATTGCCATGGCAGACGAGTTGGACTTGCACGCACAACGAGATCAGTTATTAGCTTGGTTAAAAGCGGAATTAACCGATTGGTTCACGGCCAGCTCAGATAATGGTTTAGATGAAGTGCAATACTTTGCCTACGATTCGACATGGGATACGTTGTTTGCGATGGAAGAATCGTTTGCTTCTCATCAACAACTTAATGATCACCACTTTCATTATGGCTATCTGGTTCGCGCGGCGGCAGAGGTGTGTCGCTTTGATGCACAATGGTGTAGCGCAACCCAGTATGGTCCAATGATCGAGCTGTTGATCCGAGATTATGCGGGAGGGCGCAACGATGACATGTTCCCTTATTTGCGTCATTTTGACCCAGCTAATGGGTTTTCTTGGGCGTCTGGTCGCGTAAATTTTGTCCGTGGCAACAATAATGAGTCGACATCTGAAGCGGCGAACTCTTACGGTGCGATGATTTTGTACGGCATGCTGACTGGCAATGATGAGATCCGTGATCGCGGAATTTATTTGCACGCCTCGACTGCGGCGGCATACTGGCAATACTGGAATAATATTGATGGTTGGCGTGAGCCGAATGATCCACAACAGGATAATTTTCCAAGTGGTTATGAGCGGATTACGACCTCTATTATTTGGGGCGATGGTGCGGTCTTCTCGACGTGGTTTTCACCTGCGTTTGCACACATTTTAGGGATCCAAGGCTTACCATCCAATACCTTGAGTTTGCATATTGGCCAATACCCTGATTACTTGGCAGAGTATGTCACATTGGGTTTGAGTGAATCGAGTAATAATCTTCCGTCTGGATTGATCCCAGACCAATGGCGCGATATTTGGTGGAAGATTTGGTCAATGACGGATGCAGACAGTGCATTTACAGACTATCTCAGCATGTCTAATTATACCCCTGAGGCGGGTGAAACCAAAGCGCATACCTACTATTGGATCAAACAATGGCAAACACTTGGCCAGATGCAAGACGATGGCATCACTGCGGATTATCCCAGTGCAATGGTATTTGAGAACCAAGGCGTCAAACATTATGTGGTGTACAACTTTTCAGATGCGCCATTAACGGTCAATTTTAGCAATGGTGTGACGGTCAATGCCGTAGCTAACGATTTTACTGTGCTAAGTCTTTAGCGAGGTTTGTCGCGCCAGACGAGTGATTGGTGATTAAGTTGATGAATATCGACACGTCCAGCGATGATGTCAATACACAACTTTACAGCTTGCTGTGCTTGTTGTGTACTCATGTGTAGATAGGCTGGTTTTTTGATGGTGCTGTACCAGAGCCCGTCACAGATAGTATCTAATACAATCCGCTGAAAGCAGTGATCTTCACTGACAGGCCAATCACATGTCGGGCGCTGTGAGAGCGCAGGAAGAGTCACTTGGGTCAAATGCAGATACTGTGTGATATGCCTCTCTTGGGTGTCCGAAGGCGAGTACACCGCCAATAGTCTGTCTCGTAAAATGACACTCAATAATGGATGCTCAGATAGCAAGGGAGTGATTAACAATTCTTCAAACACCTCTCTAGAGACTATGTCTTGACAAATTTCGGCAACATCACCTCCCTCACCTGCATGCCGTCCGGGTAGCAAAAATAACATAGCAGCGATGCCCCTTTTGTTATGGGAGGTCTTTGGCTGAATATGTTCTAGGAGAGGTTCATTAAATGCGTATTCTTCGCCCTCGCGTCGCTCCATAGATGACGCAATCACATCAAAATGCTGTGTGGCACTACGAGATGCGCAACGCTGAGTGAGCTGTGTAGCAATTGCGTTGCGTACGGTGTTCACAACTTTGGCGGGAGATCCATGATCGACCATCGCTATCGTACTGTTAGACGGATGGGGTCCTGTTGTCAAAATGTGGTCATAAAGAATACTTGCAAGGCGCTCGTCAGGCTGCATTGGGTCGTTACCACACAGAGTATCCGCAACTGTCACGTCTAACTCGGGGTGGTCTGCTTTGACTTCTGCAATGACTTTGGGGAGGTACTCGGTGATCGCTAAACTCGGTCCGATAAAGGCCGGAATAATAATGACATGGTGTTCATTGCGTTCAGCACAAAGCACGAGCCGTTGGCGGACAATCAAGGCAGGTTCACCATCAAGCGCATCCGGAGGGATCTTATGCGAGTGAAGCAGGCTGACGCCTTCAACCGGCATTCCGATTAACCCACTTAACTCAGTAGCTAACTGCCGCAGCCCAAACACAGCTTGCGCGCGACGCGACCCGTTATCGACTAAGAGTATGGCTGGGCTAGGGACTGTCTCGAGTGGACTATGTTCAAATAAACTAGGCTGTGTCATTGTGATTCATTCGCATCATAGATTGAGGAGATAAAAACCGATACTGGGAAAACGCAGTATAAAAGTCGAGCATACCAAAAAGCTAATCATAATACGTATAAGAGGTAAAAATGGTGCAACCTTTTGCGCAATTCGAACGTGATACTTTTCCGCTGATTACGGTTAGATTTACCAGCGCGAAAGCAACCGCTTCAAATTTTAACGAATATCTAGATGGATTGCTTGCCAATTACGAGCGCGAAGCGCCATTTGTGTTGATTTTTGATGCAACGACTGCGCTCCCTCTCAATCCTATTTATCAAAAAAAACAGGCAGATTGGATGCAGGTGCATGAAGCCTTAATTGTGAAATATTGTCGTGGCAGTGCCTTTATTATACCAAGCGTGATTATGCGCAATGCACTTAAAATGATCTTCGCAATCAGTCGCAACCCTGTGCCGTTTCAGGTTTTTTCAACAGAAGCCGAAGCGCGTGCATGGGCGAACAGCATGATGGCATCATCTTAATTGTATTCTACCTGTATCATGACCTCATTACGCCGATTCCAAGGCAAAGTAAAGGGCGAATCATAGCCCATGTAACTGATACCACTTTGTGTTTCGATACCAGCTTGTGCCAATGCGCTGATTAATGTTTGCGTCTGTTTATTACGCGCGCTGTCAGTGGCTCTTCCGCTAAAACTGATCACTGCCACCGTGCGCTCGGGCACGGGAATGAGTTCGACGCGTGGGTCTGTTGGTTTTGGAGCGGTCTCGAAACTATACATGCTGGGCAAAAAGAACCGCATTTGATTGTTTTGCATTTCAACCGGTGAGGTCATAGCGATTTTGGCAGAGATTGTATCAACGCTTCCCATTTCGACAGGTGATGTCATGGCCACTTTGGAACGAACGCTATTTTCCCCTGAAATGTAATTAAATAAAATACGAAATGCACTGTTATCGCTATCTCCACCGGCTTGAACGGCGACGGCTGCAGGGTAGTGGCGAATCTCGATATTCTTATCGATTTTCTTGAGAACGGTGTAAGGTATGGTTTCAGTGTTTTTATAATAGACAGGCGCGGTTGTTTCATTTTCTGTTGCCTTTGCTGGGTTAAAAACCAGCATAAAAAGCGAAGCTAACATAACGATTCCTGTAGATGTTTGGATAAAGCCGAGTTTTGTCATGGTCATCTTTATTGGTGTCGGATATGTATTAATACTTAGGTGATGAGCATATGGACTTAAATTTGGGTGAAAACGCTTCTCTTTTTTTGTAGAAGACTCCACTTGTTTTTCGGATGTTCGGTATTATTCTAAGAGCAGTCTTTCAATCTCGTCATTGAGCGCTTTGAGGGCCCATTCGTTTTTTCCATATCTCAGAAAAGGCAAGTGACCATTTGTAACGGACTCTTGGATACCGACTCCTAGCTTCCAGTCTTCGTCTAGGGTCAGATTGGTGATATGATGATTTTTCTGCCAATAGGAGTGCGTTTTTTCGTTGTCTAGATCCTCGTTACAAGGTATCAAAGTAGTCACTGTAATTTCACTTTGATCAACAGCAATTGGCCTTAGACTGATCCATTCAACATGGTTTTCTTGCACCAGCATAAACGCGTTAGGCATCACATAAAAAAGAGTGTGACTGTGCTCTCTGAGAGACAAATACTCTTGTTGCATTAAACCTGGCTTGTCAATTGCCCTAGTAGGCATAATCACCCTGAAGTGCATACCGAGCTGATCAATAACCGCAATATTATTTTGAAAGTTTCGAGCAATAGTGTCTTTATGTGCGAACGAAAAATGATACGTTTCAAGACCACCTTCAGTAAAAATCTTCCAGTTCGCATTCCAAACCTTCTGGGTATGTTTGAAGACTTTTAGGTTTGGTCCATCCATCCATTCAAGATGCGGTGCAATGTCACCTAAATATTCACCAAGAACTTCTTCTAATGACCGGCCTTCATTGACGTTTGGGATCGCCCAAATAAAACCGTGCTTTTCGATGCTGGGCACACGGATCAAAGTATTGTCTGCTTTATTAAGTTCAGGGAAGCAGTGCATTTGTCCCGGTACACTTTTAAGCTCACCCTCAAGAGAATAGGACCATGCATGATAAGGACACACTAAAAGTTTATTACAGCCACTGCCATCAACAATCTTAGCACCACGATGTCGACAGCTATTGTGAAAGACATGTACTTCTCCATTCGTATCCCGCGTAGCGATAAGCGAGCCTATATTTGTGTCCACGCTCTTGTAGCGATTTGACTCATTGAGCTCGCTGCTATGTAACACTATGAACGGCAGTTTTTTAAAGATTTTGTCCATCTCTTGTTTCAAGCGAATTTCACAACAATACTTTGCAATATCCACTTGGTGTTCCCTATTGCCGAGAGTGGTTGTTTTATTTTTTTTGCTGTCAATACAAGCTTTAACTAACTGTGTTTCAAGATGTTTGTTCATGGCCAATTCTCCACTCTTTTACCAAAACCTACCAGTCGGTAAGTTGTTTTCAAAATACCTACCACGTGGTAAGCTGTCAAGGTGTTTCTACTTAATGGCACTCAAATGACTAAAAAGACAAAGGACAATTTGCTTGAGAAGGCAGAATTACTTTTTTCAGAGAAAGGATTTTACGGGACGAGTATTAAAGACATATCAGCTGAAGTAAGTGTCACCAAGCAAGGGTTATTGCATCACTTTCCTTCAAAAGAAAAGCTGTATGCAGAGGTACTCAATAGGGCTTCTTTATATATCTCAGATTTTGTAAACGAGGAGATATCTACGGCGCAAGATACTAGGCAACAGGTTATTAATGTTTTTACGTCTTTGCTCAATGCCGAGGGAAGAACGTATCAAGTTATCGTGCTGCTTTTGAGAGAACTCCTTGATAACAGAGAACGGGCAGACAATTCTAATCGGTGGTTTTTGAGACCATTTTTGGACAGATTGACAGAAGTTGTAAAGCGCGCGAAAGAACAAGAAAACTTAAGTTCCGAGCAGTCTTTGGCGCTTGTTTATCATCTGTTAGGCGCGACACAGTACTTCCTGATATCTCATCCGACCTTGAGAAATCTCTACTCAAAAGATGAAGTGGAAGCGCTTAAAGCCAAACAAATCGAACTGATAAAGCAATTGTGCTATCAAGGTTGAAATTGCCAACGTTTACTCGCTCAAGGGTATAAAGTATAGGGGAGTGTTAGGGATTATTTGATACCTATACCAAAATCACACGTACCATACTGTCAGGTTAACAAACTCATTAGCTCCAAGATGAAGAATATGATGGCACAACCGCGCGTCAATCAGAGCGGCTTCTCAACAGGTCGCGTTTCAGCGGCTTATGAACTCAAGTTGGACGCGGGAGACGTGCGACGAGACGATGCGCAAGTCGCTCTGGCGTCAACATTAGATGCCCTGCACGAGTCTCTTGCCTCGCTCCCACCAGTACCTATGCGGATCAACGAGCAGATAGAGAGCAGTCGTACAGTCAGCGGTCCACTGTTACTGACTCGCCCCCTGGCATCCGCCTGGACCTTTGTTCAAAAGACGTTTCATTTGTGGTCTTTTGGTCCACCACCGCGAAGCGTTTACATTCATGGGCCGGTTGGTGTCGGTAAGAGCTTTCTAATGGATCTCTTTTACGCGTCGGTTAATGAGCCAAATAAAGTGACTAAACGCCGCGTCCATTTTCATGAATTTATGCTAGACGTCCATCATCGAATCTTTGTATTCAAACAGAAGTATCCACGAGAAGATGCAATCCCGGTCATTGCACAACAATTGGCACAAGAAGCCCAACTGCTCTGTTTCGATGAATTTCAAGTAACAGACGTTGCCGATGCAATGATTTTGAAACGACTCTTTTTATTCTTATTACATTGCAATGTCGTCGTGGTGGCTACCTCAAATCGATCTCCCGATGCTTTGTATGAGAGAGGCATTAATCGTTCCCTCTTTTTGCCATTCATCGATATGTTAAAAAGTACGTTCGATGTTATTTCCATGGAGAGCTGCTCAACGGATTATCGACTTGAAACTAGAGCGGATGGTCACTCTTATTTTTGGTCAAACCAAGATGTTCATAATGATCATAATAGAGATAACAACATACAAGCGCAGTTGGAAGAAATATTTGGCGGTACTGCAACCGGCACTGAATCCGAGGCTATTCATGTCCGTTTCGGTCGCACAATTCGAGTCGTGCGATTAAATGACCGATGCGCTTGGTTTGACTTTTCAGAGTTGTGTTATCAACCACTCGGCGCGGGCGATTATATTGCGCTTTGCGACCGGTTTCCTGTCCTCATTGTGGACCGCGTACACCAACTAGATGCCAATCATCTCAACGAAGCGCGACGTTTCGTGACTCTCATTGATACATGTTATGAATCTCGAACCCGACTGGTACTGGCGGCACACGTTCCGCTTGGAGAATTGTTTGTCGATTTTGAAGCGCAAGTCGAAAGCGTTGATGGAGATGAAGAATTGTTTGTCAGTGAGAAAGGCGGAAACTCGAGTTCCTTCGCGACGACTATGATCTGCAACAAAGAGGGGGAACATGTGGAGTGGTCGGCGACGGGTCGAATTGGCGTATCACTGGCACAATTATCAGGCGCCAATGATCTGGCCTTTTCCTTTCGACGAGCCAAGTCTCGTTTGGTAGAAATGGGCGGAAAGGAATGGGGACGGCGATGACGAAAGGTCTTCATTTGACAAACAATTGATACCTTTGGCAGAGCATGAGCTAGGAATCTATTCTATATTCTGGATCTGAATTCAGATACACATAAAATAATACTTATTAATCAATAGTTTGATATGAATTTTTATGCCATATTTAAATTAACCCACCACTATACCCACCAATATTTCAAAGCTAGAACAATATTACAAGCAGCGTGATGGTTTAGTTATTTTTACTGCTTGAAATGGGGGGATTACATCCCCTGTTATCGATTTATACAATCAAGAAGTTGTCAGTTACGAAGTGAGAAAGTCTGCTGCATTACCGCTCGTCACAGATATGTTTACGCAAGCACTGGAGAAACTAAAATGGCACGAAAAGCCGATAGTTCACTCTGACCAAGGCTGGCAATATCAGAGCCCACAGGTGCAAAAGTTGTTAAGAGACAAAGGACTAGCTCAAAGTATGTCGAGAAAAGGAAACTGTTTAGACAACGCGGTTGCTGAAAACTTTTTTGGATTACTAAAAACAGAAATGTACCATGGCGAGAAATTTACCGATACTGATGAGCTTATTGAAAGCATCAATGAGTACATCAATTATTACAATCACAAACGAATTAAGCTGAAACTAAAAGGCCTGAGTCCGATAGAGTATCGAAATCAGGCCTTGGTAGCCGCTTAGAAATGAGTCCAACTTTATGGGGTCACTTCATTTCTTGGTCTTTTTAATTAACCAAACTTTCTCTCGCTTCGAAAAAGCGAAGCCTATTTGCGTTGGAAACTACCGTTAGTGAAGAGAGCGCCATAGCCGCACCAGCAATAACGGGGTTCAGTAAGATGCCGAATACAGGATATAGCACGCCTGCCGCCACTGGGATCCCTGCGACGTTGTAAATAAAAGCGCCAAACAAGTTTTGTTTTATATTTTTTAATGTCGCTTTACTCACTGCAATAGCATCAGCAAGGCCATGTAAAGAGCCTCTCATTAAAGTAACATCGGCACTTTCGATGGCCACATCAGTACCTGTTCCTATTGCAAAACCAACGTCAGCTAATGCCAAAGCGGGGGCGTCGTTGATACCGTCTCCTGTCATTCCAACAATTTCACCTAAGCTCTGAAGTTCTTTGACTTTACTCGCTTTATCTTCAGGAAGAACTTCTGCGTAAAATTCAGAGATTCCCGCTTTTAACGCAACCGCAGCAGCCGTTTCTATGTTGTCTCCAGTCAGCATAATCACTTTAATACCGCTTGCTTGCAGTCTCTTAATGGCCGAAATGGAGTCGTGTTTCATAGGGTCTGCCACTGCAATAATTGCTGCCAATTCGCCATCAACCGCAAAGTACATTGGAGTTTTAGCTTCTTTCGCCAGAGATTGCGCTCTCCCTACAAATCTAGTCAGGTCTACATCTTCTTCCGCCATCAATTTAGCGTTGCCGAACAATAGCGACTTTCCTTCACATCTTGCTTTAACACCTTGGCCTGTTATCGCTTTAAATGATTCAATTTTTAATAATTCAATTTTTTTCAGAGCGGCGCTTTCTACGAGGGCCTCTGCAAGGGGATGTTCAGAGCCATTTTCTAAACTGGCAGCTAGCTGAAGCACTGAATTTTCATCTGTGGCATTTGCTAAGACTATATCCGTAACTTTAGGAGCGCCCTCTGTAATCGTGCCAGTTTTATCTAAAATCATTACTGTAACTTTTGATGCTGTTTGCAATGCTTCACCATTACGAATTAATACGCCAGCCTCAGCAGCTTTTCCAACGCCAACCATGACTGACATAGGGGTTGCTAAGCCCAATGCACATGGACAAGCAATAATCAACACTGTCGTCGCAGAAACAGTAGCAAATGCAATGGCTGGCTCAGGACCAAAGTTGAGCCATGCTAAGGCACTTAACACAGAAATTATCATCACAGTTGGCACAAAATAAGCTGAAATAGAATCCGCTAAACGACCAATTGGTGGTTTTGAATTTTGTGCTTTCGTTACCATATTAATAATTTGAGCAAGCGCAGTGTCTTTTCCAACTCGAGTAGCCCTAAAAAGGATCAAGCCTGACTTGTTGAGTGTTCCTGCCACTACTTGATCACTCACATTTTTTTCTACAGGTATTGGTTCACCTGTCAGCATTGACTCGTCTATAGCTGTATGACCGTCCACGACTTCACCATCTACCGGGATTTTTTGGCCGGGCTTAACCTTTACAACGTCGTTCTCTAAGACTTGCTCAATACCTATTTCAACCTCTTTATTGTCACGAATAACAATAGCCGTTTTTGCTTGCAACCCAATCAAACGTTTTATAGCTTGTGATGTCTTGCCCCGTGCTTTTAGTTCAAGGGCTAAACCTAAGTTGATTAACCCAATGATCATTGCTGTAGCTTCGAAATATACATGGCGAGCCATCAAGGGAAGTACGTCAGGTGAAAGCACAACAACCATTGAATAAATCCAAGCTGTGCCTGTACCTAATGCAATAAGTGTATCCATATTGGCAGAGTGATTTTTGAAACTGTTCCATGCACCAACATAAAAATGCTTGCCCGAAAAATACATCACCCCCAAGGTGGCTATACCTACAATAAGCCATGATATTCTTTCAGTTGATGTAACAACGGTCATCTCACCAATGAACAATCCATAGATCATTAGTGGAATACCTAGCGACAGCGCAATAAAAGTATCTCGCAGTAACTTCTTGTAATACTTCCAATCAGCAGCTTCTTTCTCATCCAACATCTGATCAGCTTTAGCGTTATCCAATAGTTTTGCATTGTAGCCAGCCGACTCGACCGCTTTGATTAGTTCATTTGCGTGTGCTGTGCCAGAAACCATCACCGTTCTATCTGCAAAGTTCATTTCAGCTGAAACAACTCCCGCAGTTGATTGAATTGCGGATTCAATTTTACCAACACAACTCGCACAACCTGCGCCTTCGATAATAAGTTGCTGGCTAGGTTCTTTATTTTTCATCACTTGGTTCCTCCTCATTCAGAGGCTCGAAACTATCGATAAGATGGCAAACCATCGTAGATGTTGGTGCTTTATCCTCTTTACATTCCCATTGCTCTAAGGCACTGCTCATATTTTCACGTAACTTTAGCATTGCCAGGAATTGTTTTTCTGTTTCAGCTAATCGCTCTTTAATAAGCGCTCTAACCAATGGACATGCAGCTTTGCCATGACTAGCCTCATCAACTATTTGCTGAATATCAGACACCGAAAAGCCAAGTTGCCTTGCACTTAAGATAAACTTGAATCGAGAAACCTCTGTAGGCGGATAATATTTGTAGCCATTTTCCGACTTTATCGGATTAAGCAACTTCAAACGCGTGTAATACCTTACTGTATCAGGCGTTGTGCCATAAGCCTTGGCTAGTTCGGACACTTTCATATGACCTCGCAACTTAAAATATTTGTGTAGTTAAGTTGAGTGTAGACCTGTGTGTAAGACACAGGTCAATATAAATTTTGTAATGTGAAGCTGAAAACTATCTGGGCAATGTGTAATACATTTCTTATTCGTTTTTCTAGTTTTAACTGGCGGGACCAACAACACTGGTAAGTCCCGAGGTTACAAATAAAATGGCCAAAGCTACTAACATTTCTATTAAGATAGATTTGGATAGCGCCTCTCTGCCTTGATTATTTTTAAGTTGTGGGACGAGTTTTAATTTATGTTTAGCAGCTATAGCCAAAATGGATACAACAAAAGCTAATTTAAACAATAGAGCTTGCCCGTAACTTGAACTTATTAGCGCATCAAAACTCCCTACTAATTTGACCACTAACCATAGCCCGGCACTTAACAATAAACTCACGGAAAAACTTGCTTGTTTACCAAAGCTCTCCATCAGTAAATGAAGTTCTTTATCGCTTAGTTGCAGGCAAGCCCGTTTTAGTGGCAATAAAGCTCCAAACCACCACGCCATAACTAGTACATGAACTATCAGCAAGCCTTTTTCAACTATGCCTAACTCAGAAACATGGCCCTGTAACGTAAAGGAATAGGCTAGTAACAGCAAGCTAGACACTAAAACACTTTGTTTTAAGTACTTGTTAAGTACAACTGATTTGAACTTGAAAGGTGACACTAAAGCGATTATTGCTATAACTACCCCAAGCCCTCGTAGCAAAGCGCCATCGCCGATAGACGAGTCCCACATAATAGCCAACATATCGGCATCTAATGCCCCTAGAACACCTTCTTCAGCCATTGCACCTGTATTAGCAATGAACCAAACACCATTGGCAATCAAAGCTACGACGACAGAGCTATTTGTCCATTTTAGGTTCGCTATTACCGAATTGTTATGAGATTCGTTGTGCTCAAAAATTTGCCTGAAAAATGTATACCCAGAAATACAGGCAAAGCCGACGTAAAATAAAAATTTTGACAGCACAATGACTGTATTCCAGATATACATTTCCATGACAATCACTCCATTAGATTAGTGGACCATAAAGCCGATGCTATCTTTCATTTTGTGCCCATCTTTACCTAAGAAGGTCACATCAACGACATAGTTTTCGGGGGCTAACTTCGGTAGTTTCCATGTAAATTCAGCACTGGCTTCTTTAGTAGGTTTAAAGCCAAACTGAATCTTTTTTCCTTTTTTGTTTTTCAATGTTATTTTGACTACACGAACCTCTTTGCTAAAAGTAAAAGTCAACTCTTCTGGAGTCTGCATTAGCATTGCATTATCAGCAGGAACACTTTTTTCAAGTTGCACATGCGCAAATACCGCACTACTAAAAACCACTGAGATTACTGTTAAGAACTTGATTAATGATTTCATATTTACCTCTATTTTAGATTGTTGATTTCAAGATTAAATTTATATTTAAATGTCGTTCTATGGTTGTTCTAACCACTCTGTTATGCATTATTTTCTAGCTCCAAGTTAGAAAGTCCTTTGTTAAAGGCATTTACTTGAGGCTTTTTAACGATTGAATAAATCGCAGGTAATACAATTAGAGTAAGCAACACCGCACTTGTCATTCCGCCTACCATAGGTGCAGCAATACGACTCATAATCTCCGAGCCAGTTCCTGTGCCATACAAAATAGGCATTAAGCCGATAATAATTGTGGCTACCGTCATCATGACTGGACGAACACGTAAGCCAGCACCGTGTAATAATGCATCTTGGTAAGCATCATTTGAGATAGGTTCTGCTCGCTCCTCAGCTTTTTCCTTAAGCTCAGCAAGAGCTTGATTCAGATAGACCAGCATTATCACGCCTATCTCAACGGCAACACCAGCTAATGCAATAAAGCCCACACCAACGGCAACTGAGAAGTTAAAGCCTTCCAGATACATTAACCATAAGCCACCAATCATTGCCATCGGCAAGGTAACAATGATGATAGCCACTTCACTAAACGCTCTGAAATTTAGGTAAAGTAAAATCACAATAATGGCGAGTGTTAAAGGCAGTACATAGGTGAGCTTTTCTTTTGCTCTTTCCATATATTCATATTGCCCAGCCCAATTAATTGAATATCCTGCTGGTAAAGTCAGGTTACTTGCTAAGTATTCCTTGGCGTTTTCAACATAAGTACCAACATCAACGCCATCGATATCAATGAAAGTCCAACCATTGATTCTGGCGTTCTCACTCTTGATACCCGGAGGACCATTTTCCACTCGAATATCAGCAACATCACCTAGTGCAATGCGTTGACCATTTGGTGTTACAACGGGTAATCGTGATAGCTGCTCAGGAGAGTCTCGATAATCTTGCGGGTAACGTAAGTTAACGGGGTAACGCTCTTGACCCTCTATTGTTTGAGTTACATTCATGCCGCCAATAGCAGTAGAAACCACTTGTTGGACATCTTCGATATTTAACCCAAAGCGACTTGCTTTATCTCGTGAAATATCAACCTTGATATATCGTCCACCTGCAACTCGCTCAGAGTAAACTGACGCTGTGCCTGTCACTTCTGGCAAGAGCTGTTCTATTTGTTGGCCGATTTCCTGAATTACATCAAGCTCTGGTCCCGCGACTTTAATACCCACAGGCGTTTTTATACCTGTAGCTAACATATCGATGCGGGTCTTGATTGGCATAACCCAAGCATTCGTTAAGCCCGGAAACTTAACCAATTTATCAAACTCTGCTTTTAACGACTCAGTTGTCACCCCTTCTCGCCACTGTTCTTGTGGCTTCAATTGAATGAAGGTTTCAATCATGGTTAGAGGCGCTGGGTCCGTTGCAGTTTCGGCTCGTCCTACTTTACCGAAAACATTTTCAACCTCTGGTACGGTGCGGATAAGCTTGTCCGTTTGCTGTAATAATTCTCTTGCTTTACCAATGGAAATACCGGGATAGGTAGTAGGCATATACATGAGATCGCCTTCATCCAACGGAGGAATGAATTCACTACCAATTTTATCAACAGGCCAAAAACCAACGATAGTCACTAATACTGCTGCTACTATTGTCGATTTAGGAAACCTCATGACTTGCTTTAAAACAGGCATGTAGATAGCAATCAATAATCGGTTTAACGGGTTTTTCTTTTCAGATACGACCTTGCCTCGAATAAAGTAGCCCATCAAAACAGGCACCAATGTTATCGCCAAGCCTGCTGATGCCGCCATTGCATATGTTTTTGTATAGGCGAGCGGTGAGAACATTCTTCCTTCTTGCGCTTCCAAAATAAATACAGGTAAGAATGAGACTGTAATTATCAGCAAGCTAAAAAATAATGCAGGTCCTACTTCACTCGCAGCCTTAGCTACAATTTGCCAGCGGTTTTCATCTGTTAGCGGTGTTTTCTCCATATGCTTATGCATATTTTCAATCATCACTATTGCGCCATCTGTCATCGCACCAATCGCAATAGCGATACCGCCTAACGACATAATATTGGCATTGATGCCTTGCATATACATGATGATAAAAGACACCAAGATGCCTAATGGTAGAGTAACAACTGCCACAATTGATGAGCGAAGATGAAATAGGAAAGCAACACAGACAATCGCAACGACAGCAAGCTCCTCAAGCAACTTGCTCCAAAGGTTATCAACCGCACGATCTATTAACTTCGATCTGTCATAAACAGGGACTATCTCTACCCCCTCTGGTAGAGAAGATTTAAGCGATTCAAGTTTTTCATTTACCCCATTAATGGTTTGTTGAGCGTTTTCACCAAAGCGCATAACGACAACACCACCAACAACTTCTCCTTCGCCATTTAGCTCTGCGATACCACGGCGCATTTGAGGTCCTAAATTAACGGTAGCAACATCACCAATACGCAACGGTGTACCTTGCTCGTTAATACCAAGTGGGATTTTTTCGATGTCCGCAACTGATTGAATATATCCCGTAGCAGTAACCATATATTCAGCTTCCGCCATTTCCACAACGGATGCGCCAGTTTCTTTATTGCCTCGCTTAAGTGCCATTTGAATATGACTTAACGGCACGTTATAAGCTCTGAGCTTGTCGGGATCGACTTGCACTTGATATTGCTTAACCATTCCGCCAACGGCTGCAACTTCTGACACGCCCGGAACAGTTTGCAATTCATACTTTAAAAACCAATCTTGAATACTTCTTAATTGGCTTAGATCATGGTTACCTGACTTATCTGTTAAAGCATAAATATATACCCAGCCAACACCTGTTGCATCAGGCCCTAATTGAGGTTTTGCTGAGTCAGGCAGGCTTGATGCTACTTGGCTTAAGTATTCAAGCACTCTGCTTCTCGCCCAATACAAATCAGTATCATCATCAAAAATGATATAGACGTAGGAGTCACCAAAAAATGAGTAACCACGAACAGTTTGCGCTCCCGGTACAGACAACATGGCTGTAGTAAGAGGGAAAGTCACTTGATCTTGCACAACCTGTGGCGCTTGTCCCGGATAGCTTGTTTTAATAATGACCTGTACGTCTGAAAGGTCTGGAATTGCATCTACAGGCGTTTTTTGTAAAGAATACAAACCTCCAAACGCAATAATTAAGGTAACCAGCAATACAAAGAAACGATTGCCGATTGACCATCTAATAATTGATTCAATCATCACTTATCTCCCAACTTAATGATTCGAATGGTCAACAGCACTTTTTTGTTCATGCTCGTGTTGATCATCAGATTCAAGGGAAATTTCAGTTATCACTAAGTCATCTCTTACCTCAAAGGTGAAAGTGACATTATCACCAACATTGAAATCAACCATTTCTATATTGTCCGCGACGATAAAATCCATCGTCGCAGCAGGTCTATCCCATTTCTCTATTGGGCCTCTGCTAATATTTAGAATCCGTGTATCAATATCAATCGCATTGATCAAACCTGATACGGTTGCTGATGATACTTCAGGCTCACTCATGATATGAATTCTAGTAATTTCATATCCACCGTCTTCGGTTTTGCTCACTTCAAAGTGCAAAGACTGACCAGACTTCAGTGAATCAATATCTACCTTTTGACTCACATCGAAGTCCATTGTCATTTCAGGCCAATCCCAAGCCTCAGCAGGACCATGAGTAATATTAACCATACGATGTCCCGCCATGACGCTGTTGATATCGCCTTCCATCCAAACAGCGCTAGGCACTTCGTCATGAGTCATTCGTTTAAAATCAGAGTTTTTACTTGATTCAGAATCAATCAAGAATTGAGCTGATGTCACCACAACATCATCTTCATTAAGACCCTCTAAGATTTCGATACTATCGATATCAACTCGGCCAATTGTCACTTCGATAGACTTAAATTGCCCATCCCCCAAGGCAAGTACAACTCTGTCTTGTTTACCAGTACGAATGACGGCTTCTTTAGGTACGAGTATCGTGCTATTAGCTTGATTAGCGTGAATAGATACTTGTGCAAACATGTTTGGTTTTAATTGATAGTCTGGGTTATCAAACTTCAATCTCACTCTGAGAGTACGCGTTTTACTGTTCAATGTTGGATAGACATAATCAACAACACCAGCCCAGTCTTCACCCGGTAAATAGTCCAGTGTCATTGATACAGGAAGTCCCTCTTTAATTAAGGCTGCGTCACGTTCAAACACTTCTGCTTCAACCCAAACTTGATCTAACTGCCCAATGCTTAGAAGAGTATTCCCCGGTTTGACGTAGAAGCCTTCTCTAACTTTCAGGCCATCAACAACACCCGCCTGAGGGGAGTAAAATGTAATGGTTTGCTGAACCTTTCGTGTCTTTTCTAGCTTTTGAATAAAGTCTGCTGAAAGCTGTAACGCTTGTAAGCGATCTTTCGCCGCAGAAATTAAAGAACTATTATTGCGTTTTAACGCTATTAACAGCTCTTCTTGCGCGTTAACTAACTGAGGAGAATACAGCGTGTAAAGAGGTTGCCCTTTCTCTACAGGATTACCTGCTGCTTTGACGTAGAGCTTTTCAATCCAACCATCAACACGTGGGTGGATATGAATTAGCTTATCTTCATCATATTGAACGTAACCTACGGTTGAGATTTCAGTATGCATATTTTTAAGCTCAACAGGAGCAGTGCGAACCCCAAGATTATTCACTACATGAGGCGCGATTTTTACGGCTCCGGGGCCAAAGTCATCACCAGATGATTCTTCCTCATACACAGGAATTAAATCCATGCCCATAGGTGACTTACCGGGTTTGTCCCGACGGTAATTAGCATCCATCGGTGCAACCCAATACAGCGGCTTTTTCTCTGCTGATGTAGCTGCATTGCCATTACCGCTCGAACCTGTACCTTGATATAAGCTAAATGCTCCAGCACCAAGTGCAGCCCCAATGATGACGGCAACTATTAGTTTCAAATTTGATGTTTTAGTATTCATTGACATTATTTTTCTCCAAAGTGCTGATTAGTTTTGTGCAATGTGTGCATTGGCTTATGCTCAGCATTTGAGTTCGATTGAGAGTGCGCAAAGAAATAGTTGATGCGAACAACTGTTTTCAGTGCGTCAACATCAATTCTTAAAGCTGATATTCTGGCATTTAATTCTGCGATTCTTGCTCGAACAACTTCGGCAAAATCGCCATCATCATTTGTGTAAGCTGTCAATGACGCTTCTGCTTGGTCATGAGTTTGTTTAAGGAGTTGTTCTTGATAGATAGACTGCCTATCAGATAAACGCTTAAGCTGTCTAAGCTCCTTTTCCACCATACTGATCATTTGCTTTGTCAGTAATAGTTTCTCGGTTTTAATAGTCTCTGAATCTGCAATAGAAGCTGCAACTTGCTTATCTTGTCTGTTCTCGGTGAACAAGGGTAAATCAAACGTAACTCCAACAGAAAATAAATCAGCTCGGCTATCACCAGAGGGCATATTGTCACGATAGGCATAACTAGCATTAACACCCCATTGCGGCTCATATTGCTGTTTAGCTAACTCAACTGCTTTTTCTGAAGCTTTGCGTTTTATATCAATTGCAAGTATGGCTGGGTGATTCGAAAGCTCCTGAGCCAATAGATTTCTTGAGTAATTAGATGCTTTTAGGACTGTTGAATTGTTCAAATGAATTGTAGGCAACTTTTTAGAAACCCTAAACTCTAATGGTTGCGTATCATAGTTGAATGATTCATTCAAGCCAGCAGCATCGTAGATATGAAGCCACTCATTAAGGCGAGCGATTGTTGTTTCTAGTTTCTGCTTTTGCGAAGTTAATCGGTCATCTAACTGCACGATTTCCAATTGAGCACGAATAACATCTTGTTGTCTGGTTTTACCAACAACATTTGAGTAGCTAGCTTTAGTAACTTCCGCCATCTGCTCAAAGAGCGCCCAATCCGCTTCAATCAATTTAATGGTTTGTTGGGCTAAGTAAGCATCTAACCATAACTGTGATACTTGGCTTATCAGTTTAGCCTTACGATCCTCTCGTAGCAGTGGAAATTTCGTTGACTCAATTTTTAATTGCTCTTGTTTAATCTTTAAACTATCACCTCTAGGAAACATTTGAGAAACACCAACCTTTAGTTGAGTCATTCCTTCCTGATCTAAGTCCCAAGTATCTGTTGGTAAATTCATTATCCCAAGTGATACTTTGGGGTCAGGCAAAGTACCTGAAGCGATACTTCTATTTTCAACCGCACTTTGTTTTAACCGACTCCCATGAAGCCAAGGATCATTTTGCTGAGCCAAGGTGATAGCTTGTTCAAGCGACACTACTTTCTCAGCTTGAACTGAGAATACAGATAAGCCGAGTATTAGTGCAGTTGAAAGTGACGTAAGGTTTGAAGCGTTCAATTTCATTAGAATTGCTCCTCGTATGTCTTAACTTTTGCATAGACTTCACTCGTTCCATCTTTAAATAGAATTAACACTTTGTATGGCATAAAGCGGTCACCGACTTCCATACCGGGAGAGCCAACTGGCATTGCTGGAACTGAAAGCCCAATCGCATTCGGGTGCTCTTCTGATAAGAACTGCTGAATAAATTTAGCAGGTACGTGACCTTCAAAGGCAAATCCGTTTCTACTCACTGCCGTGTGGCAGGAACGGTAATTAGGCTTGATACCATACTTAGTTTTGATGTTGCTGATGTTTCGAAAATCTTTGGAGTGCGCAACAATCCCTTCGTCTTCAATATGAGTTATCCATTTTTTACAACACCCACAAGTAGGGGTTTTATAAACGATTAACTCCAAAGGTGTTACGTCGTGATTGTCTGCATGGTTATGTTCATTAGCGTTTGCAAACGCAGGTGAAAGCAGCATTACAACTGCTATTTTTAAATACTTATTGATCATTTTTGCCCCCAGACATCGCTGGAAAATATCTATAGCGCTACGACGCTATATTGACTAACAGAAAAATTAATTACATGTGCGCGAAATTTGGACGCACTAATCCTGTATTAGGCAAAAATTGGTGGACGATAAAGGGAAGTGGAAATTGAATGAGGTTGTTTAGATTGCAGAGCAGCTACAGATTCACTCAATATTTGAATATCTGTCGAATCAACACTGGAATATAGGACTGTCGTAGATGAGCAAGCATTTGCAGGACAAACACATTCAACATCACAACAATCTTCTGATTGACCATTACTGCTTTTATTCATATCACCATGATCCATTCCTTTATGATGACTCATCTTGGAATGATCCATGTTCATGTGTGATTCGTGAGAACCTGATGACATTTCGCAAGACATAGCAGAATACGCAAATGCTTGCCCTACAAAGGCAAACAGCATAAGCGTTATTACTAAGACTTTTGAAAATGCTTTAGACATAAAATTCTCATAAAAATATACATCGCCTATACTAATGTAAATTTTCGACTAAGTAAATTGATACTGTGTAAACATTTATGAATATTTGATTATCGTCAGTTTTTTCAAAGGGGTACATGTAGCATTCATAATCTCATTTGACGGTTAGTAGTCAAAAGTTATACCAGTGCACATGGTTGATACATCTCTAATTCTGACTCGTTTATCTTGTAAATGCATATACATCCCCGTCAAAGGTATTGATATACAGCGAAGGAGTATGCTCGCTTATTGATAAACAATACGTCCTTAATGACATTAATTTAATGTCTCGTAGACTCAAAATGGTCACGTTAGGTGCTCACGATACTAGCGACAAATCTCTATTGTTAGTTGAGAGAGTTTGCCGGGGAACTCAAATCTGTTCGTGTGGGTAAGAAAATAACTATTAATTAGCCTGTATCAATAATCAAGGTGAGTTAAAAAAGAGTCTTTTATACATCACTTTAGCTATCTAATGACTTAATTATCCCACACCCTTCAATGGTATTATCAGAATTACACGTACTAGCCATTTGTTGTAATTCGTTTTTTAAGGCTTTTAATTCTTTCATGCGTTTTTTTACCAAAGCTAATTGTTGCGCAATCAGCGCATTTACACTTGAGCAACTTTCCTCTGGTTTATTTTTTAGGTCGATAAGACGTTTAATATCTATAAGAGAGATATCGAGACTGCGACAATGTTTTACGAATTCTAATTGCTTCAAAGCGGTAACGTCATACAATCTGAAGTTACCTTCTGTACGCTCTGGATCAGAAAGTAATCCTTCTTTTTCATAGAATCTAATAGTTTGTATAGAACAACCGGATGTTTTCGATAATTCACCTATTTTCATAATATTTTCTTTTTAAACTTGACTCTATAGTTACTATAGGTTTTACACTTGAATTATACAAGTAAGGCGGAGTAAAAAAATGAGCGGTTGTGGCTGTGAAGTAGAATTAAAATATGACCAACAAAAAACAGTGCTTTATTGGCTTTTAGCTATAAATGCCACGATGTTTGTATTTGAAATTGGTTTAGGTTGGTTATCTGAATCAACCGCATTAATTGCTGATTCGTTAGATATGCTAGCTGATGCTATCGTCTATGCCATTGCCTTATATGCCGTGGGGAAGTCAATCCAACATAAAGCTTATGCAGCATTAGTAAGTGGTTATTTCCAATTGGGGTTAGGGGTTCTAATTCTTCTCGATATATCTAGGCGACTAGTTGGAGAAAGTGAGCCTCATTCTTGGTTTATGATTGGAGTTGGTTCTGTGGCATTAATCGCTAATGTCATTTGTTTGATGCTTATACGAAAGCACAATAATGATGAAGTGCATATGAGGGCTAGCTGGATATTTTCAGCTAATGATGTGATCGCAAACCTTGGTGTCGTATTTGCTGGCATCCTTGTCATGGTGCTAGAACAACGCTGGCCTGATATTGTTATTGGTAGCATCATTTCAATGTTAATTCTTCGAGGTGCTTACATGATATTAACGGATGCCAAACAAGAATTAGTATCGGCTCAATATACATCTGAAGTATCAGATAAAAATAAACAATCAACCTGCTGCAATTCAAAGTAAGGAAGCTCTTATGAATCAAGAATATCTTAAAAAAACTGAGATAGTTAATTTTGAACACCCCACTATCCAATCATTAATAACAGAGCGAAAATGGCATGTGCTTGATGACTACAACAAGATTGGCACTGCTTATCAGTTTGTAAAAGACGAAATACTATTTGGCTATAACGAAAGCGACGATATTTCCGCAAGTAAAGTTTTATCTGACGGATACGGGCAATGTAACACTAAGGGCAACCTTTTAATGGCCTTATTACGTGGATTAGGAATTCAGTGCCGATTTCACGGGTTTACAATAGATCAGCAATTACAAAAAGGAGCTATTCCTAACTATGTCTTTTGGTTAGCACCCAAATACATTATTCACAGTTGGGTTGAAGTTTACTTTGAAGGACGTTGGATCAACTTAGAGGGCTTTATTTTAGACAATCAATATCTCACTTCAATACAGCAAAAGTTTAATCAAATAAAAGACAATTTCTGTGGTTATGGTGTTGCAACAAAATGTTTTTCATCACCAGATACAGATTGGCGCGGAACCGACACATATATTCAAAAAGAAGGGATTCACGACGACTTTGGACTTTATAATTCCCCTGATGAGTTTTATCTTGAAAAAGGCACTAATTTGTCTGGAGTCAAACGCTGGATGTATCAAAAAGTGATCCGCCACCTAATAAATTTCAATGTCATTAATCTAAGAAAAAATAAAGCGCTGGAGGTACAAAATGCATAGTCATAGTCATAGTCATAGTCATAGTCATAGTCATCAACATGGAACAGACGACAGGATTGGTTGGGCATTTTTTCTCAATGTTACCTTTACGATCATCGAATTTATTGGTGGTTGGCTCACCAACAGTACCGCTATTATGGCTGATGCGGTGCATGACTTAGGAGATAGTTTATCGATTGGCTTTGCATGGATATTAAGTCGTTTTTCAAACAAAGCAGCGCCAGATAAATACAGCTATGGTTACCGCCGACTTACACTGTTCGGGGCATTAGTAAATGGCGTTGTATTAGTAATTGGCTCAATTTGGGTGTTGTTTGAAGCAATTCCAAGGCTAACCAACCCTGAAATGCCTGTAGTTGAAGGAATGTTAGGGCTTGCGATACTCGGTGTTGCCGTAAATGGGTATGCCGTATTCAAATTAAAAGCTGGGGAAACTTTAAATGAAAAAGTACTAACTTGGCACTTACTGGAAGATGTTCTGGGTTGGGTCGCCGTTCTAATTGTTTCAATTGTGTTGTTATTTGTAGAACTGCCAATACTAGACCCACTGCTATCAATTGGTTTTACATTATTTATTTTATTTAATGTTTTCAGAAATCTAAAATCTACACTTGTTTTGTTTCTTCAAGCCGCTCCAGATGAAGAAACTCAACAGAATATCAAACAAACTTTAATTAAATTACCTGAAGTTAATGGGGTTCATCACATGCACTTTTGGTCGTTAGACGGAGAAAGTCATGTACTAACAGCTCATTTGGAGTTATCTAAAAACTCAAGTGTGAATGAACTCGTTGCATTAAAACAAACTATCGCAATTGAACTTTCAGAATATAAATTGTCTCATACAACCATTGAGTTTGAGTTTCCCAAAGAAACTTGCAGAGATGAGCATGAAAAAGAAACATAGAGCTAGTCTCAACTGTCGCTTCTTGTTATAGTTTTATCTCACAATTTTATGGGTGTCTATTTTGAATTTCACTGTTGCTTTAAGGATAATATTAGTTCTTTCGATTGTTCTACAATCGATAAGCTCTATTGCGTCTGCAACTTCTGAGAATCATCAAATCGATGTAGAGCACCTGCAAACTCAACATGACCATAAAGATGATCGCGATATTTTAAATGAAAACGCTGATGATGAACCTCATGATATCAAGGATTGTCATCATTGTGGTCATTGTAGCGGCAGCCACTTATCGTGGATATTAATTAGCAATTCAAATAGTGCAACAAAGTTATATAACAACAACCTAATACCTTATCAATTCGATCAAACAAAAGAATTTTTAGACGCTATATTACGCCCTCCTATTTCTTAAATTTCTAAATTATATCCGTCCATTTATCGATTAAAAATCGGTAAATGAGAGATGATTAATACTTAAAATTTAAGAAGTCTTATGTATAAATATATAAAAAATACAGGCACTTGCCTGTCATTCTGCCTGCTTGTAAGTATTTCATATGCCGCTTACAGCAAGCAAAAAAGTGAGTCGTGGTTAGACACACAAATAAATAAAGATCCCGAAATAATTGAAGCAAGAGAGTTGTTAATCGCAAGCAATCATCATGCAAAAAGCTTAACTCAGGCAATATATAACCCTGAGCTTGACGCAAGTTTTGAGAAAGAAGGTGATTTTAATAACTATTCAATCGGTTTGAGTCAGACCATTGATTTTTGGGATAAACGCTCTGCCAATACGTCAATTGGCGAGATAACTCTTTATGCCAGCCAGCAGCACTTATTGAATTTAATCGATTCAAAAAAGGCCGATGCGTTAATTGCTTTGACAAATTGGCAATCAGCGAAAGATACTGCACAGCTATCTACGGAGAGAGAAAGTCAACTGCAAACCTTACTTAGTATTGTGGAAGACAAACAAAAGGCGGGAATACTTGAGCCTCTAGATGCTGAGCTGGTTTACTTAAACTTGTCTCAAGTTTTTAGTGAAATAGCTGAATATCAAATAGAGCTAAAAAATGCTGAGGTTAAAGTTAAAGAGCTGCTGCCTGATTGGACACCAGAGTTAGCCAGTAAAATCTCTATTGATTTCGATGTTGAAAACTATTCATACAAAGCTGAATGGATTGAACAACACCCCCAAGTACAATTGGCTAAAGCAAAATGGAAAGAGCAACAAGCTAAAGCACAACTAACAACCATAGAGAATAAAGCTAATCCCACCATAGGGATTAGCGCAGGAAAAAATAGTGACCATAATATCGTTGGCTTAACATTCTCTATGCCTTTGAATATCAGAAATAACTATTCCGATGCTACTAAAGCGGCATATTCAGAAGCCGTTGCTGCGGAAGCTTATTTCCAATCCATTTATCGAAAACGCTCTTTTGAAGCTCAGGCCAACTATGAATCCCTCATGATCAGTAAAAAATACTATCAGCGATGGCAAAACCTTATGCAAAACCGAATTGATAATAGCGCGAGGTTGCTAAACGCTCGTTGGGAGGCTGGAGACATCAATACTTCAGACTATCTAATAGCGTTGAGCCAAAGAGCTGATGGATTGCACTCAGGCATTCAACTAGAAAAACAATTTAGACTCTCTGAAATAGCCTTCATTTGGAGCATGGGTCAATTATCTAAGTTTAAGATTTAATTAGTTAAAACGGCAATTAGAAATCTTAAACGTTAAAAGAATATAGGTAAAAAAATGAATACATTATTTAGCAAAAAATTATTAGCAATAGTAATTAGTGGACTTTTTTTAGGTGGGACATTAAGCGGTGAAGTGTATGCTCTACAAGTAAATACAATTGAACCTGTAACAGCAAATCCCAAAAAACATAAACACGAACACTCGGAAAGTGAAGAAAATCATGTAGAAGAAGGCCATCAGGAAAATGAAGGCAACCATTCTGAAAAAGACACAGAACATGACGAACATGGTCACGACCAAGAGAGCAAAAATAAAGAAACTGAAGAGGAACATGAAGAAGGTATTACTCTAAGCCCTCAAAAAATGTCACTAGCCAATATTAAAGTTCAAAGCATAAGACCTGATTATCAATTCAGTACAATCTATGCGCCCGGAGAGGTCAAAGTAGATGGTTATAGCAGCTATGTCGTTTCTCCCCGTACCGAGTCAGTGATAATAAGCAGACATACTGCACTCGGTGAACACGTAGAAAAAGGACAAAAGCTGGTCACCCTATTTAGTGAAGCAATGGCTCAAGCTCAAGCTGACTACTTGATTGCGTCAACTGAATGGCAGCGAGTAAAGAAATTAGGCAACAAAACAGTAAGTGAAAGTCGTTTACTTCAGGCTCAAACCACATTTAACGCCACATACGGAAAACTTATCGCACTAGGGTTAACTGAAAAAGCGATAAAAGACATATCAAATAAAGACATAACTTCGTTTGGCCAATATTCGCTAGTAGCTCAGCGAGAAGGAGTAGTTTTACAAGATGACTTCACCCAAGGCCAACGAGTCGATGCGGGTGATACTATCATGCTTTTGGCAGATGAAAATAAGCTGTGGGTGGAAGCTAAAGTATCACCCAACAAAAAGCTCAATCTATCAATCAACTCTCCGGCAATAGTTAAATTAGAAGGAGAGGATTATAAGGCAAAAGTTATTCAGGAAGCCCACACGATTGATCCCATCACTAGAACTCGAATCATTCGCCTAAGTGTTAATAATGCAGATGACAATCTCCATTCAGGCATGTTTGTTAAAGTATATTTTCAATTTGCCACTGAACAAAAAGTTATGGCCGTTCCAGAAGAAGCGCTAATTAGAAGTGCGGACGGAGATTGGACCGTATTTGTTGAGGATCATCCCGGTGAATTCAAAGCGACAGAGGTTGAGTTAGGTCGTTCTCTAGGTAATTTCAGAGAAATATTTGGTTTAGAAAGTGGTACTCGTGTGGTCACTCAAGGAGCGTTTTTTGTTGCTTCTGAAATAGCTAAAGGCGGGTTTGATCCGCATAACCATTAAGGAGAGCCGCTATGTTTAATAAAATTATAGATTGGTCTGTAAACAACCGACTCCTTATTTTGATTGCCTTATTTGCCACTATTGTTGGCGCAATAATGGTGATCCCAAAACTGAACTTGGATGCTTTCCCTGATGTGACCAATGTTCAAGTCGCGGTTAATACTGAAGCGCCGGGGCTTGCCGCAGAAGAAGTAGAACAACTCATCACTTATCCGATTGAAGCGGTCATGTATGCGTTACCTGATGTTGAACAAGTACGTTCAATTTCCAAAACAGGGCTGTCTGGCGTTACTGTCGTTTTTAAAGAAGGGACTGATATCTATTTTGCACGGCAGCTCGTCTTTGAACGGCTTCAAGCTGCAAAAGAGTTGATACCTGACGGTGTAGGTACGCCTGAAATGGGACCAAATACGTCAGGGTTAGGTCAAGTATTTCAATACTTGCTCGTGTCAGATAAAGACGCAGGATATGACTCAATGGCGCTCAGAAGCCTCAATGATTGGATAATCAAATTGCTGATTATGCCAGTTGATGGTGTCACAGATGTCTTATCTTTCGGAGGTAATGTTAGGCAATATCAAGTGAACATAGCTCCCTCTAAGCTCCTTGCATATGGATTGTCGCAAGAAGATATCGTTAATGCACTTGATAGTAACAATGCCAACGTTGGCGGTTGGTATATAAACCGAGGACAAGAGCAGCTTGTTATTCGAGGAACGGGTTGGTTCGAAAGTGGTGAAGCAGGCATTAGCAACATTAAGCAAGTACCTGTAAAAACCGTAGATGGTACTGTTGTGACGGTTTCTGATGTAGCCAAAGTTGAACTAGGTAGTGAAATTCGACAAGGTGCGGTCACTATGACCCGTAAAACGTCCGAAGGAAAAGTTGAAAACCTAGGTGAAGTTGTCTCAGGCATTGTACTCAAGCGTATGGGTTCCAATACAAAAGCAACCATTGATGGTATTAATGCACGAATTCCACTAATCAATCAGGCATTACCTAAAGGTGTTCGATTCGAACCCTTCTATGATCAAGCTGATTTAATCGAACAAGCTGTCAGTACTGTAGTCAATGCACTAGCACTTGCCTTTATCTTTATTTGTATCGTGCTTGCCCTGTTCTTAATGAATTTAAGAGCAACGTTTCTTGTTCTTATTTCCACTCCAATATCGGTAGGTATTGCATTAATGATCATGGCTTGGTGGGGAATTTCTGCCAATCTTATGTCACTAGGTGGCATTGCCGTAGCTATTGGTATGCTTGTGGACGGCTCAGTGGTCATGGTTGAAAATATGTTTAAACATTTAAACCACCCTGATTCAACACACCAACAAAGTGTAGAAGCACGTGTTCCTAGTGATGATACTGATCCCTTTGCAATAGAAAAAGATGATCATGGTATCGAGTTGCGGCTAAAACAAGCAGGAAAAGAAGTGGCTCGCCCAGTATTTTTTGCTGCTTCTGTCATTTTAGTCGTGTTCTTGCCTTTGTTTAGCTTTGAAGGCGTCGAAGCAAAATTATTCCAGCCAATGGCAATTAGTATTATTTTAGCCATCATTTCAGCTATTGTTGTTGCCTTGTTTATCGTACCAGCACTCGCCACTTTCATGTTCAAAAAAGGCATAAAAGAAAGAGAAAGCTTTGTCGTTAAACCTTTAGATAAGCTATATAAAAAGGGGCTTAAGTTTGCACTTAAACGTACCAAGTTAATTGTTGTTACCTCGCTAATTATGGTTGTTTCGGCTTTTTCAATTATACCTTACATAGGTACTGAATTCGTTCCAGAGCTAGAAGAAGGAACAATTAACTTAAGAGCAACTCTTGCTCCTTCTTCTAGTTTAGATACTGCATTGATGGTTTCACCTATATTAGAAGAAAAGTTGATGGCATTTCCTGAAGTTACTTATGCACTAAGCCGTATCGGGCGACCTGATATTGGCGGCGATCCTGAACCAGTTAATAACATCGAGATTTATATCGGACTTAAACCTGTATCCGAGTGGACCAGTGCTTCAAACCGTTATGAACTGCAAAACAAAATGGAACAATCGCTTGAAGAGTTTCCGGGACTTTTACTGAACTTTTCTCAACCAATTGCCACCCGTGTAGATGAGTTACTATCTGGTGTAAAAGCACAACTAGCGATAAAGCTGTTTGGACCAGACCTCAATCAATTGGCAGTTAAAGGGCAAGAAATAGAATCGGCAATTAAAGAAGTTGAAGGCGCTAGAGATGTTGCGCTTGAACAAATAGCTGGTGAAGCTCAATTAGTTGTAAAGCCAAACAGACAAGAGCTTTCACGTTTTGGCCTATCGGTCGGTGATATAATGGAAGTGATACGAGATGGTATAGGTGGAGTTGAAGCAGGACAAATCATCAACGGGAATGAGCGTTATGATATATATGTGCGTTTAGAAAAAGAATATCGTAGTAATAAAGAAGCTATTTCTGATATTCGCATTCAGTCACCTACAGGTTCTTGGGTTCGTCTTGGTGATGTTGCAACAATCTCTTTTGAGTCAGGCCCTCCGCAAGTGAGAAGAGATGATGTGCAACGACGTGTTGTTATCCAAGCCAACGTGCAAAATAGAGATATGGGCAGTGTTGTTGCCGATATCAGACAGGTAATCGCCGAGAAAGTCGATTTACCTGCTGGCTACTCTGTTGCCATTGGTGGTCAATTTGAAAGTCAACAACGAGCACAACAACGGTTAGCTATAGTGGTTCCTTTATCTTTGGCGCTAATTGCTCTTTTGCTTTACTTCGCATTTGGCTCAGTTGGTCAAGCCATGTTGATTTTAGTTAATGTCCCATTAGCTGTTATCGGCGGTGTTTTCTCCTTATATTTCTCTGGGCAATACTTGTCCGTGCCAAGCTCCGTTGGCTTCATTACACTATTTGGTGTTGCAGTGTTAAATGGTGTGGTTATGGTTGAAAGTATAAACCAGCGAATTAGAGATGGCTTAGAAGTCACTGATGCTGTTTTTGAAGGAGCAACTTCTCGTTTGAGACCTGTTCTTATGACAGCAATAACATCTGCATTAGGTTTAATACCGATGTTAATGTCAAATGGTGTAGGAGCTGAAATACAACGACCACTGGCAAGTGTTATAGTTGGTGGTTTGATAACAGCAACATTACTCACATTGTTTGTTTTGCCTGTTTTATATCGCTGGTTCTCCAAAAAGAAAATTGAGGAGTTATCCCGCTAATTCAATTTTCATCAATTGTGAAGCTTCCAAGTCAAGGTATATGAATTGGAAGCTTCGCTTTATTGCTATCACTAAAAAGCTAGCTATTTCGTAAAATTACTAATCTGATCGAATATTGAATTTGTTGAAGTCATTCTAGACTCCTTATTTTCGTTATTTAATGACTTTTATGTTGCGACTTAAGTTGCTCTCTCATTTCTAAAACTCGATCTTCCCAATAAACTCCTGCCCTCATAACAACCAGTTCAACAAATGAAATATCAATTAACTTATGGTCAGCATCAATCACATAACAACTCCCACTGTAATCCCCCCACTAAACCACAGTAGTCATAAGTAGAAAATTCCAATAAAATAAAATGAAGGAGTTTTCTAATGCGTAAATCAAAATATAGTGATAGCCAAATAATGGCAATGATCAAACAAAACGAAGCCGGAGTGTCGGTGCCTGATTTGTGTCGAGAGCATGGCATGAGTAGCGCTCAGTTTTATAAATGGCGTGCAAAGTTTGGCGGTATGGACGCTTCGATGCTGAAGCGACTTAAAGAACTTGAGGACGAGAACAAGCGTCTTAAAAAGATGTATGCTGAAGAGTGTATTAAGGCAGACATTCGACAGGAGATCATTGAGGGAAAGCTGTAACGCCATTCTTGCGACGCGAGATGGCGAAAAAACTCGTATCCGACAGACAGTTTAGTATTCGTTTGGCCTGTGCCTGCGTCAACATCAGTGAAAGTGGCTACCGCTATGTGCCTTTGCTATCAAGCGAAAATGCATTGGTTGCAGACTGGCTATTGCGATTGACCGAAGCCAACAAGCAGTGGGGTTTCGGTTTGTGCTTTTTGTATTTGCGCAACGTCAAAGGATTTAGTTGGAATCACAAACGTGTTTATCGTATTTACCGAGAGCTTGAACTTAACTTACGGATAAAGCCGCGAAAACGCATTAAACGAGATAGACCAGATGCCTTAAGTGTGCCGCTGGCGAAAAATCAAGTGTGGTCAATGGATTTTATGTCAGATACCTTGGCTGATGGCCGCAGCTTAAGAACGTTTAATGTCATTGATGACTACAATCGTGAAGGCTTAGCGATTGATGTGGACTTATCTATGCCAAGCGCACGAGTTATTCGTTCGCTAGAGCAAGTAATTGAATGGCGAGGCAAACCAAGTGCCATTAGATGCGATAACGGCCCCGAATACATCTCGAATGAACTCGTAATTTGGGCGAATAACCGCCACATAACGTTACTTTACATCCAACCTGGCAAACCGACTCAGAATGCTTATGTCGAGCGTTTTAATCGAACCGTAAGACACGAATGGCTGAACATGCATATGTTTGAAAGTGTTGCTCAAGCACAAGAGTTGGCAACGAAGTGGTTATGGTTATACAATAATGAACGACCCAATACCGCCAACTGCTGTGCTAAAGGCAGCTTAATGAATTTCTACGAATGATTGCTGTTTAAAATGGGGGGATTACATAAGAATACATTGCCTTATCTAAGAAGTTTTCTTAGATAAACCTTATTTAGATAGAATACGTTGACAACGCACGAGGATGGGCAAAGCCGTTCACATAAAACGTCGTATTGCACTCCTTCTAGGTATTACCAACCTAACATATTGGTTAATGCACAATGATCGTAATCGACCTTTAAAAAGAGAGCTGTTTTAATTAGATAGTTAAGTTGTTAACATTTTCTGAAAGTAGACAAAGCGCTTCTCTTCTTTCCTCCAAGTAATCATGCTGATTATACACAGCTTCTACACCCTTGAGCTTGTGATTCAAGCATCTTTCAGCTACATGGCTAGAGGTACCTAGTTTTGCTAACAGTGTTCGACATGTTCTTCGTAAATCATGCACTGTGAAATACTCCATATCGCCCATCAGGTTCTTCGAATGCATAGATTGACGTATTTCCCTACCAAACATCTTAGATATCGCTCTGTTCAGCGTATCTGAACCCATATGAGGCGATTTACTACTTCTACGATTTGGAAATACGTACTCCGAACCACATGCACGTACTTCTAGCTCTTTTAGCCAGCTAATGACTTGTGGCGCCAATGGAATATCAATCCCTACATTAGTTTTACTTCTTGCGGCAGGTAAGTTCCATACAGCAGCATCTAGGTCAAACTCATCCCACTTTGCCTCACAGAGCTCGGACTTTCTGACGCCCAAACAAACTAGAAGCAAAACAGCTAGGTAATTATCCTGACCAAACTGTTTAATATGCTTTTTTGCGGTCTGTAGGAATACACCTAGTTCTTCTTCAGTTAAGGCGCGTTCCCTAGCTTGCTCGATACCACCTGCGTCTTTTTGCGAAAATGCGAGTGCAGGGTTATATTGGAGTAAGTCTAGTTTTACTGCATGGTTAAACAGCTGTTTGCAGTAACCTAGAGCATCGTTAGCGATAGTTGCTCGTCCGCTCTTACTAATGTTGCTCAACACTGTTCGGATGTCTCTAGCAGATAGCTGATCTAACTTTATTTCACCTAAAACCGGAGCGATGTCTTTTTTGTAAACGCGTTCAGGAATTTGACTGTTTTTGATTCTTTGGCTCACGCTTACAAACCAGTCCTCAAACAAATCATTAACCGTGACAATGGATTCTTGTTCAGCACGTTTCTTTTCGAGCAATGGGTCTTTACCATCTCTGGCTTGTTTCATTTTAGTGCTGGCTTCATACCTAGCGTCTTGCAGACTGAGGTCATTTAACTTACCCAAAGTCATTTCTTTACGCTTTTTATTATATGTGTACCTTAGCATCCAATAAGGCGAACCGGACTTTGGAACGACAAGGTATAGCCCTCCACCATCGGCATGTTTACCAACATCATTCTTGCTAACTTTTGACTGAATTGTTTTGACAGTGAGCTTACCTGCGGTACTCATAATGCTTCACGACTAGTTGTAGATAGGAAGATAATACCCACCACTTTCAGGTAAGTAAATACATTTTTACCCACCAATTTGCCCACCGATTATTTCTGGATTTTGCTGGATTAATGAAGACTTCCTTGGACTGAAACATAAAAAAGCCCTTTATAAAAAAGGGCTTTATGGATGTCTATGAATTACTCAGGATATTATTCGATATTCTGGATCTGCTCACGCATCTGCTCGATCAACACCTTCAATTCCACTGCTGCTTGCGTGATCTCCGCACTGATTGATTTAGATCCAAGAGTATTCGATTCGCGGTTAAATTCCTGCATCATAAAATCCAAACGACGCCCAACGGCTCCGCCCTTGCGCAAAATCTTACGCGTCTCACCGACATGCGACACCAAGCGGTCTAATTCTTCCGCCACATCGATCTTTTGCGCCAACAACACTAACTCTTGCTCAACGCGTGTCGAATCTAATTCAATTTGAGCTTCTTCAAAGCGACTGCGAATTTTATCCTGTTGCCACGCCAACACCTCGGGCATCCGTTCGGTGACCAGTGCGACTTGACCTTCAATCCCAACTAAACGCTGTTCAATCATATCGCTCAAATTCACCCCTTCATCGGCGCGTGAAGCGATAAAATCTTTGAGCGTCAAATCAAACTCCGCCAACAAATCAGCATTGATCGCATCCATATCGGTTTCGGCAGATGCTACCACACCCGGCCACTGTAACACCTCTAAACGGCTCAACGACGCAGGACCTGCTATAGGTAAATTTTCCGCTGCTTCTATCACTGCCGCGGCCAACTCTTGATTGACATTCAATGCACTAGACGCCCCAACTGCCGGCATAAAGCGCAAGGTGCACTCGACTTTGCCACGCTGTAGGGATTTGCGAAAACGCTCACGCAAGACAGGCTCTAGTCCACGAAACTGTTCAACTAAGCGAAACGAGGTCTCGAGGTAGCGTTGATTTACTGAACGAATTTCCCACACGGCTGAGCCCCAATCGGCTTTAAGTTCACGACGGGCAAAGGCAGTCATACTGTAGATCACGGGCGTTTCCTATTGAAAAAATGAAATCGCGCTTAGTGTACACTATTTTACACCATAAGGTTAATGACGCTGTCCGTCATGTTGGGCTATAATATCTGAGTTTTTTTAATCTCTGTGTTTATCTGTTAAGGATTTTTTATGCGCGCTGATGGCCGTACTGCCAACCAGATCCGTCCTGTGACGATCACCCGTCAATTTACCTGCCACGCTGAAGGCTCTGTCCTCATTGAGTTTGGCAATACTAAGGTCATCTGTACTGCGACAGTTGAAGAGGGTGTGCCACGCTTTATGAAAGGAAAAGGTGAGGGCTGGATCACGGCAGAATATTCAATGCTTCCGCGCTCTACACACACTCGCTCTCAACGTGAGGCAGCACGAGGCAAACAAGGTGGGCGTACGTTAGAGATCCAACGTCTCATCGCCCGCTCATTAAGAGCCGCGGTTGATCTTAAGCTTCTTGGTGAGAACACCATTACGCTCGACTGTGATGTGATTCAAGCCGATGGCGGGACTCGTACAGCCTCTATATCAGGGGCTTGTGTGGCATTAGTGGATGCGATTAACCACATGCGCGCAAAGAACATCATCACGACCAATCCGCTTAAGCATATGATTGCTGCCGTTTCTGTCGGAGTGGTCAACGGTGAGGCTGTGGCGGATTTGGAGTATACCGAAGACTCAGTAGCTGAAACCGATATGAATGTGGTCATGACTGAATCGGGCAAGCTCATCGAAGTACAAGGCACTGCCGAAGGCGAACCATTTAGCTTTGACGAACTCAATGAAATGCTGGGTTTGGCTAAAGACGGTTTATACGAGATCTTTACAGCGCAAAAAACTGCGCTGAATCAATAAGGAGCGGACAGAGCATGCAAGACTATCAACGTGACTTTATTGAATTTGCCATTCAACGCAATGTACTAAGATTTGGCGAGTTCACGTTAAAATCTGGACGTGTCAGCCCATATTTTTTCAATGCAGGTTTGTTTAACACTGGTAAAGATCTTGCGACTCTAGGTCAGTGTTATGCTGCGGCGTTAGTGAACGCCAAGATTGATTTTGATGTGTTGTTTGGCCCTGCTTATAAGGGGATCCCAATTGCGACGACCACGGCTGTTGCCTTATCCACGCAACACAACATCGACACGCCATATTGTTTTAACCGCAAAGAAGCCAAAACGCATGGCGAAGGCGGGAATCTAGTTGGTGCGGATTTACAAGGTCGCATCATGTTAGTCGATGACGTGATTACTGCGGGGACGGCCATCAGAGAATCGATGGAGCTTATCGCACAACAACAGGCGACACTCGCTGGTGTATTGATTGCCCTTGATCGCCAAGAAAAAGGCCAAGGTGAGTTAAGCGCGATTCAAGAAGTTGAACGCGATTTTGGCACGCAGGTGGTGAGCATTGTAACCATGACTCACGTAATGGAATACCTTGCAGAAAAAGGCGATGAAGCAGAGCACTTGCAAGCTATGCGCGCATATCGCAAACAATACGGTATCGCTTAAAAATATGACTGAAAAGTCTGAAAATCACCAAGTTGAACTCGACCAGGCCGACCAAACCTTAGATGCCCTAGGCCTGCGATGTCCTGAACCAGTAATGATGATCCGTAAAACCATTCGCCACATGGCGGATGGTGAAACGCTTATGATCATCGCCGATGATCCTGCGACCACTAGAGACATCCCAAGCTTTTGTCGTTTTATGGATCACCAACTAATCGAAAGCGACACCGCGCAGCAGCCGTATCGCTATCTGATCAAAAAAGGTCTGGCTTAATATTACTTAAGCCACCCATTATCTACGGCTTCTTAAATTTTAATGTCCAGCGGTCAGTATTACCCGTTACGGAACGTGCACCTACCTCATATTCGAGTTCATCGTCTTCGCGGTAATGCAGATCACTAAAGCCGACAAATTCAAATCCTGCAGCTTGGATTTCCAAAATCGCTTTGACCGGGTCAAAACGGCGACGGTTGGAATCATTAAATGGCTCCATGTGACGCGCAGTATGATCGACGACGCCATAAATGCCACCGGATTTAAGTGCCTTAAACGCAGCGTCATTCATCATTTTGCGCCCGTCTTCCCCAAAGTTGTGATAATTGCGGAAGGTCAGCACCATATCAGCGTCAGTCACGCCATAATCACTCATTTTCAACGAATATAACTTTGCGCCCTCTTCGCGCCAAATTTTGGCGTCTTTGGCCACCACATTGATTTTGTCAAACGGTGCGTCACCGATGAGGTTTTTCTCTACTCGGCTGGTCCCAAGGGCCACATAATACTCCCCTTTTTCATGTAACACTGGTGCTAAAATTCGCGAATACCAACCACCACCAGGGATCAGTTCAATCACTTTCATATCAGGCTCAAGCCCAAAAAACGCGAGCGTCCTCGCCGGCTTACGATTGCGGTCGCGTTCGACATCGCGCTCCGGGCGCCCTTCTGCACTTTGCGCTTGCTTGACCAATGCTTTGAGGTTAGATGCATCATGGTCACCGTGGTTATGTGCCATTACGCCAAAGCTTGATACAGCGAGCCCAATGACACTTGCGATTATCCAATTTTTTGTTAATTTCATTCTGTCGTCCTTTGTTATTGTCAATAATATTCAAAAATTATGAACCTGAATCATTCACTCACACCGCTAGTTGAATAAATACGTGCGCCCAAGCCATATGAGCACGATGGCACCTGATAAGATTGCCACCGCTTTCCATTTGTATCGGCGCAACATCGCTTCGGCTTGATCGCCAAACCGCCACACTAACCAAGCGATCCCAAAATAGCGGAGCACCCGAGAAATTGCGATCGCCAAGATATACCACCCCAATGGATAACCAGAAGCGCCAGCCGCCACCATAGCCAGTTGTAACGGAATAGGTGCGATACCTGCCAAAACAATAAACCAGAAGCCTTCGTTGTTCATTCGCAACATAATGTCATCAAAGGTAGCCTGGTCGCCAAACAATCCAATGATTTGTGGCTCAAATAAGGCAAAGACCCATAACCCTATGGCATAACCTAAGAGGGCGCCTAGAATACACCCTCCTGTTGCGACGGCAGCAATTTGCCAAATTTTATCCCGGCGAAGTTGCGATACGGGGATCAACACAGTTTCGATGGGAATGGGGACAACGGTGGATTCAGCAAATGATGCCGCCCCGATCCCCGCTAACATGTGTGGCGATTCAACCCAGTGTTTTACTTTACGCTTGAGCGTCTTAACCATATATCTATTGAGTGACGTGCTTGTAGACTTGACCGTCTTTCATGACAAACGCGACTGATTCCAACACGCTGACATCTTGTAAAGGGTCGCCAGCCACGGCAATGATGTCAGCCAGTTTGCCTTCACTGATTGAGCCAAGCTCTGTGTCGATATTGAGCAAGTCCGCGGTCTGGGCCGTGGCGCTTAAGATCGCATCATGAGCAGACATCCCAGCTTCCACCATCAAAGAAAACTCTTCGGCGTTGGTCCCATGAGGGCTCACACCTGAGTCCGTACCAAATGCAATCTTCACCCCATAAGCATGGGCTTTACCAAAGGTGTTTTGAATAAGCGGACCAATCGCCGCAGCTTTGGGACGCACGACTTCTGGGAAGAAACCTTTTATCTTCGCTTTTTGTGCGACAAAGTTACCGGCAATTACAGTAGGTACATAAAACGTACCTGCTTCGACCATTGCCTGCATGACTTCTTCGTCCATATAAGTACCGTGTTCAATCGAATCAACCCCGGCTTTGATTGCGCGTAACATACCCTCTTTGCCATGTGCGTGGACGGCCACTGTCATGCCATAATCTTTTGCTGTAGCGACGATGGCGTTGAGTTCATCTTGCATGAATTGAGGATTTTGTCCGTTTTTAGCAAGGGATAACACACCCCCTGTGGCGGTGATTTTGATGAGATCTGCGCCATCCTTATAGCGTTGACGCACGGCTTTACGTGCATCGGACACTCCATTGACTACACCTTCTCTGGGACCGGGATCGCCCATAATGCGAGTGGTTGTGCCATTGGTTGGATCGGCATGGCCGCCCGTGGTCGCGATGGATTTGCCCGTGGTAAAAATACGAGGGCCTATTGCCATGCCTCGACCAATCGCTTTGCGTAATGCGACGGTTTCGTTATAGCTATCTCCTAAATTACGCACAGTGGTAAATCCAGCCATCAGTGTTTTTTCTGCAAAATGCGCAGCCCGCAAAGCATAGTCCGCACCATTTAATTGAAAACGCTGCATATAAGTACTAGGCCCTTCATGCTGATATGACAAATGCGTGTGCATATCCATTAAACCTGGCAAGACAGTATGTTGAGATAAATCAATCACAGTATCGTCGTTTCCTGCAGCAACAAACCCTTTGCGCAAGGCATGGATTTTGTTGTCGCGCACGACAATGGTGTGATCTTGTAAAATTTGTTTGCCTTCAGCGGTAATGATGGTTCCAGCGTGTATCAGTGTATCTGCGACACTGAAAAAGCTCATCCCCGCGAGTAACGAGACGAATAATTGGCGCATAACGATGTCCTTTTTTTGTAGTTTTTATACCTTATACACTCAATCTACGAAAAAAAACCAACAAAATCCATCTTTATGTCATGAACTTAATCTTGTAACGCGCTGCGTAAATCCCGAAGTTTACGCATCACCAAACGCATATTCTGTGGTCCCATGCGCAATAACTGCTTCTGTACTGGGCTCAACGCTTCTAGTTGCGGGTTCACAAACTGATACATTGCGCGGTCAGTTTGTACCGCAATCGGCAAACTTACTGCAGGTGTATCGAGTAACTGATTGATTGCGTCAATGAGTGTTTCTTTGAACGTTGTACCGGGCGCTGCTATTTCATCAAACTGCGCGTTGAGTTGTTCGGAATATTTAGCATAAAGCGCTAGAATATCCTCGGTTTCCATCTGCGCAAAGGCTTCGGCATATGGGCGGTATCGGTCAAAACTAGCCGGATTGATGTAAAGTGTATCGGCTTGTTTATAGACGCTAAATTCATCTTTTGGGGGAGAAAGTAAATTGGTGTTGGCGGGTAGATCCCCTTGGGCAGTATTGACCACGCTCGCCACAACGCGTTCTAGAATACCGTCATTCATGACCAAAGTAGTTAGCATAGGTACTCGGCTTAGTAATATGATAGTCTCTTTGACGGTTTGATCCGAAATGTCCAAAGGTTCAGGTACGATCTCCTCCTCCTCTGGCTCGATAAAATCGGATGTAACAGCAGCTAATTCTTCAACATTCACTTCAGGCAGTGGCGCGACTTCTACAAAGTCTTCAGTAATAATTGTAGGTTCAACTATATCTTCCGACTTGCCAATAGTTGGTGCTCGATCATCGACTTTTGCCACTGGCACTTGGATACTGACCGATGCTGGCGTTGCTTTTTCATCGTTTGGCCAAAACACAAAAACCAAAATCAATATAAGTAATAGCCCTATCGCTACAGCTATCGAGGGGAACGGTTTACTCTGTTGATTCGTTTCAGTCACGTCAAATAATCCTTAATGCAGTCAGGTGTTTATCATCTTAGTCCGTCAAATATTACATTGAGTTCCATCAAAGCGAAATAAGCATTATGACTTATATCAATTATTCAGGAAGCTTTCACGTTCAGGATCTTTTTAGGAGACAAATGAGTATAAAAATATTATTTTTCAGGCAGGTTGCCCAATGAAGTTTTATTTGAACCAATTTACTCACCCCAAACACATTCAGTACCTTGAAGTGCAATCATTTGAAATGAATGTTTATCTTGTGAAACTCACCATTGCTGGCGATACAGGGTTTATTTACGATGCCAAAGACAACATTGCACGATTTCACAGTACCCAGCACATCCGTGAATTTTTTCAGCAATGCGTTGTCGATGACGCGTGTATGGTGCATGATTCACCTTATGATGAAATGATTGGCAATCCTCCTAAAACACAACGGCCACTGGCAATGCCGTTTTCGATGGAGCAGCCATACTAATTGATACCATAGGAAGTACCGTGCAAGATTTAATGATTTGGTCCGCATTGAGCGATATTCCAGCACCGCAGCGCCAACCTTATATACAGGCTTTCAGTGATATTAACAGTGCGTGGATCAAACGGTATTTTGTGCTTGAAGAGAAAGACAAAAAGACCTTGGGAGACCCTGAGACTTACGTCTTAAATACCGGCGGCGACGTATTATTTGGTTGCATCCATAATACCGTCGCAGTAACCTGCTCTTTACTAAAAATAAACGATGACTTATACGAGCTATCCAAAATGGGCGTTGCTGAGGCATACAAAGGGCAAGGGCTCGCCTCACTTCTGGTACCTCAAGCCATTGCAACCGCTACCCGCATGGGTGCCAAGACGTTATTTTTGGAATCCAATCGGCGTTTAACCAATGCCTTGGCCATCTATGAACGACACGGTTTTAAGGAAGTCCCCATGCAAGACACGCCCTATGCGCGTGCCGATATTAGAATGGAGATCACTTTATGAATATTGCCCCCTATGCCTTACACGGTTCAGCCTCGTTCGTTGGCAATGAATACGTGACGACGCATCACTCGTTAATTCCAGAGCAACACTTTACGGTCTTTAATCCCATTACTCACGAAGCCATTGAGCATTTGCACAGTGCATCCGCGCAGGATGTAGAATGTGCATTACGCCTAGCAAGTCAAGCTGTAACCAAACACCCACTTTCCTTGTCACAAAGACAATCCTTGTTGATAAAAAGTGCCAACCTCATCGAACAGCATATCGATGCGCTTGCCCAATTACTCAGTAATGAAGCGGGTAAAACCATCAGTGACGCCAAAGCAGAAATCCATTATGGGATCAGTTATCTGCATTATTACTCCCAAGCTTCCAAGATGCTCGCCGAAGCGCAACAACACGAGGGTTTTATCGTAGAACAGCGTCCTGTCGGAGTGGTAAGTGCGATCACGCCTTGGAATTTTCCCAATGCCATGATTTTACGCAAAGCGTCCATTGCGTTAGCTGCCGGCTGTCCGTTTATCGTCAAGCCTTCTGAATTTACGCCCTTATCCGCGCTTGCGATCGCTGAGCTATTGGCACAAGCTGGTTGGCCAGAAGGCTGGTTTGCGGTGTTAGTCAGTGATCATGCCAAAGAAGTGGGGCACACGCTGACTTCAGATTCACGCATTGCTAAATTCACGTTTACCGGCTCTACGGCGGTGGGCAAAGCACTTAATATGCAATGTGCACAGCATCTTAAACGCGTATCCCTTGAGCTTGGAGGCAATGCGCCATTTATGGTCATGCACGATGCGGATATCGATTTGGCGGTGAGTGAATTAGTCAAAAACAAAATGCGCAACGTTGGCCAGGTCTGTGTTGCAGCCAATCGAATTTACGTTGCAGAAGC
>JAAZVZ010000030.1 GCA_018623155.1 Glaciecola sp.
AAGTTTTCCCACCACAGCGGCTTTTATGAATAATAATAACACGCCAAGTGCTAAGGCCGCCCAAATCAAATTATTAAAAGGCAGTTGCAGTCCGGTACCGCTGTAATTTCTTATGAAGGTGTTTTGTAGATACCAAGCACATAAGGCAAAAATAATCAAAAATGCATAATCAAACCAATACGGCAGAGCAAAGTAACGATTATTGGTTTTCGCCCAAGATTTCATTGGCAGCACGATTTTTTTCAAGTTGTTTGCGCTTGCGTTCAAGGGTATTCTCCGGCTTTTCGCCTAAGATTTGATTAAGAAACTCTTCACCGGCCACATCACTGATCAGTTTGGCAAGTCCATCTGCTTGTTGTGCTGAGGCCTTTGCTTCGATGATCGATGAGCGAATAGCATAATCGGCATGATCAGCCAGTGGTTGGTGAAGTGGCGTCAGTATTTGCCAAGATATGGGACTCATTGCGGTTAATTGTACACCGATTAACTGCTGAGGAACGGCGACACTCAATCCCAGTACGATGATGATCACAAGTCCACGCCCAAGGCCCAAAATGCCACCAAGCAGTGCGTCCCAAATAGGGACATCGCGCGCGTCTAGTTTGTCCAATTGTGTGGCAAAAAACTGCTTTTGCCCGAGTATCAAAATAAAATAAAGCAACAATGGAAAAGCAAAAAAGAACAGGGTTTTATAGGGGAACTCTGGAACAAACTCACTGGCAAATCCGAACCCGTAGGAAGCGCCTAAGGCGATGACGATGAATAACGTTGTGATGAAGTGTTCAATAAAACCGCGCCGGACGCCAAACGTAAAGCAGCCAAACAACGTGAGCAAAACCAATCCATCGACGACGAATACGCTCCACTCAGGTAAAGTGTTCATCGTTGTAGTTGAGGTTTGAGTAGACGTTTTTGACGTTCAATAAGTAACAGGGCTTGTTTATCAGTGATGCGCCCTTTACGCCATGCTTGATTGATCGTAGTCAAACGTTTGTTATAAAGCTGTGTATTCGCATCGACTTTACTTGCGTTATTCACATTGGTGTAAACCGCAGTGCTTTCTGTGCGTTCAATACGGTGATTACTGTTAGGTAAAGTATTACGTGGTGCACGAGGCGGTGTTTGTACTATGGTACTGTTTATGTTCGCAGACTGCTGAAGTGAACTGTTCGTGTTGATAAGCGTTGGATAAGCTGTCGCTGGCTGCTTCTGAGCCGCTATCATGACATCTTGACGAGATTGCTGGACGCTTCTTAATAGAGCTTGTCGATGGTTATCAACGATTTGATCGAATATTTCTTTGCGTTTTTCACTGATTAACTCACTGGCTTCTTCAAGTGATAGTTCGCCCGCAATAACAGCACGTCGAATCTCCTGAACGGCGTCATCAAATAACGTCATCGCGTCTTCTTCTGTGAGCATATTGGGTAATGTCTCACTGCTTATGACTTCTTCTTGTTGAATTGATTCGGCTTGAACCTCTGGCTCAGTCGATGACACTGATGGAGAAATATCAATGACAAATCGAGCTTGCTTATCATCAAACGCATCAATCGCAAACGCCTTATAATTTTGATTGCCAACAAGCTCTAACACAATGGTGTGTGCATCGACTTGTGCCGTACTGAGTACTAATGGTGTGCTCACATCAAACAATGACAGCTCACTGACACTGCCTAATTCAGAGTTATGCAACGTCAAAATGTTATCTTGGATCTCGGTAGAAAATGTCGCATTAGAATTGAGGTCGAATACAACTCGTGTGCGTTCTGCGTTATTGCTGTAGCGAACATTAGTGATATCAACAGCGTGAGATAAGCTAGAAGTGAATATTGCAGTAAGTACTAAAAGTAGTTTGATTTTCATAAAAAAATCGACTTCTTATAAGAATATTAGCCTGAGTATAATCAATACCATAGAGGATTACAATACATATGAAGTTGGTGAGTATTAACTTTTTGTTGTTTCATCTGTTCTATTGCGCACAAAAAACATTTCAATTTCACCAATATTTTTCACGCCAACATGTCCTCGGGGAATAAATTGATAATTGTTGGAAAGGGCATCTTTAAAACTACTAGAAATATTGATTTTTCCAGGCAAAGAGGCAGTTTCCATACGTGCCGCAACATTGACGGAGTCGCCATACACATCATAAGCATATTTATTTTTGCCGACGACACCCGTTACAACGGGTCCTAAGTGAATACCGAAACGCATTTGGATACCAGTAGAATCTAAAAACTGAGCCATTTCGTTAGCTGCTTTGAGTAAGCAATCGGGGGTGCATTGAGACCAATCAGGGATCCCTGCAACACACATGTATGCGTCGCCAATCGTTTTGATCTTTTCTAATTTGTATTGTTCTACAATCTGGTCAAATCCTTTGTAGATGTGATGAAGGTGGTCTATGACTTCTTTAGCGGATAAGTCTCTGGCCCAATGACTAAACCCAACAATATCGGCGAACAAAATAGCGACTTTTTCGTAACTGCGTGGCGTGGTGTATCCATATTCCTTTAATTCAATAATCGCGTGATTTGGTAAGATATTTTGCAAAAGGTCGTCAATTTTTTGTTGCTCTTGACGAAGTTCTTTGGTGCGTTCAGCGACGCGTTCTTCAAGGAATGAACGAATCTTTATTTGGTCAATGACTTTGAGAAAATCTTCTGGTTCAGGGCGGACTCTAAAGTTGTCCGTTTGAATCAGATGACGCACTCTAAAATGCGTATCGGTAAGTACCAACATGGGTAGCACGGTATCGCTGTCGTAGCCATAGATGCCCGCTGGCACCCCATCTTTATGAATAATTTTTAATGTTTTGGCATAAGTCAGATCTTTGTCCTCAAGAAATAGAAAATCGACTTTAAATCGCCTCGCTAACGCTTTTGATTTGCGGTTGTGTTGGGGACTGATCAATACAACACGAATACCACGACGTTGGATTTCTTTGTATGACTTAGCGACAGCACTCACTTGTGACATACAAAACGGACACCAGTTTCCGCGGAAAAACAACAATATATTTGGGGACCCGTGTAAATCTGTACTGGAGACCTCAATTCCATCACTGGAAGAGAGTATGAAGTCAGGCATTAAGTTGCCTTCTCTGAGCGTTTGACTTTCGTGATCGATTGGCAACTTGGGGATATAAAAAATTAACACGTAATAAGCAATGATGAATAGGACGCTACTTAATAACCAGATGGCAGAAATAGGCTCATTCGTATTGTGTAAAATCATCAGTTCAGTATTAATAATGCCAGCGGCAGCAAGCACTAGGAACAAGATATGACGGTGTTGTTTGTCTTGAAAACGAAAAGAAATCTGTAGATTTTGATAAATGAGACAAGGTATTTGAGTAAGAAAGACAAACAGCCAAGCACTCGATAAAGTATTAATATACAACCATAAACTCAGGCCTGCACAAATATACAAAACCATTGTTGTCGGGATGGTAAAAAATACTCTGTTTAACGTCATCTTTTTATTATCAATTAAACTTTGTGTTGATTGGCATTATGACACACACATGTTTAATTTACAGCATCTATAAATAGCTATAAGATAGCGCCCTTTTTTTAAAGGATAATCTTCTAATATATGAACACGGAAAGCGCTGAAATTATATTGCAGTATCAACTCGATTGGATTCGTGCGGTGGACTCCAAAGTACCTCAAGTTTACGCCATAAATCTTGCGATGCTCGGGGCTGTGGCTGCCTTGACTGAAAATATTCAGACTTGGCCATGGTATCAGGTCACTATTATTGCACTGACGATATTAAGTTGTGTGATCAGCATCGGCTTTATCGCGGTGGCTATTTTTCCCAAAATCTCAGGCCCATCAGAGTCCAATATTTTTTTTATGGGAATTGTTCAAGATGATGAAGACACGTTTAAAAAAAGCGTTTACGATAATGGTGAAGCCGGTCATTTGGATGACTGTCTGAATCAAATATATCGCAATGCCAGCATCGCGACAGAGAAGTACCAGCAAATGAAACAAGCTTTTGTATTTATGGGAATTAGTTTTCCTTTATGGCTGGTCAGTGTGTTCTTGTTAACAGGGCAATAACTAATAGTAAATCTTATGAAGATAATCTTTGACGTTCAACACCTTTATTACTTACCACAATATCTACCTGTTATTAATGCTTTGCACTCACAAGCAGCACAGCAACATGCCGTTATTGATGTGTCTTTGGTCTGTTATCGCACTGGTGAGCAAGCGCTAGATGATGTGATCAGCAAGGTGACAAATGACGTCGGAGTGAGTGTTTTTTGGGTAGATGAATTTTATCAAGCCAAAGCCTATTACCAATATCAAAAAGCAGACTGGATTGTGTTTGGTAATGCAGTGGATGAGCTGGATGATATTCATCAATTCAGTAAAACGGCTTTAATGCAGCATGGTATTGGCCCCAAAAGCTGTTATTACGATGTCTCAGAAAACCCAACAACCGTCAGGTTTGTCGAGGGTGAACACAGATTAAAACGACTGCAACAACGCTTTCCTAATGCGCAGTTTGTGGATACGGGTTATGCAAAGCTCGATCCGTTAATTAACCAAACCGAAGTGACCTTAACGCATGAAATGCTTGGCTTGGATGTTAGCAAACCAACCATACTGTATGCGCCTACATTTTATCCTAGTTCGATTGAAAAATTTCCTGTGGAATTTGCTAAAGAGTTTGAGCAATACAACATCATTGTTAAACCACACTTTTTTTCATTAACTAAGTCAAAATATCGCAAACAACGCACCTTGCTTGATGCTTGGGCGAAGCAATCGAATGTGTATTTAGCGAATGTGGAAGATTACAATCTTACCCCTTTTATGGGACTTGCTGATGTTATGCTCTCGGATGCATCATCAGCGATTTTTGAATTCGCAGCGCTCCAAAAGCCGGTTATTTGGTGTGATTTTTATCAGTTGCGCTGGAGCTATCGTGGGATTTTCAGTTACCGCTTCAAGCAGCGACTTGACCCGGATATCGAGTTTTTTAATAAAGTTGCCTTGCGTGCAGGACAATATAAGGATATTGCCTCACTACTTCATTCATCTCTACATGAAGGCGATGCCGTGTTAACCCACAAAACCCAAACCATTTCTCAACTTGCTGGACAGGTAGATGGTAAGTGCGCACAACGCATCGCTGAGTTCTTTTTGTAAGCGCTTACATTTTACTTCTCATTAATATCACACTGAGTTAATATAACGCTGTTTTTTTGATGGAAAGTATGTATGCGCGTTATATTAATCGGGCTTTGTTTGTCTTTGTGCAGTCTCAGCACACAAGCGGGTTGGGAAGTGACATGGATCGATCGCTTTGATGGCAGTGGGGTCAATTGGAGTAATTGGACCGCGCAGACGAATGCGAACTACAACAATGAAGTTCAGTGTTATACCGATGATGAAACATCGTCTAATCGCAACTACCAGGTATCAGACGGTACCCTAAAGATCACTTCTCGTCGCATGAATATAAATTGCCCCGGGCAAAACGGACGTTTTCGTGAATGGACATCAGGTCGTTTAAATTCAAAAGATAAAGCTGAGTTCTTATACGGTCGCATAGAGACGCGTCTGCGCTTCAACGAATTACGCCACGGTACCTGGCCGGCGTTTTGGGCACTAGAGAATCGCATCCAAGAACAACCTATCGCAGGTGATGGTGATAACGTCGGTTGGCCGAATCGGGGGGCCGGTGAAATCGATATATGGGAATGGCACGGTAATAACGGTAATAGTTATATTACTGCTTTTCACAACTCAACGAGATACTCAGGAAGTGATGCATGCGGTGCCGTTGCTTATTATAACTACCCTGCGGGCGCGCCAGATGTACAGGACTTTCAGGTATATGCAATGGAGTGGACGGCGGATAGCATTAGTTTTCATGTGAATGACACCGAAGTGGTGCGTTATGACATGCGTGGATGTGACTTTTATGAAGAGCCAATGTTTTTGTTGCTCAACGTTGCAATGGGAGGCACATTAGGTGGCTCTATTGATAGCACACTGAATACCTCTACTTTAGAAGTGGACTATGTGGCCAGGTGCTTACCTACCACCAGTAACCAAGCCACACGCTGTAATGAAGCTACCCCGGTGGCGCTTGATAATGATGATGATGGGGTGGCAAACAGCGAAGATCAATGTCCAGCCACGCCAAGCAACACCAATGTCGATTACACCGGCTGTACATTTATACCCCCTGAGCAGTTACCTGAGGCTCCAGAGTCTCCAGCACCAACACCCACAGCGGACCCAAGTGAGGTTATTTCGTTATTTTCAGATGCTTATGAAGACATCACTAATATCGACTACAATCCGAACTGGAACCAAGCAACCTTGGTTGAACAAACCACTATTGCGGGTAACAACACATTAGTGTATCGAAATTTGAATTATCAAGGCACTGATTTTGGTGAAAATAGGCAAGATGTATCAGATTATGATTTTTTGCACATTGATTACTGGACAAGGGATGCTTCGTTTCTGGAGTTGTATTTGATTAGTCCTGGGCCACAAGAAAATCCAGTGACTTTACCGATTACGCGCGCTCAATGGCAGAGCGCAAGTGTGCCTCTCAGTGAATATCAAGACGTGGTTGATTTGACGGATACGTTTCAGTTAAAAATAGTGGGTTCTGGGACGGTGTTTATCGATAATATTTATTTTAGCCGAAGGCCCGACGACACAAGTCCATCTCCATCAGAACCGGTAACACCTTCAAATCCGTCTCCATCAAACAATACTGCACCGACCATAAATCTCTTGGTGGCACAAGCTTCACAATCGGTATCTCGTATCGATACCACAGCAGGCATGGTGACGATTATTGCGCAAGTTCAAGATGCGGATAATAACGATACTCATACGTTAGACTGGACGATTACCGGTGTTACTAATCATACAGTCAATAATGCGCAACTTACGTTTTCCCCTGATTCAATTGATGCCAGTCAAGTGACCGTCACAGCGACAGCAACGGATTCAGGCTCACCTTCGTTAAATGCATCGGTTACATTGACTCTTGATATTTTTACTCCAGCGACCACCCCGACAACACCTACACAAAATAATACTGAAAGTGGCGGCTCTGGCGGGACCAATAGTTTTTGGTTGTTAATGGGCATGTTCATCATAAGTGTATGGAGAAAGAAAAAGACTTAGGTCAGATGACAGAACTTCATCAATGGTGCATACTCTAATTTTGGCAATGAGAATTCTATACGGACATGATACTGCTGTTAATTTATATTGGTGTGGCATTGGGCTTTTCTTTTTTGTGCTCCATTGCTGAAGCAGTGATATTGAGCGTGTCGAGCGCGCATATTTCGGTACTGAAGAAGAAACGCAATGCCAGTGGCCAGATCCTTGAAGATTTGACAAAAGACATTAATAAACCGCTCTCTGCGATTTTAACGCTCAATACCATTGCCCACACGATGGGCGCTGCAGGTGCTGGTGCACAAGCGGCTAGGGTATTTGGTGATGCCTATCTGGGGGTTATTTCAGCGGTATTAACACTACTTATCTTGGTGTTCTCAGAAATCATTCCCAAAACCCTTGGTGCCACATTCTGGCGTCAACTTGCACCCATTACCGCATACTTTCTAAAGTATTTGATCATAGTGCTCTATCCATTTGTGGTCATGTCCAAAAAGCTCACTTCAGGTTTTACTGAAGAATCCCCATTAAAAGGACTGTCTCGAGAAGAGCTACACGCTATGGCTGAAGTCTCAGGGCAAGAGGGACAATTGGCCGCACATGAAGCAAATATTCTCAAAAGCCTTATGTCACTTCACCAAATGACGATCCGTCAAGCCATGACGCATCGCAAGGACGTATTTTCTGTCCCTCAAGATATGACGGTGGATGCTTTTTGTAACGAGCATGCGCATGTGCAGTTTTCGCGAATTCCAATTTTTGAGGAAGGGGATGCAGAGAAGATAGTCGGCTTTGTCATGAAAACGGATATTTTAATCGCACAAGCGCAAGGCAAGCATCACTATCCACTGATTGATTTTAAAAAAGACATGCCCGCGCTACTGAGCTCTATGCCTTTGTCGAGTACATTTGATAAGTTTTTATCTCATAAAGTCCACATGCTACATGTGCTTGACGAATATGGTGGCTTAGAAGGGATTGTGACCATGGAAGATTTGCTTGAAGCACTGTTGGGGGTTGATATCCAGGACGAAACCGATCAGAATTTAAGCTTGCGTCAAGTTGCTCAGGCACTCGCCAAATCTCGACGTCAGCAACGAGCAAATCATAACTCAAATGAGTGAATGATGGTCAGTGCAACTGGCCGTCATCATAGAAGAACTTGTGCCACATACTTAAGTGTTCCATGAAGCGAGACTTTGTGGTTGCGCTGACTTCATCCACGTCTAATAAATCATCTGGGATCTCGCCCAAAATTCGCCAAAAAGTGAGTGCTTGAGCGCCACAAGCGAGTACTTGAGCACAGTGAGCATTAGCGTTGTTTGATGAAATATAGGATTGGCTTTTGTTCACTAAATCAGCCATTTCAGATGGCATTTCATCGATTTGCTTAAGGTTATTATCAAAAATATCCCGCAACGCGAGCCAATGTTCGTTGTCACCTGACACATCGCGCTGAGTAGCCATCACACTGCCTTGAATGGCATTGATGTGTTGTAAAATATCAAAATTTAATTGATGTAGGCTCGCAAATAACGACTCTTTTTTAACTAACCTCGGGTCGACAAATCGTTCGTCTGACATAGTTCCTCACTTTGTTTTTACATAGCTAACAATCATTTAACAGCAATCAATATGCAAAATAGGTATTATTAATATTGGAAATGGTCTTGCAGGCGTTGATAAATAAGGGAAATGTCCATGTGGTCCCTTTTCGACTACCAAAGTCTAATTCAGATACTAACACAAAAGGATACTCTTAGTAGTAGATTATTGTTTTTAAGGTAAATTTATGCGAACTCTCACACTCCTAATGATGGTGTTGTTGACTGCGTTTGCCCCAGCTGCGATGGCTGGAGGTGGCGGTGGGCTAACCATGGATCTCACAACAACGGCTGCAGGCTTTTTGGCAATTGGTGTCTTCGTTGTCGCTTATACAGCTGTTATTTTTGAAGAACAAATCCACATGCGTAAGTCTAAGCCGGTACTTCTGGCTGCTGGTGTGATTTGGATCATCATTGCTTTTGTTTATATGGGGACGGATAAACGTCACGTAGTAGAAGAAGGCATCCGTCATAACTTCCTTGAATATGCTGAACTCTTCTTTTTCTTACTCGTTGCGATGACTTACATTAATGCCATGCTTGAACGCGGGGTATTTGATGAATTACGCAATCGCTTAGTAAGACGTGGATATAGCTATAAAGCGTTATTCTGGCTGACCGGTGTCTTGGCATTCTTCATCTCACCGATTGCCGATAACCTAACCACGGCGTTGGTGATGTGTGCGGTGATCATGGCCGTTGGGCGTGATAACCCTGGGTTTATTGCTATTGGCTGTATCAATATTGTGGTCAGCGCTAATGCGGGTGGCGCGTTCAGCCCATTCGGTGATATTACGACCTTGATGGTTTGGCAAAAAGGCATCTTAGATTTCCATGAATTCTTTGCGCTGTTCATTCCTTCCGTTGTGAATTATCTCATACCAGCGACGATAATGTCTTTTGCTATTCCAAAAGGCAATCCACCTGCGCTAGAAGATGACAATGATGGCCCTGCGATCAAGCGTGGCGGTATGCGTATTGTTGGTTTCTTCTTGCTCACGATTGTCACTGCGGTGAGTTTCCATAACTTCTTACATATTCCTCCGGTGTTCGGCATGATGTTTGGTTTGGTTTATTTAAAGTTATTTGGCTACTACCTCAAAACCGTCGAAAAAACCTATGCAGCATTGAACGATGCCATTCCCGGTGCGGCACCTAAGCGCGCAGCAGATGGCAAAGATAAATTTGATATCTTTAACAAAGTCGCTCAAGCCGAGTGGGATACTTTGTTCTTCTTCTATGGGGTTATTTTAGCGGTTGGTGGCCTTGGTTTTATGGGTTACTTAGCATTAGCGTCTGAGTTTATGTATGTACAACTTGGTACGACAACAGCCAATGTTCTGGTCGGTATTTTGTCTGCTATCGTGGATAATATTCCTGTCATGTTTGCTGTATTGACGATGCAACCAGAAATGTCTGACTCTCAATGGTTATTGGTGACACTCACAGCAGGTGTGGGCGGTAGCATGTTGTCAATCGGTTCCGCTGCAGGTGTTGCATTAATGGGACAAGCACGAGGCTATTATACGTTCTTTGCACACCTCAAATGGAGCTGGGCAATTGCTTTAGGCTATGCTGCCAGTATCATGGTGCATTTAGCGATTAATTAAACGCTCAGATATTCTGACACAGTTATCTGTATAAACCCGAGTCTACACTGTTAGCCTCGGGTTTTTTTATGTAAAATATACACAAATTCATTTATCTCATCATTATGTTTGCACTCGATATAAACGCACTTCAAAAAACATATAAAGGCGGTGTTACGGCACTTAAAGGTATTGATTTACAAGTTCAACAAGGGGATTTTTTTGCATTGTTGGGCCCCAATGGTGCGGGTAAATCAACGACAATCGGTATTATCTCTGCGTTGGTGAACAAAAGCGCTGGCTCGGTGAAGGTGTTTGAACATGATCTGGATGACGCTTTAGACAAGGCCAAATCTTGTATTGGTCTGGTACCGCAAGAGTTCAATTTTAATCAATTTGAGACGGTGTTGCAGATTGTAGTCAATCAAGCCGGTTATTATGGTGTACCTAGAGCACTTGCCAAAGAACGTGCCCAAAAATATTTGACCAAGCTTGATTTGTGGGAAAAGCGCAATGCCCCAGCTCGAACGTTATCAGGTGGTATGAAACGTCGTTTGATGATTGCACGTGCGTTGGTACATGAACCCAAATTATTGATTTTGGATGAACCGACTGCGGGTGTGGATATTGAAATCCGTCGTTCTATGTGGACGTTTTTGCAAGAAATCAATGCGCAGGGCGTAACCATTATTTTGACGACTCATTATCTTGAAGAAGCCGAAATGCTGTGTAAAAACATTGCTATCATTGATCAAGGTATCATCGTTGAACATACTACAATCAAAGCGCTGCTTGCCAAACTCAATATCGAAACCTTTATTTTGGACGTTGAGACTGATGCATCAGAGATTGTATTAGAGGGTATTGAATGTCGTTACCAAGATGGTGAGTTAGAAATTGATGTACCCAAAGAAGCGGGGCTCAATCCTGTTTTTGCACAACTGAGCGAGCAGGGTATACAAGTATTGAGTATGCGCAATAAAGCAAATCGGTTAGAAGAGTTGTTTGTGAGATTGGTGGAAGCGGGCCGAGGAGATAACCATGAATAATATGATTTTCACTGCGCTTAAAACCATATGGATCAAAGAGTGTACGCGCTTCCTTCGCATCTGGGTACAAACCCTAGTGCCACCTGCCATTACCATGTCTTTGTATTTTGTGATTTTTGGTAACCTCATTGGTTCACGCATTGGTGAGATGGGCGGTTTTAGTTACATGGAATTCATAGTCCCAGGCCTCATCATGATGTCGATCATCACTAATTCTTACGCGAATGTATCGAGCTCTTTTTTTAGTGCCAAATTTCAGCGCAATATCGAAGAGCTACTGATTTCTCCAGTACCTACCTGGGTGATTATCATGGGCTTTGTTGGGGGCGGTGTCGCACGAGCAATACTGATAGGGATCATTGTCACGACTGTGTCATTGTTCTTTGTGGATGTCCATATTCACAATGCCCTTATTATCATCATCACACTCATTTTGACTGCGACGTTATTCGCTACAGCAGGTTTAATCAATGGTGTGTTTGCCAAAACATTTGATGATATTTCGGTGGTGCCGACCTTTGTCCTAACGCCATTAACTTATCTAGGAGGGGTGTTTTATTCACTCAGCCTATTACCTGAATTTTGGCAAATGGTCAGCAAAATCAACCCGATTGTCTACATGGTCAATGGGTTCCGCTATGGCTTCTTGGGGTATAGTGATGTTAATTATATTTATTCTTTAGTTTTATTACTTGGTTTTAACCTTATTGCGTTTGCCGTTGCGTATCGTTTGATCCAACGTGGCACGGGTATTCGCAGTTAATGGCGCAAGGCAATTCACGCGCGATTATGACGAATCAAACAGGTGTGCATGAAAAGCTCATTGATTTAGTAAGTAAATACTTACACTCAGTAAATCACAGGCCAATTAATTCACACACGCAAGAAGCGTTTGATAACGTTCGAGAGTGGTTGGGCGAGTGGGACGGTGACCTGATTTTAGATAACTGCTGTGGTGTCGGCGCCAGTACCGTTAAAATTGCCCAGCAGCATCCTCATGCCAAGGTCATTGGGATTGATAAATCGGCACAGCGTGTGGACAAACATTCACACTATGCTGTCAGACAAGATAATTATATGCTTGTTCGCGCTGATCTTAATGATTTTTGGCGTTTGGCGAGACAAGCTCAATGGCAATGCGTAAAGCAATATATGCTTTACCCAAACCCTTACCCCAAATCGACACAAGTGCAGAAACGTTGGCACGGGTCTCCTGCTTTTTTGGATATGCTAGCATTAGGTGGAGAGCTTATCTTGAGGTCAAATTGGCGCTTGTATCTTGAAGAAGTAGCAGTAGTTTTGGCTCATTTAGGTCAGGCAACACAACTAAATGATGTCGCAGATGATGAACCTATGACGCCTTTTGAAGCAAAATATCAAAACAGTGGCCAAGTGTGCTGGGAATTAAGGACGATGAGCGATTAGTCTCGTATTTATGTCTTAACCAATAGAAAATACTAGTATTTGAAATATCATAGTTATACTATGCGCATCTTGCCTTGGATGGCGGTATTGAGTGATGGATAAATAACGATTTTGGAAAGCCCGTGAGTAACGCTGAAGCAAGTTTAGAGCATTTGTTCCGTGTATTTACGATGCCGGAGCACCAAGACTCGACCTTGAGTCTGATTGAAAAGAACTTATCGGATAATTTATCTGACTTTTTGTCGCGCCATGTCGTAGCTAAGCGTCATTCATTAGAGGATATTGAACGTGATTTTGCAGACGCTTCGATGCCTGAGCGCCCTGAGTTTGTTTCTGCTCATGCACAAAAATTACTCGACACCCTTGTTGCCCATTCCGTCAATACTTATGCCCCGACCTTTATTGGTCATATGACCTCAGCCCTACCGTATTTTCACCTTTCATTGTCGAAATTATTGGTTGGTCTGAATCAAAACCTAGTCAAAATCGAAACCTCTAAAGCGTTCACGCCACTGGAGCGTCAAGTGTTGGGAATGATGCATCATATGGTTTTCTCAAATGAAACCAGCTTTTATGATGAATATCTTCATTCTGCGCAGCATTCATTAGGCGCCTTTTGTTCAGGTGGTACCGTTGCGAATATGACGGCATTATGGGTTGCGCGTAATGCCAAATTAGCGCCTAAACTCGGTTTTAAAGGTGTGTCTCAAGAAGGTATATTTGCTGCGTATAAAGCATACGAGATTACTGATTTAGGGATTATATGCTCACCACGTGCACATTATTCTGTTGGTAAGGCGGTGGATCTATTAGGTGTTGGTCGCAAGAATATATTGCATAATAGTGACAGTAATCACTCACTTACTCCTGATGAGGCGTTAAAAATTGGTCGTCAATTCCAAGCGGAAGGCAAGGATATTTTGGCCATTGTAGGCATTGCTGGGACTACCGAGACAGGACATATAGATCCTCTTGATGAATTAGCGGATGTTGCACAAGAACTTGGGTGCTGGTTTCATGTTGATGCTGCTTGGGGGGGCGCAACGCTTTTTTCAAACACGCACAAAGTCAAAATGCGTGGGATTGAGCGAGCTGATTCCGTCACTCTAGATGCGCACAAGCAAATGTACGTTCCAATGGGCGCTGGGATGGCCTTGTTTAAGGATGCACACGCTGCAAATGCCGTACGTCATCACGCTCAATATATCTTAAGACAAGGCTCAAAAGATCTCGGGGCAACGACTTTGGAAGGCTCTCGTAACGGAATGGCAATGATGGTCTATTCTTCGCTCCACATCCTCGGACGTGAGGGATATGAATTACTCATCGATCAAAGCATCGATAAAGCTCAACAGTTTGCTTCAATGATCGAGGATGACGATGAGTTTGAACTCATTACCTATCCTGAATTGTCGTTGTTAACGTATCGTTATGTGCCAGCTGAAGCCAAAGCGTTGTTGTCCGATCCAGCTCATTATCGTAGTATTAATGAGTTATTAAACCGCTTAACCAAAGCCATTCAAAAATCACAGCGTGAGGCTGGACGTTCATTCGTCTCTCGGACACGCTTTGAGGTCAACAAATACCCTGATGATGTCTTAACCGTTTTTCGTGTGGTCATTGCAAACCCACTGACTACGGTAAATCACTTGCGCGATATTCTGGCTGAACAAAAAAACATAGCAGTTCAGACCGAAGCCTACCAAGCACTCATGAATTTTGTTACACAGACTATGGCAACGTCAGCGGTAGGTTATCGATAAGGCGCGTTTTACCTAAAAACGCCGCGCCGAGTATGACGAGTTCTTTTTCAGCAAACCCAGCAGGTTGTAGTGTTTGGGCATTGCGGATCTCGATATAATCAGGTTTAAA
>JAAZVZ010000031.1 GCA_018623155.1 Glaciecola sp.
CAGATAGTTAAAGCATAACCAGTTTATGCTTGGCGACGATAGCAATACGGAACCACCTGACTCCATCCCGAACTCAGTAGTGAAACGTATTAGCGGCGATGGTAGTGTGGGGCTTCCCCATGTGAGAGTAGCACATCGCCAAGCTCCTAATAAAAGAAACCCCTAGCCTAATGGCTAGGGGTTTTTTATTATGTCTGGGATATGAGTGCTACTCGAACGCAGTGACCAAATCGTCGGGAGCGATTTGGAACGACCGTATGGGTAACCTTAGCGCACGTATTTCTTCGAAGTCATGAGGAGTATGTGCGCTTTTTTAGAACAGTAGATTTACCTCTTCAAGCAGCTTTCTAATGCTCTGCCGGCTATCCATCACCAAATCTAATCTAACAACCCTCTCATTTTCGTTTATTTTAAACAATACCAAGCAATATTTGCTTACAGTAAGTTGTCGGTAATTCGTCACGCCAATACTAAAAATGCGTTCGCTAATAGGTGCGCTAAATGGGTGCGCACTCAGTTGATAATCGATTTGTTTTTGTAATTCTTCGATAAATGCTTGGGTATATTCCACACCATGTTGCCGAGTCAGAAATAACTTGAATCGCTTTAATGACAACTTAAAGACATCTGTGGCTTCTATTGTAAAGTCAGTCAATGTCGAACGCTTCATCAAGTGTCATTGTCCCAGATTCAGCAGACTTTTCAGACAAGAGTAATAACTTTAGAAGTGCTAGTGTTTCTTGTTGCTCGAAATACTGATCAGCGTTTTGTATCACAAATTTGGTTTTGCCATTTTGCGTAACAGCAAGTGGTTCATTGATTTCAAGCGAATTCACATGCGCTTTGACATAGGTAACCGTTTCGGATTTCATGGCGGTCCTTAAAAAGACTGAATTAATTTATAATAGATTACATGGTTTTGTATGGCAAGCTGTACTAAACCAAATTCATGACTAAAGTCAGGACTAAAAATATTCTCTTTTCCTAAAGCTTCAAAAATCACTGAATGATATACCAACAATCACTGCATCATGGTCGGAAGCTCGATAGGGCCCTGAGTTTCGAAAGTTCTCTGGTTTGTTTTTGCTGCTTCTCACTAACGTATCGTTATAATCTAATACGACAGGCTCAGCTGCATTGGCATTCCATACGATGGCATCGGTTATCGATGCCCTAGCCAACGCATTGGCTAAGACATAGTCAAGGGTGCCAATTTCTCCTCGAAAACTGTACGTATAAGAGTCGTCATTAAACTGATGGACCGTACTGCTAAATCCATGTTTTGCAAACATTGTTAACGGGTCTTCTAAAGCATAACTATTTAAATCACCTACAATAAAAATAGGCTGTGTTGGATATTTATTTTTCAACCAATGACTCAAGCCTTCTGCGGCTCTCGTTCTAGTACCGTTGCAGTTTGCTTGCTGCTCCGAATCGTCATCAGGACCACACGGACTGCCTTTTGATTTTAAGTGGTTCACATTCACCACAAACTGTTGTTGGGTTCGGTTGTCTGCAAAGAGTTGTGTAAAGGATGGTCGATTACGTCTTGAATCAAAGAGAGGTCCCTTTTCATCAGTTTGCGAATTTTTTGAAGTCAAAACATTCAGTTGATCCACCGGTGTGACGGAGTTGGGTCGATAAAGGATGCCGACCGAAATTGAGTCACTGCCATACACCTCTTGCCTTTTGCCAATATAATCATACGCGTTTTCCCCGATTTTTGTGTTTAAGGCATTTGTGAGCTGTGCAATAGACGATTCTGGTCCAAATCCATCATTTTCAAGTTCGTTCAGTCCGATCACATCCGCATCCATTGCAATAAGCGTATTGATAATCTTTTCCAGTTGCAGTGAATATTCTTCCATCGTATCGGCACCACGTTTTGTCGGAAAACCATCACCCATACCGTTACCATTAAACAGGTTCAATACGTTAAAACTTGCAATTTTAAGTGGTGCGTCTATCTCAGGTATCGAAGGCCTCGGTGCACGTTCCACGCGTAAAGGTTCAGTAGTACGGATTCGATACTGTTCAAAACCAAAATCAACAACCCCACTTAAAGAAGGGATTGTGCTCCCTATACGTAAAGTATTTTCAGCACTGATTGGCAATAACAAACTTTGCATACTTGGCGCATCGTTGGCTAAATCGTCAATGATGACTTTGCTGCGATTATTAAGTAATTTGAGTGTGTCTGCTTCTTGAGAACCAGGGGCATAGATTTCAGTAGGTTGAATAAGTAGTTTGTTGCCAATGGTTAACTCATTGTAACGTGTATAGTTATATGTATTGAGCACCACACTTGGCTCATTTATCACAACATGCATCCCCTCAATATGTTCCCAGTCAAAGCTTTCTGCTAATGGTAATATCAGGGGCACAGATGGTATTTTTTCTTGTCCACAAGGCTTTGAAACCCCAATGGCTTTGATTTGAGTCATACCAAAATGTTCTTGCACTTCACCGCGTACTCGTACTATATGGCCTCTCTCAATTTCAGGTAATAGTTTACTATATACAAATAAACCTTCTGATGTTTTTGGGTTTGCATCTGTATCATCATTTTCTTCTTGAATATAAAACCCTTTAAGTTCCCGAGCAATCGCAGTAATAATGCCTTGCACCTCGACATCTTGCCCTACAAGCGGTGATATATCACCAACGCCCTGAATGGTATGTATGCGCACTTTTTTTGCGCCCAGACTTTGACATTGATTAAACCAATGACCAAAGATGCCAGCACTTACATGATTGGAGAAAACCGTCAAAAAGATAATAGTGAAGTTTAGATAATTTCGTCTCATACAATACGCCTAATTAAACAAAGACTGATAGCCTGTAGATGAATATCAACAATATAGTAATGTACTGTAAAATAGAATGGTTTTCTTGATTAGATATATGATATCTTTTAAAGGTTATAAATCTGACCATTGTGGACCAAATGCGCGTAGCCATTCACATCTATCTCATCATAGCGCTGGCTTTGCAGGCTGGCCTGGGGGGATTGTTTGCTGCGCAAAAGCTTGATTCGATCAATGCGACCCTTAGCGATGATGTATTGGTCATCTGTACAGGGACCCAGCTAAAATATATTGATGCCATAGAATATTATGGTTCGGGCAAAATTGTAGAGATACAGAATCCAACGGATAGCCCCAATGACACAGACCAAAATGCGAGTAATTGCATTGTCTGCCAATCTCAAGACATTCAAGCCAGCCTATTCTTACTGGCTCAGCAGTGGGTTATCTCCACTGTGTCAAGCGAGCAACAGTCGATTAAAGCACCTATTTTTAGTGTGTTTCGGTCTCGCTTTCTTCTTCCTATCCTAAGGGCCCCACCGGCTTTCTTGTAAGTTAAATCAATTTTCACTTATTAAAACAACTTTAGGGTCACGCATAAATCTTGGTGTTCTAGCTGAACCCATATTGATGCCTATGTGCGTGTCAGGAGAACCTATGAAACACATTTTTTTAGTGGGCACAATCAGTGCCCTTATCGGTCAGGCAAATGCAACAGTTGAAACCATTGAAGTTAGGGGGCAATACACTTCTCATGTAATAGAACAAACCCTATCAGTAGATGCAACCACTGCGCCTGATATGCGCGAGCAACTTGCCCAATTACCTGGGATGAATGTCAATAGCAACGGACAAATTTCGGGGATTATGCAATATCGAGGCATGCTTGGGGAGCGCGTTCGAGTCAATATTAACGGTGCCGAAGTGATTGGTGCTGGACCAAATGGTATGGATCCGCCTATTTCACACATAATGGGTGTGCCGTATCAGCAAGTGACCTTATATCGTGGGATTGCGCCCGTGTCAGTGGGCGCTGAAGTCATTGGTGGCGCTGTTTCAATCGATGATTTTGCCATTGACTTTGCGTCGACGGCGCAGTGGGACATGCAAGGCGGGTTGACCCTGAATGTTGCTAACTTTGGCGTGCAATCAATAGGAGGACTGTTTCACGGAAGCAATGAATCCGCATATATTGGAATCAGTGCAGATCGCCAGACGGGTGACAATATGGTGGCGGGAGATGGTCGAACAGTGCCATCAACGTTTTATGAACGTCAAGCATGGCAAATGCGTGCAGGTCTGAACTTGGGGGCACATCGGTTTGATGCACTCGTCTCTCATAGGGACACAAATGCTGCAGGTACCCCGGCACTGAATATGGACATTTTATTTATTGATGCAACGTGGTTTCGGTTGTCTCATGAGTTAAACGCTGATGATGATTGGCAATGGCAGACCCGTGTGTTTGGGAATCAAAACACGCATGACATGGATAACTTCAGCTTACGTTTAGCACCACCACCGGTGCGACAGCGTCTAAATCAAACTGGCTCGAAAGCACTCGGTTTAGAGAGCAAAGTGCGCATCAATACCTTAGATGGCCATGCGACATTGGGAATAAATATGAGTCAGCGCAGTCATGATTCGTTTATATCCAACCCCAACAACCCACTATTCTACATCAATAATTTTGATAGTGTTCAGAGAACTCGGGCATCGATGTTTGTTGAGCATCAGCAAGCATTTGGGGAGGGTGAACTTCAGTTTGGTCTGCGCGCAACGAATGTCTCATTAGATGCCGAGTCAATTGGCTCTAATATGGCCATGATGAATACCCATGTCGCATCTTTACAAGATGCGTTTAATCAATCTGATCGCAATCGGGATTTTGCGCTGGTGGATATCACAAGCCATTGGCAAGTGCCCATTACAGAAGAATGGTCTTTGCTTTTTGCTGCTGGGTTAAAACAGCGAGCACCTACTTATTCAGAACTTTACACTTGGTTTCCGCTAGGCATTTCGGGTGGATTAGCCGATGGTAATAATTACATCGGTAATCTCGGATTAGCCCATGAAACGGCTAAAAAGATCGACATGGGTATTGAATATCAACACTCAAATAGTGCGTTCTCGTTCCATTTATTTTACGATCGGATCCGCGATTACATCACCGGACAACCTTCAGAAATCACTGCCGCCAATAACATTGCGTTGATGAATAATGTTGCACTGCCGTTACAGTGGCAAAATACGCAAGCGGTACTTAAAGGAATAGAGCTAGATGGGCGCTATCAGCTATCCAAACACTGGCAACTCACGGGGGTGGCAGAATACGTTCGTGGGATTCAACTTGATTCAAGCGACAAAGATTTGTACCGGATTGCACCATTTAACCTCCGGGTAAATCTAGAGTATCAATCTGAGCTGTGGCAATGGCGTTTTACAACCCAATATGTTGCTGCGCAAGATCAGGTCGCTTCATTACACAATGAAACTGAAAGTAATAGTTATGTACTGGCTGATACAACTATCACCTATTATGTGAGCCCTCAACTGAAAGTTGACATAGCCATGCAGAATCTATTCGATACTGACTATGCTGATCATTTGGCAAGTGTAAATCGCGTTAATGGAGCTGAAATAGAAACGGGTGAAAAAATACCAGGAGCAGGCCGAACATTCGGTTTGACGGCGACCTATCAGTTTTAAATCATATGCAAGTGGGCTAGCGTTACGCTAGCCCAGACGTTTTAAGTCGTTGGCTTTGTTCTATGCCGTTCAAACCAAGCCAAAATATACCCTACTTTATTCGCAAGATTGGAGGGTTTTGCGGCAATTCCATGGTATGCATCCTGAATGCGAACAAGAGCGCTGTCGACGCCTTCCAAACGCAATGCCCCATAATATTGCTCTGATTCTGCCATGGGCGTTCGCACATCTAATTCACCGGTGAGTACCATAGTCGGAGTAGTAACATTACCAACCAGACGCAGGGGAGAGCGAGACCAATACTGGTCAATGTCATTCCATGGTAAATCGGTAAACCAGTAACGTGCCATAAATGTGTAGATATCTGAAGTACCAATCATACTGATCCAATTAATAACAGGTTTGGCGACAACGGCGCCGGCAAAGCGGTCGGTATTACCGATGATCCAAGCAGTGAGTACACCGCCACCTGATCCTCCGGTCACAAATAGGTTGTTCTCATCGATGTAGCCCTTGGCAATAAGACCGTCTACCATATCCATCAAATCATTATAGTCTTCAGACGGGTAGTTTTTATCAATAGTATTAGCAAATTCACTCCCCTGTGAGGTTGAACCACGAGGGTTACCATAAATGACTACATAACCGGCTGCAGCAAACAGCTGCACTTCAGCGGAAAACTCAGGACCGTATGCGGTATGTGGACCGCCATGGATCTCTAAGATCATGGGGTATTTTTTAGTCGGATCAAAACCTGGAGGTTTTACTACCCACGCTTGTAGTTCTCTATTGTCCACGCTGCTTTTGACGGTCAAAAGCTCTGGAGCATTGAGTGTTTTGTGCGCGAACACATCACTGTTCAAATCAGTCAAAGGAATGATGTCATCGTTTTTAACCAGAGCTAAATCAGCCGGTTGTGTGCCAATCGACGCAGTCACTACGACTTGCCCATCAGGCATTACAGTATAGTCTCCGGAAGTATAGGGTCGGCCAATACTTTGTCCACCTAAGACATCTGTTAGGACGTCTAATTTTCCATTGAGTGAAACAAAACCAACGTGCTTCTTGCCGTGGTCGTCATAACTAAAATACAGGCCTTTCCCATCTCGAGACCATTGTAAATCACTGACTGAACGATCGAGATCGCTCGTGAGGAGACGGTAATTTGAGCCATCATTATTCATAACATACAGCTGTTGGACTTGAAATGAACGACCATTATCAACAAACCCAGTATAAGCAATGAATTTGCCATCAGGGCTTAACAAAGGGTTGTTTTCAGGCCCTGAATCATTAGTTAATGCTGTTTGTTCCCCAGTAAATACATCAAGGGCCAAAACATCCGTATTAAAGACATCAAAGTCACGATCATCATGGGTATTGGCAGAAACATATAATGTCTTGCCATCCTTGGACCAGCTAATCTGACTGTTGTAGTCATAGTTGCCAGATGAGATTTGTCTAGGTGTACCGCCGATAGTAGGTACAATGAACACCTGCATATTGCCGGGTTTGTTCATGCCTCGACCATCGCGTTGAAACAGCGTCTGTTCAATATATTGAGGGCTTGCTGCCCATTTGGCGCCTTCTGGTTTACCATCCAGAGTGAACAAAGGTTTCGTTTTGGTTGGAGTAAACATGACAAATGCGATGTGTTTATCATCTGGAGAAAAGGCCATTTGACTCGGTGTCATTGCCACATCTGTGACTTTTGTGGTGGCGCCGTTATCGAGCTGACGCACATAGATCTGAACCTTGTCTTCTTTTGATGAAAGGTAGGCAAGATGCTTGCCATTCGACGAAAGCACAGGTGCAAAATGATTTTTACTGTCGGACAATAAGGGATAGTGTGTGTTATTCTCAAGATCAACTATCCATAGATTAGTGCGTCGAGTATCGGCCATAATGTCCATACTGTGACGTTCATAAATCACTGTGTTAGCACTTAATACTGTTGGCTTAGCAGCATATTCTAGATTAAAGATATCTTTGTATTCTAGATAATTGGATGTTGAAGTTGTTTCAGCGAAAACAGTACACGCAAGCAGTAGCGCACAACTCATCAGAAGAGGTTTTTTCATTGTCGTATTCCTTTATTATTGTGCAGGTAACATATCGTTTTGCACTCATGTTGTCTAGGACTACTCGTGACTGAGTTTTTTATATTATTAGCGGCTGGATTGCTCAGTGGCATTGTCAATGCCATTGCTGGTGGTGGAAGTTTTATCTCATTTCCGGCATTAGTATTTGTTGGGATCCCACCGGTGTTTGCGAATGCAACGAACACCTTTGCTTCATGTGCAGGGTATATAAGCGGTGCCTATGCGTTTCGTGAGGAATTATTGGCGAACAAACGCCTGACGATCTTGTATTCCACAATGGGCATCTTGGGCGGAGCCATTGGTGGAGTGCTGTTATTGCAGTTTTCCAACGACGCTTTTTCCGATTTGATTCCTTGGCTGTTGCTTTTTGCTACGGTGCTATTTGCTATCGGTCCGTATCTTTCACAGTGGCTAAAACGCCGAGCAACCCGACCATCATCGCCCTTAAAAGCCTATGTGGTTGGTTCAATTTTCATGCTTTTATGCAGTGTTTACGGTGGATTTTTTAATGCCGGGCTTGGTATTATTTTATTGAGTGTGTGCGCCCTGATGGGCTTACAAAATATGGCTTTAATGAACGGCTTAAAACTCCTTGTTTCGGTAACTGTGTCGTTGTCTGCTTTGGTTGTATTTGTCTGGCAAGACATGATTGCATGGTATCTTGGTAGCGTGTTACTCATTGGTAATATGGCTGGAGCTTATTTGGCTGCACGTATCTCTAAATTCTGTTCAGATATGGTGATGCGCAATATTGTACTTGTGTTCAGTATTGGCATGACGATGTATTTTTTCCTCCAATAATTTGTCAGTTTGTTAGCAAATTGTTAAACCGCGCTTGACATTTACCCGTATAAAAAGAAATTTTATAGTAATAAGAGGGTAATATGCAGCAACAATCAGCAATTGTGGTTGGCGCGGGTTTTGGTGGCATAGCCGCTGCCTTGCGAATGCGCGCAAAAGGCTATCAAGTGACTCTACTCGATAAAGGCTCCCAACTCGGTGGACGTGCGCAGGTATTTCAGCGCGAAGGGTTCACGTTTGATGCTGGACCGACTGTGGTCACCGCTCCCTTTTTGTTTGACGAGTTATTTGAGTTATTTCAAAAGAAGCGTGAAGATTATGTAGAGTTCGTACCGTTAGAGCCTTGGTATCGATTTGTTTATCCAGATAATAGCTATTTTGATTACGGCGGCACTGTCGAGGATACAATTGCAGAAATTCGCCGGGTAGCTCCGGAAGATGAACAAGGCTACTTGTCGTTGTTAAAAGCATCTGAAGAGATTTTTGATGTTGGCTTTACACAATTAGCGGATGAGCCCTTTAACGAATTTTCTAAGATGGTGAAACAAATTCCTCATTTGTTGCGCTTAAACTCTCACAAAACCGTCTGGCAACTGGTATGTAAATACCTACAATCTGAAAAGTTGAGACAAGCATTTTCTATTCAACCATTGTTGGTAGGTGGGAATCCGTTTGACACAACCTGTATCTATAACCTGATTCATTTTTTGGAACGGGAGTGGGGGATACATTTTGCTATGGGAGGTACAGGAGCCATAGTCAATGCTTTAGAGAAACTCATGCGTGAAGAAGGGATCGAGATCATCACCCAAGCACACGTAACTGGGTTTACTTACCAAGGTCAGCGTGTTACTGGTGTTGATACAGCTGATGGCGAACATTATTCTGCTGATGTGGTCGTTTCAAATATGGATCCATCGCATTTGTACCGCAAAGTCATACCACAACAAAAACAACATATCATGACACGAGCCAAAACGGCTACGGCGAAGCACTCTATGGGGTTATTTGTCTTATATTTTGGTACCGATAAGCAATATGATGATGTGGTACACCATACCATTTGGTTAGGTAAACGGTATAAACCCCTGTTGGATGATATATTTAACAAACAGATATTGGCGGAAGACTTTTCGTTGTATCTACATAGACCCACAGCCACAGATCCTTCTTTTGCACCTGAAGGGTGTGATTCTTTTTATGTACTGTCTCCAGTTCCTAATATGGCTGCTCAAATCGATTGGGAAAAACAAGGGCAAGAGTATGCAGACAAGGTGATAGCAGCTTTAGAGGCTTCTATCATGCCTGGACTAAGCCAACACCTCAAAGTGCAATTTCACATGACGCCAGCGGATTTTGTTGAACAGTATGATACGCATCTTGGCACAGGTTTCTCGATTGCTCCGACCTTAACTCAGTCGGCTTGGTTCCGTTATCACAACAAGGCAGAAGGGTTTGATAATCTGTATCTAGTTGGTGCAGGGACCCATCCAGGGGCTGGGATGCCTGGTGTATTGTGTTCTGCGAAAGTGTTGGATAAATTAATTCCTGAAGTGGAGGGGCTGGCCGATGTCGGTTGATGCGCTTAGCAACACCGTAGAACATGCTCAAGCAACATTAAGTTACCATGGTAAAAGTTTTCGTTTTGCACAATGGTTTTTGGATGAGCGAACCGCACGTGATGCGGCCCGCTTATATCAATTTTGTCGCATATTAGATGATGTTGTAGATGAAAGTGAAGCTGATGAAGCAGTTGAAGCCTATAGCGTGATTCAGAAGGATATTGCGGCAGGATATTCAAAGATGCCCTGGTTGATGGATTATTTTGCTTTAAAACAACATTATCATCTCTCTACTCTGGTTTCGAACGACTTAATTGATACGATTTACAGTGATTTATCCGAGGTTCGAGTACAAAATCCAACAGAACTAATCAACTACTGTTATGGCGTTGCTGGAACGGTAGGATGTCTGATGCGTCCTATCCTAAGAGCGCCTAAAGAAGCCGAGCCATTTGCGATTGATTTGGGTATCGCAATGCAATTAACCAATATTGCTCGTGATGTATTAACTGATGCACAAAATCATCGTTGTTATTTGCCTGCGGATTGGATTGAGCATATGAGTCCAGATGAGATCGTCAAGGCCAGTGGAGCACAGAAGCAATTAGTCGTAAATGCGATTGAACGTCTTCTGCAACTCGCTGAGTCTTATTACGCTAGCGCATCATATGGCATCCAAGCTATACCTGTACAGAATCGACGAGCAATAGGTGTTGCTATGTTAGTGTATCGAGAAATCGGTATGGTTTTAATGGCAAGACAGTGCGATTATCAAAAAGGACGTGTGTTTGTCCCATTTTGGAGAAAATGTATTCTTGCAGTAAAGGCCGTTTTGCGTTTTAGGCACGATTCAGTATTTCGCTTACCTAAGCATGATGACGCTTTACATCAACCCATTCAGGCAAAAGTGGCCAATATATAATGGTCTTACAAAACCGTCCAACGCAGTTCAATGAGTACGATACAATCATTGTCGGTGGGGGTGTTTTTGGTCTGAGTTATGCTCTAGCCGTCATTGAGCATGCATTACCGAAAAAAGTCTTGGTTATTGAGTCACGCAGGAACTACCATCATGATAGGAATTGGTGTTTTTGGCTTGATGATGATGTGCCTAGTTATCTCTCTAATTTGATTTCTCAGACTTATCAATACACAGTGTTTGATGACAGTAAAGAACAGTGCACGTTGTCCCACACTGACTTACCTTATTGTCGTCTGTCTAGCGACGCATTTTATCAATATGCCTTAACCAAAATCGAAAACTCTGAATCGGTTGATCTAGTAATGGGATGGCAGGCTAATTTGGATGAGTTGCCTCAACATAAATTATTAGACGCTCGCGGAGAGTGGGGAACATGTCTTCCAACCAATCAGATGACCCAAGCATTTGTTGGCTTGACAGTGCGTGTGCCTAACCATCCATACCCTTTAAATACAGCTATTATTATGGGGGATATGAGGGTGGTTGAGGATGCTTGCGCAGAGCATTTTGTATTTGATTACATCTTACCTCTGAGTAAAACAGAGCTGCTTGTCGAAGTAACCAGTTTTAGTGCGACCGCGCCAAGTGTGGATACATTAAAGCAATGGACACAGCTAAGGCTAAGCCGGGATTTTGCTGAGTATACTATTGTGTCTGAGGAACAGGCATATTTGCCGATGGATACCAAGATTGACCATGCACACAATAAAGTTGGCGCACACAGTGGGATGATGCGTCCGGCAACTGGCTATGCTTTTGTTCAGATCCAAAGACAAGTGTCTGCGATGCTGGGTTTATATAACAAGGTATCTAGTTTCGGGAGAATGACACGCTTTATGGATGGTGTGTTTTTGCGTGTAATCAAGGCGCAACCGAGTTTATGTCCAACTATTTTTATGCAAATGGTTTCAGCTATGAAGACACAAAATTTTATTGCTTTTATGAATAATCGATTATCCCCAGGAGTGTGGTGGGAAGTTGTACTCAGTGTGCCGAAGCGTCCATTTATCAAAAGCGTGCTGAGGTAAGTATGCACCAACTCACAATGCGAACTACCTTAAGTCAATTAGTTATTATTATCTCTCTTTTAGCGATATTAGTGTTTGAACAACATCCACAGCTGGACTTTTCGTATTGGGGCTGGTGGGGATTAGCGCTCGCATTTTGTTTTTTGGGTATTCCCCACGGTGCGCTTGATTTTGATTTATATCGTCGTCATAACCGTCCAGGTTTTCGACAAGCAATGATGTTTGTAGTGGGTTACATAGCTATATCATCCATCATGTTTGTACTGTGGTTGTGGCTACCAGTGTTATGTTTTTTAATTTTTATGGCGATCAGCGTATGGCACTTTCGCAACGATTGGCAAGTGTATTGTAGGTCTACTTATTCTGTGTGTTTGGCTATTTTTGTATTATGTGCACCCGCTATTTTTGCGTTTTCTGAAACTCAAGAATATCTGCAATGGCTGTACTTAAGTCAATCTTGGTCTGAAGCGATTATTATTGCCATGCAACTGTGCTTTATCATTGTCTGTTTCATGTTATTTGCTGGAGTGTGTCGCAAAAAAATCACACCAGATTTTATGTTAATTTTGGAAATTTTCGCCCTAATTACGTTACTTGTGACCACGAGTCTACTGGTGTATTTTTTGGTCTATTTTATCAGTCTGCATTCTCTGTGGTACTACATCAAATATTGCGAAAAATTCAACCTCTCTCCAGTCCAGCTGGTCAATGTATCGACTCCATTTGTTATACTCACTATGATACTTGGTGCAGGCTTGTATTTGTTTTGGGGCAAAAACATCGAGCAAGGTGTTTTAGCGATGATGTTTATCGGATTATTTGCACTGACGGTCCCGCATATGATTTTGGTTGAGCGAAGCCTCAAATAAACTCGCTGAATAGTCGTTCATACAAAATTATCAGCCACAGTGATATTGAGTTCGGGTACACTTTAGTAAATTGAATTAATGGATTGATTATGTCCCAACTTATGCCGAGTGATATTACTGCGCCAGCTCCTGGTGAGCTGCAGATTATTGCTGAAGACTTATATTGGTTACGGATGCCTTTGCCGTTTGCGCTTGACCATATTAATTTGTATTTAATAAGAGACACGGACGGTTGGGCGCTTGTTGATACAGGGATCTGCTCAAAGACAACGAAAGCCATTTGGGCTAGGATTCAAGACCAACTTGACGGACCAATCTCACGAGTCATCGTTACTCATATGCATCCTGATCATGTGGGCTGCGCCGGTTATTTGACAGAATCTTTGCGCGTGCCTCTTTATATGTCTCAGACTGAATATTTTGCCTCTAGAGCTCTCTTTGCAGGTGCTCAGGAAGCCGATAATTGGCAAGATGTATTGTATTTTCAACGTGCAGGTCTTGATGCCGATACAGTTAGGAAGATGTCCACCGGCAATGGTGGCTTCAAGCAAATCGTGTCACCACTACCTTTGAGTTTCCAGCGTTTGCGTTCTGGCCAGGTATTGGCTATCAATGGTTTTTCTTGGGAGTGTATCTTGGGTGAAGGCCATTCCCCAGAACACATCAGTTTATATTGCCCTGAACGTCGATTATTGATTGCAGGTGACCAGATATTACCTGAAATTACTCCTAATATAGGGAGTTATTCTACTCAACCGGACAGCAATCCATTAGCAGGTTATTTGAGCAGTTTAGATAACTTTTCGCATTGCCATTCAGATACGTTGGTTTTGCCTTCACATCGGCAACCCTTTGTCGGTGTCCATGCTCGTATTGCGGAGCTTAGAGCACACCACGATGCTCATTTAATGACACTTCGTAATATCTGCCAAAAGCCACAGACCATCATGGGTATTTTACCGCATTTATTTGCGCGTGATTTAAACGAGCACGGTATGTTTTTTGCGATAGCCGAGGCTTACGCACATGTCAATTATCTACTGGCTAAAGGTGATTTAACACGATATGAGAAACAAGGCGTTTATTATTTTACTGTTTAAACAACACGTGCCTCCTGTTTCACATTGTAGACCTGCTTATGCTCTGGATAGCTATGCAGGTTTTTTTATATCCAGCAGTAAAGCTAATCTGTTTTTACGATTAGTATAATCGTAATCATTCATTTTAAGTGTTTTGATTTCTTTGCCATAATTTAAACAAGTTCAGCGGAGAGGTTAAAAAAATTCCAACGAACGATTTGTAATAACGAACTTTATTTTTTACTTTAAGGATTATAAAAATGGCTAAAATTAACCAAACTATCCCTCAATTTGAAACACAAGCATTTGTGCCAGGCGAAAAAGATTTTGTCACCATCAACTCTGAAACGGATGTCAAAGGCAAATGGTCTGTATTCTTATTCTACCCAGCAGACTTCACATTTGTATGTCCAACTGAATTAGAAGACATGCAAAATGTTTACGGTGAATTAAAAGAATTGGGTGTTGAGGTATACGCAGTATCAACAGACTCACACTTTGTCCACAAAGCATGGCATGAAAACTCAGAAGCGATCAGCAAGGTCACTTACCCAATGTTAGGTGACACTACTGG